>NZ_JBTNLS010000002.1:0-519711 GCF_059047085.1 Chromobacterium sp. INPA-IVC | reverse complement strand
CGTACGCCGCGATGAGCTGCGTTTCGGCGCCGACATCAAGGAAGGCGACATCCAGGTGGTTCGCAGCGGCAACGACATGGTGTTCCGCCACGTCAACGGCCGGGACAGCGTGACGGTGCAGAACTGGTTCGTCGACAAGCTGTACTGGATCGAGCAGATCACCTTCGCCAGCGGCGTGAAGTGGACGGCCGACCAACTGATGAAGCAAGGCGTGCCGCTGGTGGGCACCGAGCTGGGCGACACGCTGCGCGGCGGCAACGTCGACGACTGGATGCTGGGCAACGGCGGCAACGACTCGCTGTACGGCGGGGCCGGCAACGACCTGATCGAAGGCGGAGCGGGCGACGACGGCCTGTTCGGCGAAGACGGCAACGACACGCTGAAGGGCGGCATCGGCAACGATCTGCTGAACGGCGGCAACGGCGCGGACCTGCTGGAAGGCGGCGACGGCGACGACACGCTGATTGGCGGCGATGGCGGATCTTACCGGCTGGAAGGCGACACGCTGCGCGGCGGCGCCGGCAACGATGTGCTGACCGCGGCGTGGAACGGTTATGGCAACACGCTGGAAGGCGGCGTCGGCAACGACACGCTGACCGGCAGCCATGCCCAGGACCTATACCTGTTCAATCTGGGCGACGGCCAGGACGTGATTCTGGACAAGGCCTACACCATCAGCGATGCCGATACGTACCGCGATGAGCTGCGTTTCGGCGCCGACATCAAGGAAGGCGACATCCAGGTGGTTCGCAGCGGCAACGACATGGTGTTCCGCCACGTCAACGGCCGGGACAGCGTGACGGTGCAGAACTGGTTCGTCGACAAGCTGTACTGGATCGAGCAGATCACCTTCGCCAGCGGCGTGAAGTGGACGGCCGACCAACTGATGAAGCAAGGCGTGCCGCTGGTGGGCACTGAGCTGGGCGATACGCTGCGCGGCGGCAATTTCGACGATTGGATTCAGGGCAACGGCGGCAACGACTCGCTGTACGGCGGGGCCGGCAACGACCTGATCGAAGGCGGAGCGGGCGACGACGGCCTGTTCGGCGAAGACGGCAACGACACGCTGCGTGGCGGCGTCGGCAACGATCTGCTGAACGGCGGCAACGGCGCGGACCTGCTGGAAGGCGGCGACGGCGACGACACGCTGATCGGCGGTGATGGTGGTAATTTCCGTATCGAAGGCGATACCTTGCGGGGCGGCGCGGGCAACGATGTGCTGACCGCAGCCTGGTATGGCTATAAAAATACCCTGGAAGGCGGCGCCGGCAACGACACGCTGACTGGCAGTCAGGCGCAAGACCTGTATCTGTTCAATCTGGGCGATGGACAGGATGTCATTCTGGATAAGGCTCTCATGTTGAGTGATGGCGATGGATTCCGTGATGAGATTCGATTCGGTACCGGTATCAAGGAAAGCGACATCCAGGTGCTGCGCAGTGGCAACGATATGGTGTTCCGCCACATCAATGGCCAGGACAGTGTGACGGTGCAGAACTGGTTCGTCGACAAGCTGTACTGGATCGAGCAGATCACTTTCGCCAGTGGCGTGAAGTGGACGGCGGAAGACCTGATGATGCGGGAGTTGCCACTAGTGGGCACCGAGCTGGCTGACACGCTGCAAGGCGGCAATGTCCGTGACTGGATACTGGGCGGTGCTGGTAACGATGTGCTGAAGGGCGATGGCGACAACGACACCCTCAATGGGGGCATCGGCGATGATCAGTTGTTTGGCGAATATGGCGACGATACGCTGCAGGGCGAAGCCGGCGACGACACATTGGATGGCGGCTACGGCAACGATCTGCTGCAAGGCGGAGAGGGCAACGACAAGCTGTATGGCGGGGAAGGCCAGGATACGCTGCAGGGCGGCATCGGCAATGATCTGCTGAACGGCGGCAACGGCGCGGACCTGCTGGAAGGCGGCGACGGCGACGACACGCTGATCGGCGGTGATGGCGGTAATTTCCGTATCGAAGGCGATACCTTGCGGGGCGGCGCGGGCAACGATGTGCTGACCGCAGCCTGGTATGGCTATAAAAATACCCTGGAAGGCGGCGCCGGCAACGACACGCTGACCGGCAGTCAGGCGCAAGACCTGTATCTGTTCAATCTGGGCGATGGACAGGATGTCATTCTGGATAAGGCTCTCATGTTGAGTGATGGCGATGGATTCCGTGATGAGATTCGATTCGGTACCGGTATCAAGGAAAGCGACATCCAGGTGCTGCGCAGTGGCAACGATATGGTGTTCCGCCACATCAATGGCCAGGACAGTGTGACGGTGCAAAACTGGTTCGTCGACAAGCTGTACTGGATCGAGCAGATCACTTTCGCCAGTGGCGTGAAGTGGACGGCGGAAGACCTGATGATGCGGGAGTTGCCACTAGTGGGCACCGAGCTGGCTGACACGCTGCAAGGCGGCAATGTCCGTGACTGGATACTGGGCGGTGCTGGTAACGATGTGCTGAAGGGCGATGGCGACAACGACACCCTCAATGGGGGCATCGGCGATGATCAGTTGTTTGGCGAATATGGCGACGATACGCTGCAGGGCGAAGCCGGCGACGACACATTGGATGGCGGCTACGGCAACGATCTGCTGCAAGGCGGAGAGGGCAACGACAAGCTGTATGGCGGGGAAGGCCAGGATACGCTGCAGGGCGGCATCGGCAACGATCTGCTGAACGGCGGCAACGGCGCGGACCTGCTGGAAGGCGGCGACGGCGACGACACGCTGATCGGCGGTGATGGCGGTAATTTCCGTATCGAAGGCGATACCTTGCGGGGCGGCGCGGGCAACGATGTGCTGACCGCAGCCTGGTATGGCTATAAAAATACCCTGGAAGGCGGCGCCGGCAACGACACGCTGACCGGCAGTCAGGCGCAAGACCTGTATCTGTTCAATCTGGGCGATGGACAGGATGTCATTCTGGATAAGGCTCTCATGTTGAGTGATGGCGATGGATTCCGTGATGAGATTCGATTCGGTACCGGTATCAAGGAAAGCGACATCCAGGTGCTGCGCAGTGGCAACGATATGGTGTTCCGCCACATCAATGGCCAGGACAGTGTGACGGTGCAGAACTGGTTCGTCGACAAGCTGTACTGGATCGAGCAGATCACTTTCGCCAGCGGCGTGAAGTGGACGGCCGACCAGCTGATGGTGCGGGAGTTGCCGCTAGTGGGCACCGAGCTGGGCGATACGCTGCGCGGCGGCAATTTCGACGATTGGATTCAGGGCAACGGCGGCAACGACTCGCTGTACGGCGGGGCCGGCAACGACCTGATCGAAGGCGGAGCGGGCGACGACGGCCTGTTCGGCGAGGAAGGCAACGACACGCTGCGCGGCGGCATCGGCAACGATACGCTGAATGGTGGTAACGGCAACGATACCTACCGTTTCGGCCGCGGCGACGGCGCGGATCTGGTGCAGGATTCCGGCGGGCAGGACGCGCTGGAATTCGACCCGGGCGTCAACGCCGACCAGCTGTGGTTCCGCAAGCAGAACAACAGCCTGGAGGTCAGCGTGATCGGCGGCGGCGACAAGGTGGTGGTGGAAAACTGGTTCGGCAATGCCGCCAACCAGCTGGAAACCATCCGCTCCGGCGACGGCAAGGCGCTGGCGGCTTCGCAGGTGCAGGCGCTGGTGACGGCGATGGCGGCGTTCAACCCGCCGGCGGCGGGGCAGATGACCCTGCCGGCCGATTACCAGGCGGCGTTGCAGCCGGTGATGGCATCCAGCTGGAAGTAAGCGCTTAGCCCCGCCGCGCCTTGCGCGCGGCAGGGCCGCAAAAAACGACAGCCCCGTCGGCTCAGGCCGCGGGGCTGTTTTCATGGTCGAGCGAGGGCGCGCTATTCGCGATGATAAGGGTGGTTGTTGAGGATGGAGTAGGCGCGGTAGATCTGTTCGGCCAGCATCACCCGCACCATGCCGTGCGGCAATGTCATCGCCGACAATTGCAGCAGCACATCGGCGCGCTGCTTCAGCTCTTGCGACAGGCCGTCGGCGCCGCCGATGATGAAGACCACGTCGTCGCCGCCGGCCATCCATTCCTTCAATCCCTCTGCCAGCTTGACCGAGGTCCAGTTCTTGCCGCGCTCGTCCATCACCACCAGCCGCGCGCGCGGCGGGATGGCGGCGATCAGCCGCTCGTGCTCGGCGGCGATGCCCTTCTCGGCGGTGACGCCGCCGCCGCGCTTCTCCGGCTTGATCTCTTTCAGTTCCAGCGTGATGTCGCGGCCGAAGCGCTTGGCGTAATCGGTATAGGCCTCGTCGACCCAGCGCGGCATTTTGGTGCCGACGGCGAGTATGGTGATTTTCATCGGGAAGGGCTTGTGCGGAGGGGAAAAAAGAAAGGGCGGGAAGAACCCGCCCTTGTTCGGTCAGTTTATACCGCCGACCACGGCTTGGCGGCGCCCAGCGCGAAGCTCGGTTTCTGGCCGCCCCACAGCGCCTCGATGTCGTAGTAGTCGCGCACGGCGGGCAGCATCACATGCACCACCACGTCGCCGGCGTCCACCAGCACCCATTCGCCGCTTTCGTGGCCTTCGCTGCCGACGATGTCCACGCCGGCTTCCTTCAGTTTCACCTGCACGCTGTTGGCCAGCGCCTTCACTTGGCGGTTGGAGTCGCCGGTGGCGACGATCATGCGTTGGAACAGCGAGGTGAGCTCGCTGGTATCCAGTTCGATGATGTCCTTGCCCTTGACGTCTTCCAGAGCCTCTACGGCCAGTTTGCTGATTTCTTGAATTTCCATGATTCCTTTTCCTGTGCCGGTACATAGCAGGCACAGGCGCCGGCAAGAGGTACCAAAAAGAGCGGGTAGGGCGGTGCCCTACCGGTATAGCCGCTGCCGGCGGATATAGGCCAGCACGGCGGGATCGATCAGACCTTCCACCGGCTCGTCGGCGGCCAGCTGGGCCCTCAGGCGGGTGGCGGACAGATCGAGCGGCGGGAGGGCCAGGGGGCGGATTGTACCGGAAGCCGTTCGATTTGAAAAATCAGATACTTGGCGGGCCTGCCACTCTTGGCGGACTTCGGGGGGGAGGGCGGCCGGATCGAAGCCGGGCCGCATCGCGACGGCGAGGTTGGCGAGGCGGAACAGCTCGCGCCAATCCTTCCAGGAGGACAGCGCCGCCAGCGAGTCGCCGCCGACCAGAAACCACAGTTCGGCGGCTGCGCCCAGCTCGGCGCGCAGTTCGCGCAGCGTGTCCACGGTGTAGGCGGGACGATGGCGGCGGATTTCGCGCTCGTCCACCGTCAGCCTGGCGTCGGCGGCGATGGCCAGCTTTACCATGTCCAGGCGTTGCGCGGCGCTGGCGCGCGGCCCTTCCTGTCTATGGTAGGGCTGGCCGGCGGGAATCAGCCTGACTTCGTCGAGCGCCAGTTCGTCGGCGAAGGCGCGCGCCATGCGCAGGTGGGCGTGGTGGACGGGATCGAAAGTGCCGCCGAACACGCCGACGCGGGCGTTCATTCGGCAGGCGCTTCCTCGTCGCCGTAGCCGTTGATCACCATTTCCAGTCGGCCGGTGGACGGGTGGATCACCATGCCGTGCACTGGCACGTCCTTGGGCATCAGCGGATGGTTGCGGATGGTCTGCACGGTGTGGCGCACGCTGTCGGACACGTTGTCGAAGCCCTTCAGCCAGCCGTCCAGATCGATGCCGGCCGCGCGCAGGGTGGCGATGGTGTCTTCCGACACGCCGCGTTCCATCGCGTGGTCAAGCACGCGCTGCGGATCGACCGCGCGCATGCCGCAGTCGCGGTGGGCGACCACGCAGATCTCGTCGGCGCGCAGCTCGTACACCGCCATGATCAGGCTGCGCATCACCGAGCCCCAGGGGTGGGTGATCAGCGCGCCGGCGTTCTTGATCAGCTTGGCGTCGCCGTTCTTCAGACCCATCGCTTTGGGCAGCAGCTCCACCAGCCGGGCGTCCATGCAGGCCAGGATGGCCAGGCCCTTGCCGGGAAACTTGTCGGTCTTGTATTGCTCGTACTCGCGGTTTTCCACGAAGGCGCGGTTGTGTTCGAGCAGGGTATTCAGTCGGTCCATGGGTGCGGTTTCCTATGCGGATATCGGGACGGATTCACCTGTGCGTCCGGCGGGCGCACAGGTGAATGCGCTCTGGATGTTTTGCTCTAGTCCGGGCGGCATGCTACCACCAGTCGGCGGGATCATGACAGAAATTCGCGGCCGAAGCGGTCTGTACAGATGGGGGCGCTGGAGCAGGATTGCAAGCGAAATCGGTCCTTATGCTAATTATACAGAGTTTGACGAATCTCCTTGCCGTGGTGGTCCGGCTTGCCTAGAATCGCGCCTCCTTAAATATTACTGCTTGCTTATTCTGGAGCGTTTCGTGAACGAAAAACTGGCCAACCCGGCCCCGCTGGGCCTGATGGGCTTCGGCATGACCACCATTCTTCTCAATATCCACAACGCCGGCTTCTATCCGATCAGCGCGATGATTCTGGCGATGGGCCTGTGTTACGGCGGCCTGGCGCAGATTATCGCCGGCATCATGGAATTTCGCCGCGGCAACACCTTCGGCGTCACCGCCTTCCTGTCCTACGGCCTGTTCTGGCTGAGCCTGGTGCTGCTGATCGTGCTGCCCAAGACCGGCCTGGCCGATCCGACGCCGGAAGGCTATATGGGTTGGTACCTGCTGATGTGGGGCGTGTTCACGCTGTTCATGCTGGCGGGCACCGTCAACTACCCGCGGGTCAAGCAGTTCGTGTTCGCTTCGCTGACCGTGCTGTTCTTCCTGCTGGCGGCGCGCGACTTCACCGGCAATGCCGTGATCGGCATGATCGCCGGCTTCGAGGGCATCGTCTGCGGCGCCAGCGCCATCTATCTGGCGATGGCCACCGTGCTGAACGAGCAATACGGCCGCACCGTGTGGCCGGTGGGCGCGCGCTGAGCGCGATCCGGTTCCGCATTCCGACGCCCCGTATGGGGCGTTTTTCATTGCCGGTTTAGAGTGGCTAACAAAATTCAGTTTTACGGCTGAGGCAAGGCGCGCCGACGCAGACAGTACAAGCAGTACGGCAAGTCGGCGCAACGCAGCATCAGGGGTTTTGTTAGCCGCTCTCAGTGGCGATGCCGCCCCAACCACATTACCGCCAGTTGCACCAGCACCGCCAGGCTCAGCGCCAGCAGGAAGGCGGAGGCCGGCCGCAGCGCGTCCAGCGCGCTGGCCAGCGCCAGGCAGAAGGCGATGAAGGCGTAGAAGCCGCGCACCATGCCGCGCAGCAGGCGGATGGCGGCGGCGGGGCCGGCGCTGGCGTGGGTGAAGACGCCCAGCACGCTGGCCAGCACCGGAAACACCGCCAGCACGCCGCTGAGCGATGGGCCCAGCCGTTGCGACAGGCTGGTGATGATCAGCACCAGCAGCGCGCCGGCTGCCATCCGCGGCGCCATGCCGGCTTCGCGGGGAAGAGTGTTCGCCGTGGCGGGCGGAGCGGGAAACAGGAAGCCGGCCAAGGGCAGGAAGGCCAGGCCCAGCATCGCCGCGGCCCACGGCGGCAGCGCCGCGGCCTGGCTGGCGACGACGGCGAGCGCGTAGCCGACCACGCCCAGCGGCAGGCACAGCGGCCAGCGCCAGCGCAACGCCGACCAGCTGTAGGCGATGCCGAACACCACGTTGGCGGCGGCGCCCATCGCCGAAGCGAGCGCCGCCTGGCGGGCGAAGTCCGGCCCTTGCTCCAGCGTCAGTATCAGCAGGATCGATCCGGTGATCACCGGAAAGCCGGCCAGCGCGCCGGCCACGCCCGGCCCCCATTTTCTGGCGGCGGCGCTGATCAGCCAGATCAGCGCCGGCACCAGCAGCAATTTCAACAGCAGCATCTTGATAGCCTGTTCAAAGTCTTGGGTGAGCAGCGCAATCCTACCAGCGCGAGACATGGTCCTCGGTGACGCCGGCCAGCGCGCGCACCGCGTGGCGCGTTCCGCTGTCGGGGTCGATCAGTTCTCCGTCGAAGCGGCCCACCGGCTGCACATAGCGGCTGGCGGCGATGATCAGGTTCTTGTCCTCGCGCCGCGCGCCTTCCGGCGTGAAGGTCAGATCCACCATACCGTCGTCGCTGCGGATGCGCCATGGCGCCAGCGGGTTTTCCGCTTGGTAGTCGAATGTCGCCGCGCCGACGCGCCACAGCCGGCCGTCCAGCCATACCGCGTTTTCCTCGTTGCCCATATAGCCCTGCTGCAGATTGAAGCCGATGCCGGCGCCGTGGGCGCTGGCCCAGCGCCAGCGCGTTTCGCGGGCCAGCAGGCCGTTGGAGTAGTCGAGCGAGGCGGTCGCGGCGGCCAGGTCGTAGCGCCCGGCCGCGCAGCGCGCTTCGCCGCGCACGGGCAGGCCGCCGCTCTTGTGGGTGCTGTGGGCCAGGTAATTGGCCGGCGCCACCACCGCCAGCACCGGCGGCATCGCGGAGAGGTCGATCTCGGCGTCCAGGCTCAGTTCGCGGCTGGCCACGCTCAGGCGCAGAACGTCGCCGGCGCGCTCGAAGGCGAAGCGCTTGCCGGGGAGGCGGAAGCGGGCGTCGCCGAAGGCGCGGTCGGCCATGCTCACGCCGATGCCGGGCAGGCCGTTGGCGTTGGCGGCGGCCATCACTTCGCCTCGCTTGCGGTCGAACAGGTAGGCGAAGGCGGTGCCGTTCCAGCCCACGTCCACCACTGCGGCGGCGATCAGGAAATCATCGTGGGCGAGGGCCGCGTATTGCCAGCGCTTGTGGTGCAGCTTGCGGGACAAGCGCTGCAGCGGCGTCAGCGCCAAGGTCCGCCAGCTCAGCTCGGGCACGATGCCCTGGTAAACGCCGAAGGCTGCGCGGCCATCCGGAGCGGTGAGGCGGATCGGGGCGGAGGGCAGTGTGGGCATGGCGGGGCACCGGTGGGGGAATGCGATCGAGTCTAGCGGAATCCGGCTGTCATGGCTGCGCGCTACAATTGTTTAACATTGCGCACAATTGCGCGCATGCCATTTCGCATCGTTCGCGGCTATCATAAGCCCTATGATGAAAAGCCGCCTGCTGTTCGTGTTGCAGAAGCCGCCCCGCGCGGCAAGCCTGGATGAACCCTTTCGTCATGGCGAATTGGTGCAATTGTTCAACATTGCGCGCGGCTTTGCCGATGCCGGCTTGATCCGTTCGCGGCTGCCATGAGCTTCGCGAAGAAAAGCCTGCTGCGCGCGCTGCTGGCCTCCATGCTGGCCCAGCCGCTGGCCGTCCGCGCCGATCTGCCCGACTTGGGCGAGATTTCCGACGCCTCGCTGTCATTGTCCGACGAGTCGCGCATCGGCCGCGACGCGCTGCGCGCGATGCGGGAAGCCGGCGACGTGGTGGACGACCCCGAGGTCAACGCCTATCTGAACGGCATCGGCGGCCGGCTGGCCGCGGCCGCCGGCGTGCCCGGCGTTCATTTCACCTATTTCTGCGTCGCGGATCCCGGCATCAACGCCTTCGCCATGCCCGGCGGCTACGTCGGCGTCAACATCGGCCTGCTGCTGGCCACCCAGAGCGAGGGCGAGCTGGCTGCCGTGCTCGGCCACGAGACCGCCCACGTCGCCCAGCGCCACATCGCGCGGATGCAGGCGGCCAACAGCGCCACCAGTCCCTTGCTGCTGCTGGGCACCATCGTCGCCGCCGCGTTGGCGGCCAAGGCCGGCAGCGGCGAGGGCGCGATGGGCGCGGTGTCGGCCGGCATGGGCCTGTCCATTTCCCGCCAGCTGGCGTTCTCGCGCGATTTCGAGCGCGAGGCGGACCGCGTCGGCATGCAATACATGGGCGCCGCCGGCTTCGACGTGCGCTATATGGCGTCCTTTTTCCAGCGGTTGGAGCAGGCCAGCCGCTATAGCGACAACACCGCCTACGCTTTCTTGCGCACCCACCCGGTGACGCTGGAGCGGATCAGCGAGGCGCAGAACCGCGCGCTGGACTACCCGGTGCGGATGCGCGCCGACAGCATCGACTACTTGCTGGTGCGCGAGAAGCTGCGCGTCCTCACCCTGTCGCCGGAAGAGGCGGTTTCCCATTACAACAGCGCGCTGCAGCGCGGGCTGTTCCTCAGCGAGGGCGCTAATTGGTACGGTCTGGCTCTGGCCAAACTGATGCAGCATGATCGCGCCGGCGCCAGCGAGGCCCTGGCCAAGGCGCGCGCCAAGCTGCCGGACAACCCGATGCTGTACGGGCTGGAGGTAGAGATCGCCCGCGACGGCCGCGACTGGGCCGCCGCCGCCCGCGCGGCCAGGGACGGCCTGTCGGTCTTCCCGCGCAGCGAGTCGCTGCAGCTGGCCCAGCTGGATGTGGCGCTGGACGGCGGCGACCGCAAGGCCGCCCAGGCGCAGCTGCGCCAGCTGCTGGACAACCGGCGCGACGATCCGGCGCTGTATCGGCGCGAGGCCAAGCTGTACGCCGACAAGGACCCGCTGCGCTACCATGCCGCGCTGGGCAATGCGTTCTATTACGAACAACGCTACGGCGCGGCGCTGGAGCAGTACCAGCTGGCCGGCAAGGCCAAGGGCGACGACTTCTATCTGCGATCCATGCTGGAAGCCCGTCTGCGCGAGGTGGAAAGGCTGGCCAAGGAGGAACGCAAGGCTGCGCGGAATTGAAACAATTGTTTCAGGAACGCGTTGTTTATCGCAAAAAAACAACATGATGCGGCGCAACATCTGTTTTTTTCGCGACTTCCAGCTGTCTTAGCCGTCGACGGCTATTCCTTTGCGAATCCATCCAGTCGTACACTGGCGTGGTCGCACGATGCTCATTCGAAAATGAACATTTTTATTTGCGAAACTGTTCGTTTATAATCGCAAATCAAATCATTGGCTCGCTTCCGAGCCGATAGCATAAACGCGGGGCCGGCCGGTTCGAGACTCGGTCCCCGAAGTCACCCGCTGTGAGGACCAGAGATGGCTGCAACTTTCCCTGACGATATCGATCCGTTGGAAACCCAGGAGTGGACTGAAGCGCTGGAATCGGTGCTGGACAACGAAGGCGCAGAACGCGCGCACTTCCTGCTGGAGACCATGGTCGAGCGCACCCGCCGCCGCGGCGCCCACCTGCCGTTCGATGCCACCACCGCGTACCAGAACACCATCCCCGTCGGCAAAGAAGCCAAGTCGCCGGGCAACCACGAGATGGAGCACCGCATCCGCTCGATCAACCGCTGGAACGCCGCGGCCATGGTGCTGCGCGCCGGCAAGAAGGATCTGGAGCTGGGCGGCCACATCGCGTCCTTCCAGTCCTCCGCCACGCTGTACGACGTCGGTTTCAACCATTTCTGGCGCGCCCAGAATGAAAACCAGGACGGCGACCTGATCTACTTCCAGGGCCACATCGCCCCGGGCGTGTATTCCCGCGCCTTCATGGAAGGCCGCCTGTCGGCCGACCAGATGGACAACTTCCGCCAGGAAGTGGACGGCCAAGGCCTGTCCTCCTATCCGCACCCGTGGCTGATGAAGGACTTCTGGCAGTTCCCGACCGTATCGATGGGCCTGGGCCCGCTGATGGCCATCTACCAAGCCCGCTTCCTGAAGTACCTGGAAAGCCGCGGCCTGGCCAAGACCATGGGCCGCAAGGTGTGGTGCTTCTGCGGCGACGGCGAGATGGACGAGCCGGAATCGCTGGGCGCCATCGCCATGGCCGCCCGCGAAGGCCTGGACAACCTGGTGTTCGTGATCAACTGCAACCTGCAGCGCCTGGACGGTCCGGTGCGCGGCAACGGCAAGATCATCCAGGAACTGGAAGGCGACTTCCGCGGTTCCGGCTGGAACGTGCTGAAAGTCATCTGGGGCTCCCGTTGGGACCCGCTGCTGGCCATGGACACCAAGGGCTTGCTGAAGAAGCGCATGGACGAGTGCGTGGATGGCGACTACCAGACCTTCAAGTCCAAGGACGGCGGCTACGTTCGCGAGCATTTCTTCGGCAAGTACCCGGAGCTGCGCGAAATGGTGGCCAACATGTCCGACGAAGAGATCTGGAATCTCAATCGCGGCGGCCATGATCCGCACAAGGTGTACGCGGCCTACCACCAGGCCAGCTACAACGCCAACGGCCGTCCGACCGTGATCCTGGCCAAGACCATCAAGGGTTACGGCATGGGCGCGTCCGGCGAAGCCAAGAACATCGCCCACCAGGCCAAGAAGATGGACCTGGACAGCCTGCGCAACTTCCGCGACCGCTTCGGCATCCCGGTGTCCGACGCCGACCTGCCGAACGTGCCGTACTACCTACCGGCCGAAGACAGCCCGGAAATGAAGTACATGCGCGAACGCCGCGCGGCGCTGGGCGGCTACCTGCCGGCCCGCAATCCGGTCAACCACCCGCTGGCGGTGCCGGAACTGTCCGCCTTCGACGCGCAGCTGCAAGCGTCGGGCGACCGCGAGTTCTCCACCACGATGGCCTTCGTCCGCATGCTGGGCACCATCATGAAGGACAAGAACGTCGGCAAGCGCGTGGTGCCGATCGTGCCGGACGAGTCCCGCACCTTCGGCATGGAAGGCATGTTCCGCCAGTACGGCATCTGGTCCACCCAGGGTCAGAACTACGTGCCGCAGGACCATGACCAGCTGATGTTCTACAAGGAATCCAAGGACGGCCAGATCCTGCAGGAAGGCATCAACGAGCCGGGCGCGATGGCCGACTGGATCGCCGCGGCGACCAGCTACGCCAACAGCAGCCAGCCGATGATTCCGTTCTACATCTACTACTCGATGTTCGGCTTCCAGCGCATCGGCGACCTGGCCTGGGCTGCCGGCGACATGCGCGCCCGCGGCTTCCTGCTGGGCGGCACCGCCGGCCGCACCACGCTGAACGGCGAAGGCCTGCAGCACGAAGACGGCCACAGCCACATCCAGGCCGGCCTGATCCCGAACTGCATCAGCTACGACCCGACCTTCGCCTACGAGCTGGCCGTGATCGTGCAGGACGGCATGCGCCGCATGTACGCCGAACAGGAAGACGTCTTCTACTACCTGACCCTGATGAACGAAAACTACGTTCACCCGGCGATGCCGGCAGGTGCGGAAGAGGGCATCCTGAAGGGCATGTACCTGCTGCAGGACGGCGGCGACGCCAAGGTCAAGGTGCAGCTGATGGGCTCCGGCACCATCCTGCGCGAAGTGATGGCCGCGGCCGATCTGCTGAAGGCCGACTTTGGCATCGGCGCCGACATCTGGAGCGTGACCTCCTTCAACCAGCTGCGCCGCGACGGCATGGAAGCCGAGCGCCACAACCTGCTGAACCCGACCGCCGAGGCCCAGTCCTCCTACGTCGAGCAGCAGCTGGCCGGCCGCAACGGCCCGGTGATCGCCGCGACCGACTACATCCGCAACTACGCCGACCAGATCCGCGCCTACGTGCCGGGCCGCTACGTCGTGCTGGGCACCGACGGCTTCGGCCGCTCGGACAGCCGCGCCAACCTGCGCTCCTTCTTCGAGGTGGATCGCTACCACGTGGCGCTGGCGGCTCTGTCCGCTCTGGCCCGCGACGGCAAGATCGACGGCGCCAAGGTGGCGGAAGCCATCGCCAAGTACGGCATCAAGACTGACAAGCTGCCGAGCTGGAAGGTGTAATTCCAGGATGGAAGCCCCGGCCCAGGCCGGGGCCTTCCGTCTTTGCAAGGCAAGCGAATCTGTAGCGGATATCCGGCGGAATGCCCCGAGAGGGGCTTCCGCCCTACGAATGGAAAGCTCATGAGCAATCTGATCGAACTGAAAGTGCCCGACATCGGCGGTCACAGCAACGTAGACATCATCGAAGTATTCATCGCCCCGGGCCAGACCGTGTCCGTGGACGACTCCCTGATCACCCTGGAAACCGACAAGGCCACCATGGAAGTGCCGGCCGAAGCCGCCGGCGTGGTCAAGGAAGTGAAAGCCGTCGTGGGCGGCAAGATTTCCGAAGGCGACGTGATCGCCATCATCGAAGTGGGCGCTACCGCGTCCGCTCCGGCCCCGGCAGCCGCCGCGCCGGCGCCCGCAGCCGCTCCGGCCGCTGCCCCGGCTCCGGTCGCCGCCGCTCCCGCCGCCGTGCCGGCAGCGCCCGCCGCGTCCGCCGCGTCCGGCCGCAGCGAAATCCGCGTGCCGGACATCGGCGGCCATAACGGCGTCGACGTGATCGAAGTGACGGTCAAAGTGGGCGATGAAATCGCCGTCGACGACAGCCTGATCACGCTGGAAACCGACAAGGCCACCATGGAAGTGCCGGCCACCGCCGCCGGCCGCGTGGTGGAAGTGAAGATCAAGGTGGGCGACAAGGTCAGCGAAGGCGACCTGATTGTCGTGGTGGAGGGCGCAGTCGCCGCTTCCGCTCCGGCCGCCGCTGCGCCGGCTCCGGCAGCAGCCCCGGCCGCTCCGGCCCCGGTAGCCGCCGCGCCTGCAGCCGCTCCGGCCGTGGCGCCGGTAGCCGCAGCCGTGGCCGCCGCCATCGACGAAATCGCCTTCTCCAAGGCCCACGCCGGTCCGTCCGTGCGCCGTCTGGCGCGCGAGCTGGGCGTGGACCTGGGCAAGGTGAAGGGCAACGGCCGCAAGGGCCGCGTCACCGAAGACGACGTCAAGGCTTTCGTCAAGGACGTGATGCAGAACCCGGCTATTCTGGCCCCGGCCGCCGCGCCGGCTGGCTCCGGTGTGGGTCTGGACCTGCTGCCGTGGCCGAAGGTGGACTTCGCCAAGTTCGGCCCGATCGAAACCAAGCCGCTGTCGCGCATCCAGAAGATTTCCGGCGCCAATCTGTCGCGCAACTGGGTGATGATCCCGCACGTCACGTTCAACGACGAGTGCGACATCACCGAGCTGGAAGACTTCCGCAAGACCGTGGGCAAGGAATGGGAAAAGTCCGGCCTGAAGATCAGCCCGCTGGCCTTCATCATCAAGGCCGCCGCCGAAGCGCTGAAGGCCTTCCCGAACTTCAACAGCTCGCTGGACGGCGACAACCTGGTGCTGAAGCAGTACTACCACATCGGCTTCGCCGCCGACACGCCTAACGGCCTGGTGGTGCCGGTGATCAAGGACGCGGACAAGAAGGGCCTGCGCCAGATCGCCCAGGAACTGACCGACCTGTCCAAGCTGGCCCGTGAAGGCAAGCTGAAGCCGACCGACATGCAAGGCGCGACCTTCACCATCTCGTCCCTGGGCGGCATCGGCGGCACCAGCTTCACGCCTATCGTGAACGCGCCGGAAGTGGCCATCCTCGGCGTCTGCAAGTCGCAGATCAAGCCGGTGTGGAACGGCAAGGAATTCGCGCCGCGCCTGATGTGCCCGCTGAGCCTGTCCTTCGATCACCGCGTGATCGACGGCGCGGCCGCCGCGCGCTTCACCGTGCACCTGGGCAAGCTGCTGACCGACGTGCGCCGTCTGATCCTGTAACGGCGGGGCGGAAGCCTCGGCTTGGCCGGGGCATTCCGCCTTCTTGTCGCAGGATGCGGGGGGGAGGTTCCACCCTGCAGAATCAGCCAGACTCGAGGCGGCCGGCTTTGCGCCGGCCTCCCAACATTGCGGATGGAAAACCATGAGCAATCTGATCGAATTGAAAGTCCCGGACATCGGCGGCCACAACAACGTGGACGTGATCGAAGTGTTCGTCAAGCCGGGCGACGTGATTGAAAAAGAAGCCAGCCTGATCACGCTGGAAACCGACAAGGCCACCATGGAAGTGCCGGCCGAAGCCGCCGGCACCGTCAAGGAAGTGCGCGTCGCCGTGGGCGGCAAAGTGTCCGAGGGCGACGTGGTCGTCATCCTGGAAGCCGCCGGCGCAGCCGCCGCGGCTCCGGCCGCCCCGAAGCCGGTGGAAACCACCGGCGTCGCCTCCGCCACCACCCAGGCCGGCTTCGCGCCGCAAGCCGCTCCGGTCGCCGCTTCCCATAGCGGCGGCGCCGACGTGGAATGCGACGTGATGGTGCTGGGCGGCGGCCCCGGCGGTTACTCCGCCGCCTTCCGCGCGGCCGACCTGGGCCTGAAAGTGGTCATCGTCGAGCGTTACGCCACCCTGGGCGGCGTGTGCCTGAACGTGGGCTGCATCCCGTCCAAGGCGCTGCTGCACAACGCCGCGGTGATCGACGAAGTGAGCCACCTGGCCGCCAACGGCATCAAGTTCGGCAAGCCGGAAGTGGACATCGACATGCTGCGCGGCTACAAGGAAAAGGTCATCGCCAAGCTGACCGGCGGCCTGGGCGGCATGGCCAAGGCGCGCAAGGTGGAGATCGTGCGCGGCAACGGCCACTTCATCGATCCGCACCACATCGAAGTCTCGGTGACCACCGGCCAAGGCCGCGAAGAGTCCGGCGAGAAAAAGATCGTCAAATTCAAGAACGCCATCATCGCCGCCGGTTCCCGCGTGGTGAAGCTGCCGTTCATCCCGAACGACCCGCGCGTGGTGGACTCCACCGGCGCGCTGGAGCTGAAGGGCGTGGCCAAGCGCATGCTGATCATCGGCGGCGGCATCATCGGCCTGGAAATGGGCACCGTCTACTCCACGCTGGGCGCGCGCCTGGACGTGGTGGAAATGCTGGATGGCCTGATGCAGGGCGCCGACCGCGACCTGGTCAAGGTATGGCAGAAGTGGAACGCGCACCGTTTCGACAACATCATGCTGAACACCAAGACCGTGGCCGTGGAGCCGAAGGAAGACGGCGTGTGGGTGACTTTCGAGGGCGAGCAAGCCCCGAAGGAAGCGCAACGCTACGACCTGGTGCTGTACGCGACCGGCCGCGCGCCTAACGGCAAGCTGATCGGCGCGGAAAACGCCGGCATCGCGGTGACCGACCGCGGCTTCATCCAGGTGGACAAGCAGCAGCGCACCAATGTGCCGCACATCTTCGCCATCGGCGACATCGTCGGCCAGCCGATGCTGGCGCACAAGGGCGTGCATGAAGGCCACGTGGCGGCGGAAAACTGCGCCGGCCAGAAGGCCTATTTCGACGCCCGCGTGATTCCGGGCGTGGCCTACACCGATCCGGAAGTGGCTTGGGTGGGCGTGACCGAAGACGAAGCCAAGAAGCAAGGCCTGAAGATCGAGAAGGGCGTGTTCCCGTGGGCCGCCTCCGGCCGCGCCATCGCCAACGGCCGCGACGAAGGCTTCACCAAGCTGATCTTCGACGCCGAAAGCCACCAGATCATCGGCGGCGGCATCGTGGGTCCGCACGCAGGCGACATGATCGGCGAGGTGTGCCTGGCGATCGAGATGGGTTGCGACGCGACCGACATCGGCAAGACCATCCACCCGCACCCGACGATGGGCGAGTCCATCGGCATGGCGGCGGAAGTGGCGCATGGCACCTGCACGGACCTGCCGCCGCAACGCAAGAAGTAAGGTTTGATCGGCGGGTTCACCGCCGACAGATGGAGAAGGGGCAAGCCTTGGGGCTTGCCCTTTTTGTTTTGTCCGGGCGGTATGGTAAATGGATTTCGTAGGGCGGAAGCCGCGCATTGCGGGCGTGCCGTTTGTCTCGCCGTGGGTAGGATGCGTCACCCCGCAGGGGCGATGCACCGGTTGTGGTGTCGAGGCTTTGTGTCCGCTGCGCGGACGATTGATTTTGGTGCCGGTTCCGCCCGGCGAACGGGCCAGGGGCTGTGCGGCCAGCCCCTTGGCAATCCCAGGCCGCCCCAACAGCGCGGCGAAACCCCGTCTCCGAAGCCATTCCCAAGGAGCCGCCGGAACTAGCGGGGCGCTAACGTCGCCCCGCGTCGAACAACCAGCGGCTTAAAACCATTGGGAATGGCTTCGGAGCCGGCTTGCGCTGATGGGGACATGGGGCGCGCCGGTTAGGTCCCACTCGTAGGGTGCGTCACCCCGTAGGGGCGACGCACCATTTCCCATATCAAATTGCGTCTAATCGGCTTCTCCTTTTTGAAGTGATGCACCCTACGGGCTTGAACCGTTTCAGCATACGCGCACACGGCAAAATGTCAGTAGCATTATGGCATTTTGTAAGTAAATGTTTATGTGCTTTTGTCGCGTGTGCTGAGGTTAATATGCCTGATATAAGCTATAGCGCAAGAGCGGTTACATAAATCACTTAGTATGATTAGTGTAATTAAGTAAGATTTACTTTCCGTGTTGTGCATGGGTGAGATTGAGTGAGTGTTTGTTTCCCATGCAGGAATTCACTAATCAGAAAAGGAGATATTTTATGAAAATCATTGCTGCCATGGTTTTGGTAGGTTTCTCAGCGGCTTCATATGCTCAGCATGTTAAAATCAACATATTAAATCAAAGTACGCATGCTGACGTATATACCGCTAAGATAAGGCTGGCAACTGGTAATGATTGGATTCTTCTTGGAACTGTTTACCCAGGGAATAATGTTTTTGAAGTCAATCAAAATGTCGATGATGGCATGGGTAGTTTATGGCTGGAAAAATCAAAAGAAGAGAAGTGGGTAACGCATTTTGAGAAGGGGCGGCAGTTAAGCAATATTTCTCTGGAAGTTAAAAAAGATAACATGAGTGATCAGTCTCCTTCAACAGATGGTGCTGTTGGAGCTGTGAATTACACTATTGATTTTGATCGTGGCGGAGTAAGAAAGGCTGCAAGCTCGAAGTTGTATAAACTCTCTCCAGATGCTAAGAATTCTTGGTTCACAAATTGCAACTTCGTCTCTTGGGAAACGGAAAATCAATTAGTTTGTGCGATAAGCTCTTCGCCTTCCATTACATTTCGCTCAACGGAGATATTTGGTGGTGGTTGGCCAATCGTAGGTGCTTCAATAGGTAATTTTTCGTCAAGTTACTCTCCGCAACAAATCAAAGGGAAGGGCTCTAGATTTGCCTTGCTGGCCGCTCTTTTTTATATGAAAATAGGCTTTGGATCGTTGGGTGAGTTTAATGGTGGCGGATTTGGTGCTGGTGCTATGGAAGGGGCTGGTATGTTTTTTTAATTTATGGATTATCAGCCAATATCTAAGGTTCATTAGCCCGCCAGTTGGTGGGCTTTTTTATGCATTTGACGTTTGAACACTGCCCCATAATTTTTAACCCCCCCCACCGCTAGGCGGTTTTTATGCGGGAAGGCGCTCTATTGCATTAATCAATGGCAGGGCACATCTTCCGTTTTCCCAAACAACAGGCAGGGTGCATCATCCCGCAAGGGCGACGCACCGTTGCGACGACAATGCATTTGTGTCCGCTTTGCGGACGATTGATTTTGGTGCCGGTTCCGCCCGGCGAACGGGCCAGGGGCTGTGCGGCCAGCCCCTTGGCAATCCCAGCCCGCCCCAACAGCGCGGCGAAACCCCGTCTCCAAACCCATTCCCAAGGAGCCGCCGGAACTAGCGGGGCGCTAACGTCGCCCCGCGTCGAACAACCGGCGTCTTAAAACCTTGGGAATGGCTTCGAAGCCGGCTTGCGCTGATGGGGACATGGGGCGCGTCGGTTCGATCCCAACCGTAGGGTGCGCCTCCCCAAAGGAGCGATGCACCATTCACTTATTCAAAGCCGATCAAACATATTTGGTATGAGACACATCTAGTTAGATAGGCAAGTCTTTATAAATCATTTTTCCAAATAAGATTAGTACTTATAAGATATTAACATTATTCGTAAGACGCTAAGTCATATCATTTGTTAGATGACTCGGCAAATGACCAATCACAACCATTTCATCATCTTCATCATAAAAGAAATATATTCTCAAAGTTGTTAACTCATTTCTATCGACACCCTTTTTCAAATGCCATTCTAAAAAACGACTTATTCCATTGTGTCGTATATAATACTCATCTTTCCATTGCTTAAGTAAGCCCTGATCTCCTACTCTTGCTAACTGAACACCTAGATCTTCAAACAAATGCTCTAAACTACCACCATTTCGTCTTGCATCACGGTACTCGTTTGCAAGCCGTGCTAGACACTTGTATACAAGTATAGGGTTGTTGAACTTGCTCTTAACTGCAACTCTAACTGCTCTGTTATGCAAAATCAACCTTGAGGGAAAATTCTCATTAACCCAATTTTGAATTTGATCAAATTTATCAGGATATTCTATTGCTTGCTGCATTCCAGCAAGCCTTTTTCCCAACCTATCATTATGTGCTCTAATCGAAAATAGCTGCGCTTGATACTGATTTTTTTGCTGCTCAACTCGACTTAATTCTTCTAACGCATAATTATACTCAGACTCTTTTTCTACTATTTTCTCCTTCAACAACTCTATCTCCATTAGTAGATATTCTTTTTCAGGTGAAATTTTCTCTTTACTTCTTTTACTTTCTAACCAAGTTTGTTTGACCTCTTGGAAAAAAGGCATATCCCCAAGATAAGAGCCATGAACAGTTATTGGGGCAAATGACTGTAGCAATACATAGAAAAAATTTTCTATCTTCGTAAACCTTCGCCGCAACCATTCTCTAGTAGCCAATCTATGAAAAAACGGCTCATCAACCTCAGAATTAAATTTTGGTTGATATGTTCTAACTGCTCCCCCCCAGACCGAGAACTCTGCTCCTAAAAAATCTGTAAGAATACGAGAGCCCTGATTATTAATCATGTAAACATGAGCTAAGCTGGCCAATTTTCTCGCTGCAATATTTGCTTCACCTTCCACATCATATGCACTATTTTCTGTAAAAACAACTACAGGCCTTGTTCTACTTTCATTACGAATTAAACTAACTAAGCGAAGTACTTCTTCCCTTGACTCTGCAATTACAACAGTGCTGAATAGTGTTTCATCATAATCACATATGCCAGGATTCCTAATCAATTCCTGTATAAATGTTGGCACACTAGACGAATATTCATAATCAGAAACCGAATCAATTAATGAAAGCCTGACGCCTACAAATGCAGATGATTTCAAATACACAACTGTTGCCTCAGTTCTCCAAACTCTTCCAGGGACCTCAGCGTCAGACTTATTAAACTGAATTGACCAAAATTCATCCAGCTTAATTCCCTCTATAGGATGAGAGCTTTTCACATCCACCTCAAACGATTCTCCTTGAAATGCACTATCTGGCAAATCAATTCCCTGTTTTTCTACCAGCCAATTTAAAATTTTCCCAACAGCAATATCTGCATTATGCTTGGGAGAATTTTTACTAAAGGGATCGAGCATGCCTGATATCTGCATGATTGGACGCCATAAAAACACCGGTTTCTTTTTTTGGCTAAGCATATCTCACCCTCAATAACTCACTCTTCCCAATCAATCATCATGACGTATGGAATAATTTATTATTGCTTATAAACTCATTGCATGAATCTAACTTTATTCTTCACCCTCTCAAACTACTCCTCAGAATAGTTTGTTCGTGGATAATCTCCCCGAAAAACACCTATGTACAAATACGTAGTCCATCAACACCTTGAGTAACAAACTCTAAACCAAACCCTTTCTCCCCATCCCATCAACGCAAGCCGGCTCCGAAGCCATTCCCAAGGTCTTAAGCCGCCATTTGTTTGAGCGGGGCGACGTTAGCGCCCCGCGAGTTGGGCGGCGCCTTGGGAATGGATTTGGAGACGGGGTTTCGCCGCGCTGTTGGGGCGGCCTGGGGGTGCCGGGGGGCTGGCCGCGCAGCCCCCTGGCCGCCCTTTGGGCGGAACCAAAACGCTTCAGAGCAACAAGTTTTGGCCGCAATGATTAGCAGTCAAATCATTGATTACGCAGCAATGCTTAGCGCGTTGACATAAAGCTGAAGGCGGATTAGCTTGGACGTTCTCTCAAGTCACATGCTGCACCCGCCCAGTTTGGCGGTATTATTACGCCTTCATTCCGCTACACGTGCGTCAGCACGCCAATGCGATCAAGGGGGGTGTCGGGTATCCGTAAGGACCCGGACGTTCATGTGACGTTGAGAGCGCCCCCACCCCGACAAGGTGGATTTCTCATCTCGAATCACATGGAGGCCACCATGGCCATGATTTGTTTCTCACCTGAAGCGCATCGCGCTTTCAGACACTCTTCCCCTCCGACTGACTCAACGCGAACGCATTGCCACGCGCAGCACCAAGCTGGTTATCAAGCGGCCAACTCGCATGAGGAGGCCCAGCCATGAACCACCACCTCGACCTCTCCGTAAACCTCCCCCTCCGCCTCGACTACGCCAAAAACTTCCCGCTGCGCGTCATCCGCCGCGAAGAAGGCTTCTGGTTCGTCGCCGCCGAAATCGCCGCCTCGATGAAGCAGGAAGTGGAAGACCTGCTGCAAACACTGGAACAACCGGCCGGCCGCTTGCTGTTGCTGGCAGGCGAGGACGAGCCGGTGCTGTGCCTGTCCGAAGGCGAATTGGATGAGGTGGTCAGAAGAATCAAGAAACCGGGCGCGCGGCGGTTGCGGCGCTGGTGGCAGGAGGAAACCCGGCCGGCTTTGTTGCATGAGGGCGGACCGGCCACCACGGCGGAGAGCTTGCATCTGGCGCTGGCCTTGGCTGCCGAGGCGGCGCAGCAGGTGGGGCGGGCGGTGATGGAGGCGGTGCTGCGCGGCCCCGGGCCGTGGCAGCATTCGCGCTGGGTGGTGGCCCTGGATTACGAGCGCCACAACAAGCAGCGCTGGCCGCATGGCAAGCTGATCGGCTTGACCAGTTCCGTCGCCACGCTGGAGGGCTTGGCGGAACTGATCGCCGAGCCGGGCAGGATGCCGGTGAACAATACCGACTTGGTCAAACTGGCTTCAGCTTGCCACTTGCGGCTGGCTGAACGGATGGGGCGGATTGCCGGCTGAGCGCTAAGCGGGTTGGATGACGCGGGGCAGGCTGGTGGCTGCCCTGTTTTCTGCGGCTGAGCGGCTGGTCTAGCTAGGTTGCCTAGCGCTCCTCGCCCTTTCCCGCCGGCGGCTCCACGCTCACCACCCGGTCGCGGCCGCCGTTCTTGGCCAGGTACAGCGCCTTGTCCGCCCGCGCCAGCGTGCTGTGTATCCGCTCGCCTTCCAGCCACAAGGTGACGCCGACCGAGAACGTCTGGTTGTCCGGCAGGTTGCGGCGCAGCGAGTCGATGCGGATCACGGCCTGGGGCAGGTCGCAGTCCATCAGCGCCAGCACGAATTCCTCGCCGCCGAAGCGGGCGAACAGGTCCGATTGCCGCATCCTTGATTTGATCAGCACCGCCACCTCGCGCAGCAGCCGGTCGCCTTCGGGGTGGCCGTAGCTGTCGTTGAAATGCTTGAAATGGTCCAGATCGAACAGCGCCACCGCGATGGGCTGGTTGTAGCGGCGGGCGGTGGCCAGCATCATTTCTATCTGGATGTCCCAGGTGCGGCGGTTGGGCAGCTGGGTCAGCTCGTCGGTGCCGGCCAGGGCTTCCAGCTTTTCCATCAGGCCGCGCATCTGCCCCAGCCATTTGTGCAGCAGCCGCACCAGCAGGATGGCCATCGCGCTGGCGACGATCCACATCACCAGCATGATCCAGCGGGCGACGATGCCGTAGGAGTTGGACTGCGCCACTTTTCTCATCAGGTCCAGCGTGATGGAGACGGCCAGCGCGTTGGTGTTCTGGGAGATGTGGTTGAAGATCTGGATTTCCTCGCCCATCACCAGGCTGGACGCCTTGTCGCGCAGGGTGGGAGAGTGGGAGCGGTACATGGCGATGATGTCGCGGTCGCGCTCCATGAAGGCGTTGAAGTCCAGCTGCACGCTGTCCAGCAGGCTGCGCTGGTCTGCGGCCAGCGGCATGGCGCGCAGGGACTGGATGTCGCGGCGGAAATTGTCGGCGGAGCGCAGGAATTCCGACCGGGAGATCGCGTTGTCGCGGCTGGCGCCGTCCACGTTGCGCACGATGTCGAAGGCGTAGCCGGTTTGCCAGCCGTTCAGGTCGGCGGCGTCGAACTTCACCTCCATCGCCGCCTGGGCGATCGAGATGTATTCGACGATTTCCGTTCTGCCACGCTCCTGCAGTTTTTCGATATAAAAGGACAAGACCGGCAGCAGGCCCATGCACAGCAGGATGGGAGCGGCCACCACGATGGCCTTCAGCATGATGCCTTTGTCGCTTCTATCAAACATGGTCGCCTCGCCAGGATTCTGAGGGTTGATCGCAAGCGCGGCGAGCGGGAGCGACCCTGCTTCAAGATAGATGGTTTTTGTACGAACAAATACGTAGCCACTACGGTGACGGTTTGTTTTAAGCGGAAATATCAATGGCATAATGCGGTTTTGGCCGAGGCTTCCGCTTTTCTCCGCCGCCAGCCGCGGCGCGTGAGGCTGGCCGACGATCGCTACAGAAAGGCTTGCCGCATGCAGATCCGACAGATTCACTCCAGCGATTTCGCGTTCATTTCCTCGGTGATGGATGATTGGTGGGGCGGGCGCCAGGTGAGGCATTTGCTGCACCGCATGTTCTTCGACCATTTCGCCGATACCGGCTTCGCGGCGGTGGAGGGGGAGGAGATTGTCGGCTTCCTGGTGGGTTTCCAGTCCCAGTCGCGGCCGGAGATCGGCTACATCCACTTTGTCGGCGTATCGCCGGCGGCCCGCGGCAAGGAGATTGGGCGCAGCTTGTACCGCCGCTTCTTCGCGGCGGCGCGCGAGCGGGGATGTTCGGAGGCGCAGGCGATCACCTCGCCGGGCAACGCGGCGTCCATCGCGTTTCACCGGCGGATGGGCTTCGCGCTGCTGGAGGGCGATGGCGTGGAAGAGGGCGTGCCGGTCGCGCTCGACTACAGCGGTCCCGGCCAGCACCGCGTGCGCTTCAGCCTGTTGTTGGCGCAGGTGGCGTGCTAAGGCGGGTGGAGACAGAGTCTCAGGCCAATTTCGCCCTGCCCTGCAAGCGGCGGGCAAAGGGGCGGTCCAGGATTTCGCTAGCGTTGCCGGCGAAATCCTGGAGATGTTCTACTTCAGCAATGACCATTTCGCGGCACTACCCATCCACGTGCTGAGGTTGAAGCATCATTCCGGCCATGCGTCGATGTCGGTTGTCGTCGAGTGGGCACGCTTATTCATCAAGTCTGAGCCGATACAACTCTGCCTCTGCATTTCCATATTCCGGTCCGGCGTTGAAGCGCCGAATCCATTGCGCGCCTGCTTTCTGTGCGGTACGGATTGAGGCTTGATTGTCGGAAGCCATCGCGATGTCCAGCCATTTCAAGCCTTGATCGCGGACGATGGGCATTAGTTCTCGCAGCGCAAGGGCGGCGAGAGAGGCGCCACGCCGCCAGGGTACTATCGCGTAACCGATATGACCTAGGCAATAAGGTGGTAATTCGGAAGAGCCGTGTTGCCAGCGTAGATTCAGATCACCGGCGTAACTACCGTTTTCATCCAGTATCCAGAAACGCATCCATGGCAGGCGCGGTACGAAACTGCGATCCTCCAGTCTGATCGATTCACCCAGGCCTTTCGGATTGGATAGCGAGGCGAGGAAGTCCATTGGATTGCGTCGAATCGTGCGGAGCAGGAGGCTTGCTCCATTTGGGTCATGGTCACTGTCGGGTGTCCAATTATGTTCCAGCGCTGCGGTATAACCGGGTAAATATTCTGTGCAAGGCTGGACAAGATGGAGCATTGCGTTTGTTGGCGGTAGGGTCAATGTGGCACCTCGGCAAGCGGCAATCGTTCCGCCGGCAGCCAGGCGAAGCGTCCGCCGTCGTCGCGCAGGCGGCCGATGCCGGGGAAGGGCGCGTGCGCGGCGGCGATCCAGTCATGGCCGGCGGCGATGCGGGCGAAGGCCTGCCGCCGGGTGGCCGCCGCTTGTCCGCCGTCGGTGTCGAAGCTGGCATAGATTTCTGGCTGGGCCGATTGGGCGGCCAGGTTGTGGATCATGTCTCCCACCGCCCACAGCGTTTCGCCATGGCTGCTGACCTTCACGCCGGTATGGCCGGCGGTGTGGCCCGGCAACGGCACGGCGGTGACGCCGGGCGCGATCTCTGTCTGGCCATCAAAGGCATGCCAGCGTCCCGCCGCGCGGTAAGGCGCGGAGACGACTTTCACGATGCCGTGCAGTTTGCGCTTGGCCGGGTCCGCCGACCGGGCCATTTCCGCGCTGGTCCAGAGCGCGAAATCGGCCGAGTGGCTGTAGATGGCGGCGTTGGGAAAGGCTGGTTGGCCGTCGGGGCGCAGCAGGCCGCCGATATGGTCGGCATGCAGGTGGGTGAGGATGATCTTGCCGACCTGTTCGGGCTGGTAGCCGGCTGCGCGCAGATTATCCAGCAGCGAGCCATCGCCTTCGCCATAGAAGCGCCCGGCGCCGGTATCGATCAGCACCAGTTCACGGCCGGTGTGGATCAGGAAGGCGTTGTCGGAAACCGGAAACGTGGGCAGGGGGTTGTCGCCGGTATCTAGCAGCGTCTGGATCTGGCCGGGGGCGGCGCCTTGCAGCACGGATGTCGGCAGTTGCAGGCTCTTGTCGAACAGGGTGGTGACGATGAAGTCTCCAAGCTGCATCCGGAAGAAGCCGGGGGCCTGATTGCGTAGCTGGACGGGTTCGGAGGAGGCGGGTAGTTCCGCCGCCTGGACGGGAGAGAGCAATTGCAGGCCGGCGAACAGCGCGGCGGCCAGGGTTCGAATGGGAAGGGCAGACAACGATGGTTTCATGGCGGTCGCTTCAATTGAGATCGGTGTGAAATACTGAAATGCATATTTAATGTTTTGACTAATTTTTATATTTCAATGTGCTTTTATGAGAAGGGAGAGCGAACGAGGGGGATGGGGCTGGCCGTTGATGGGGAAAATATTCGCGGATGCGGCCTTTTCCCACTTTGATGCCTTGCGCATGAACAAGCCCGGAGTGAACTTGAGCGGGGCGAACATGGTCAGATACCCCTTGTTTGACAATCGTTTGCCGGTCGCCAGCCCCGCTGACTTCCGTTACCATGCGACATCCCCTTTTGAATCGAACCATGCCACGTTTTTCCATCCTCCCTCCGCGCTTTCTCGCATGCCGCCCTGGCCGGCTGTTGGCGCTGGCCGCCTGTCTGGCGGTGGCGCAAGCGCAGGCCGGCATTGAATACAGCGTGGAAATCGACGCGCCGTCCGATCTGGCGCAATTGCTGCGCGACAACCTGGATTTGATGGAGAACCAGAAAGACCCGGACGTCGACCAGAGCTGGCTGGAGGCGCTGGTGAAGAGCACGCCGGACGAGGCGAAGAAGCTGCTGGAGACCGAGGGCTATTTCGGCGCCAAGGTGGATACGACGCTGGAGGCCGGCAACCGGGTGCGGGTCAAGGTCAGCCCCGGCGAGCCGGTGCTGATCGACGACGTCACCATCCGGTTGGACGGCGACATCCGCCAGCAGAGCGATTACCAACAACGGCTGGCCCAGGTGCTGGAAGCCTGGACGCTGCCGATGGGCGCGCCCTACCGCCAGGCGGACTGGGACGCCGGCAAGCGCGCGGTGCTGCGCCGGCTGCAGGCCGACCGCTTTCCCCGGGCGCGCATCGTGTCCAGCGAAGCCAGGATCGATCCCGCCACCCGCCGCGCCACATTGGAAGTGAAGCTGGACAGCGGCCCGCTGATCACCTTCGGCAAGATCACCGTCAACGGCATCAAGCGCTATCCGGAAAAAGTGGCGCTGGGCATGGCCGACTTCAATCCCGGCTCGCCGTACAGCCAGGACAAGGTGCTGGCTTACCAGTCGGCGCTGGAGCAGGATCCGCATTTCTCGTCGGTGATCGTCAGCGCCGATTTCGACCATATCGCCGACAACCGGGTGCCGGTGACGGTGGACGTGGTGGAGATGCCGCGGCAGAAGGTGGAGCTGGGCCTCACCTACGATTCGGTCGAGGGGCCCGGCGTGCGGGTCGGTTATGACCATTACAACCTCTTCCGCCGCGGCTACACCGGCTCGCTGCTGCTGGACTGGAAGCGCGATCAGCAGGCGGTCAGCTTCGGCCTGGGCTTCCCGCGCCAGTCCGACGGCTACTCCCATTCCATCACCAGCTCGTTCAAGTCGGAAACGGTGCAGGGCCTGAAGACCAACACGGTGGATGCCGGCGTGTGGCGCATCCGCAGCCGCGGCAATATCGAGGCGCGGATGGGGGTGGAGTTCCTGAAGGAAAGCGCCGAGGCCGGCGGCGAGCTGACCAGCGACACCCACGTCACCCAGCTGGTGTACGGCTGGACCCAGCGCTCGGTGGACGATCTGATGCGGCCGCGCAGCGGCTATCTGCTGGACGGCCGGCTGTCTGGCTCGGTGGGCCAGTTCGGCTCCACCGCCTCGATGGTGCGCGCCTACGGCCGCGCGGTCGGCTACTGGTCGCCGTTCCCCAAGTACGGCACCCTGGTTGTCCGGGCTGAGCTGGGCCAGGTATGGGCGCGCGACGGCGCCCAGGTGCCGTCCACGCTGCTGTTCCGCGCCGGCGGCGCCAACAGCGTGCGCGGCTACGACTACCAGAGCCTGGGCCTGCCCGGCCCCAACGGCTCGGTGCTGGGCGGCCGCGTGGTGGCCACCGGCAGCCTGGAATACCAGATTCCGATCAAGCCGGACTGGTACCTGGCGCTGTTCACCGACGCTGGCAACGCCGCCGACAGCTGGAAGGGCTTCCAGCCCGAGCACGCCAACGGCGTCGGCGTGCGCTGGATGAGCCCGGTGGCGCCGCTGTCCTTCGACATCGCCAAGGCTGAGCGCGACGGCAAGATCCGTTGGAACCTCAGCCTGGGCCTGGCCTTCTGATCCCATGAGCGACAAGCAGACACCCCAAACCGAGGCGCCGGAGCAGGCGCCCACCCCTCCGCGGCGGCCGCGCCGCTGGCGCGCCTTCTTCGGCGCGCTGGCGCTGATGTTCGCGCTGCTGTTGGCCGCGCTGGCTTGGATCAGCGCCAGCCCGGCCGGCTTCGCCTGGGCTTTGCAGGGCGCCGGCCGCCTCAGCGGCGGCGTGTTCAGCGTCGGCGCGTCCGATGGCGCGCTGTGGCAAGGCTTCGCGCTGCGCGACATCCGCGTGCGCAGCGCCGGCGACGACGTGGACATCGAATCGCTGAAGCTGGACTGGCACCCGATGGAGCTGTGGCGCGGCAAGCTGGACATCGACCGGCTGGCGCTGGGCCACGTGCGGGTGCTGAGCCGGGCCAAGCCGGAAGAAAAACCGGCGCCGCCGCAGGCGCCGCAATCGCTGGCGCTGCCGCTCAAGGTCCGCGTCGGCGAGCTGTCGCTGGCCAGCCTGACGCTGGAGCCGGCCCATGTCAGCCTGTATCGGCTGCAGGCCGGCTACGACTACGACGGCGCGCGCCATCGTCTGAAATTGAAGCGACTGGACACGCCGTGGGGCGGCGTCGATGCCGGCCTGGAGCTGGCCGCCGCTTCGCCGTTCGCCTTGTCCGGCCAGTTGGCCGCGCGCGGCGAGCTGGAGCAGGTGGCGGTGAAGGCCAGGCTGGACCTGTCCGGCGATCTGCTCAAGCCGGCCTTCTCCGGCCAGATGGACGGCAAGGGCGTCAGCGTGGAGCTGTCCGGCGCGCTGCGGCCGTTCGACACGAATCCCTTTAACCGGCTGGCGCGGCTGGATGCCCGCGTCGGCAACATCAATCCGCAATCGCTGCTGCCGTCTTGGCCCAAGGGCCGGCTCAGCTTCGCGGTGTTCGCCGAGCCGGACGCCGGCCAGCGGGTCAAGGGCGGCCTGACGCTGATCAACACCGAGCCGGGCGCGTTGTCGGCGCACAAACTGCCTTTGTCGCTGCTGGTGGGCGAATTCCGCGCCGACGAGAAGGCGCTGGAGCTGTACAACAGCCATGTCGAGGCGGCGGGCGGCCGGGTGGACCTGTCGGGCGAATTCAAGCCGGGCGCGATCAAGCTGGCGGCCGATCTGAGCAAGGTGGCGCTGCGCCAGCTGCACGAGGCCGCGCCGGACGAGACCATAGGCGGCCGGATCACGGTGGAGGGCGCGCCGGCCGAGCCGCGCGTCGCCGCCCAGTTGAAGGGCGGCCAGCTGCGGGCCGACGCACTGCTGGAGCTGGCTGGCGGCAAGCAGCCGGCCCTGCTGCTGAAGAAGCTGGAGCTGGGCGCCGGCGGCGGCGCGATCAGCGTCAACGGCAAGCTGGGCTTGTCCGGCCGCCAGTTGTTCGAACTGAACGGCGCGCTCAGCCGCGCCGACCCGTCGCGTTTGCAGCCCAAGCTGCCCAAGGGCGATCTGAACGCCACGCTGAAGATGGCCGGCCAACTGGCCGAACCGATGGAGGTGGGCGCCAAGCTGCAGTTCGCGCCCAGCAAGCTGTCCGGCGCGCCGCTGTCCGGCAGCGCCAATGTGCTGCTGGACCAGCGCCGCCTCAAGCAATTGCTGATGGATATCCGCCTGGCGGACAACCGGCTGCAGGCCAACGGCAGTTACGGCATGGCCGGCGACAAGCTGAAGCTGGCGATCAACGCGCCCAATCTATCCCTGCTGGGGCCCGGCTTCGCCGGCACCATACAAGGGCAGGGCGAACTGGCCGGCGTGCCCAAGGCGCCGCTGCTCAACGCCAAGCTGCAGGCCGACCGGCTGAAGCTGCCGGGCGGGGTGGCGCTGCAATCGCTGCAGTTCTCCGGCAACATCAAGGCCGATCAGGCCAGCCCCTTCCAGCTCAGCCTGGACGTGGCGGCGCTGCAGGCCGGCACGCTGCGCGCCGAGCAGCTGCATGCCCGCGCGTCAGGCACCCGCGCCCGCCACGGCCTGCAGCTGGACGGGCGCTTTCGCGAGGGCGATCTGAATTACGGCTTGCAACTGGCGGCCAGCGGCGGCTTGACCGCGGCCGGCGGCTGGCAGGGCAGCGTGCAAAAGCTCGATCTGTCCGGCAAGCCCGGCCTCAGCCTGTTGGCGCCGGCTTCGCTGTTCGTCGGCGGCGACGGCCAGGTGAAGCTGGGCGCCGCGCGGCTGGCTTTGCTGGGCGGCAATCTCACTCTGGCCGATTTCACCCGCCAGGCGAACGGCGGGCTCAGCAGCCACGGCAGCGCGCGCGGCATCAAGTTGGCCGAGCTGGGTCCGCTGTTGAAGCTGCCGGTGGAACAGAACCTGCAGTTCGACGCCGACTGGGGGCTCGCGCCGTCCGGACAGGGCCAGCTGGCGGTATGGCGCAGCGGCGGCGACGTGCAGCTGCCGCAAGGCAAGGGCCGGCCGGTGCCGCTGGGCCTGAAGGCCGCGCGGGTGGATCTGGATCTGGATGGACGCCGGCTGGCGTTCAAGCTCAACCTGGACAGCCGCTTCGCCCAGGCGCAGGGGCAGGGCAGCCTGCCGTGGAATGGCGGCCACATCGACGGCCGCACGCCCTTGTCCGGCACCTTGCGCGCTAGTCTGCCGGCCTTGTCGACGCTGGCCGAGCTATCCGGCCCCGGTCTGGAGCTGGGCGGGCAACTGCAGGCCAGCCTGGACCTGAGCGGCCCGCTGGCCGCGCCTCAGGCCTTGGGCCAGATCCGCGGCGACCAGCTGAAATTCGCCGACCGCCGCACCGGCATCGCGCTGGCCGACGGCAATTTGCTGGCCCGCATCGACGGCCGCAAGCTGACCTTGCAGCAGCTGCGCTTCGTCAGCGGCAAGGGCGACGTCACCGCCAGCGGCACGCTGGATCTCAGCGACGACTTGCCCGACGCGCGGGTCAAGGTGGCGCTGCAGCGTTTCAGCGTGTTCGACCGGCCGGGACGCCGGCTGGTGGTGTCCGGCCAGAGCGAGCTGGCCTTCGTCGGCGGCAAGCTGTCGCTGAGCGGGCGCATCCGCGCCGACCAGGGCCGCATCGGTTTGCCCAAGCTGGGCGCGCCTGACCTGAGCGGCGACGTGGTGGTGGTGGGCAGGCCGCCAGCCGAGCCGTCCGCCTTCGCCACCATGCCGCTGACGGTGGCGCTGGATCTGGATCTGGGCGACCGCTTCCGCTTCACCGGCCAGGGGCTGGACGTGGAGCTGTCCGGCATGGTCCATGTCAGCGCCAATCCGGGCGAGGCGCCGGCGGCCAAGGGCCAGGTCAAGGTGGTCAAGGGGCGCTACAAGGCCTATGGCCAGGATCTGGACATCACCTTCGGCGCCATCACCTTCAACGGCCCGCTGGACAACCCGCTGCTCAACGTCCAGGCCAAGCGCCGGCTGTCGCCGGTGGGGGCGGGCGTGGAGGTCAGCGGTTCGGTGGCGATGCCCAAGGTGAGGCTGATCAGCGACGAGCCGATGGCGGAGAAGGACAGGCTGGCCTGGCTGGTGCTGGGCCGCCCCGCCAGCGGCGACCGCGACAACAACGACCTGGCCGCGTCGGCCGGCATGATGCTGGCGGGTTCGATCAACGACCGCATCGGCCTGTTCGACGACCTGGGCGTGTCCAGCCGCAAGGAGAAGACGCTGGCCAACGGCACGGTCAGCCCGGCCGAGCAGGTGGTGACCGTGGGCCGCCAGCTGACGCGCGAGCTCTACCTGGGCTACGAGTACGGCATCAGCAGCGCCGACCAGGCGGTGAAGCTGGCCTACCAGCTGTCCAAGGGCTGGTCGGTGATTCTGCGTGCTGGCACCGCGATGTCGGCTGAATCGCGCTATACACTGCGATTCGACTAGGCGCGTCTCGCGCCGCCATCGAAAGCCCGGCCAAACCGCCGGGCTTTTTTCCGCCTTGCATCCCGATATTGCTATGTTTTAATAGCTATGTAAAAATAGATAAATGAGCGAAATCAATTTTCTGCCTACCGTCGAGGCCAGCCTGCTGCGCCGGCAGCTGATGTCCATGGTGCGCAGGCTGCGCCGCCAGGGCAGCCTGGATGTCCTGCCTTTCGGGCTGCTGGCGGTGCTGGGCGCGATAGACCGCGCCGGCGGCGACATCACGCCGACCGAGCTGGCGCGCCGCGAGAACCTGCGCTCGTCCAATCTGGCCAGCGCGCTGCGCGAGCTGGACGCCTCGGGCCTGATCCGCCGCACCCAGGACCCGGACGACGGCCGCCGGGTGCGCGTCGGGCTGTCCGAAGCCGGCGAGGCCGCGCTGCGGCGCAACCGCCAATTGCGGGACGGCTGGCTGCAGCAAGCGCTGCAGGGCCTGAGCGCCGAGGAGCGCGGCATCCTGTTGCGGGCCGGCGAGCTGCTGGAGCGGCTCGCCGCGTCCGAACCTACATCGATCAAGGAGCAAGCATGAAAACCGCATTGCTGACGCTGGACTACATCATCGACATCATGCATCCGCAGGGCCGTGTGGCGCGCTGCGCCGGCCATGCCGCCGAGCGCGGCGTGATCGCCGAGGCCAACCGCGCGATCGCGCTGGCGCGCGCGCGGGACTGGCTGGTGATCCACGTCAAGGTGGGCTTCTCGCCGTCGTATGTCGAGATGCCGCAGGGCTCGGCCATCTTCAGCCGCACGGCCGAGTTGCAGGCGCTGAACCTGCAGGGCGAAGGCACCGCCTTCCATCCGGAGCTGGACGTGCGTCCGGAGGACGCGGTGGTCGCCAAGCACCGTGTCAGCCCCTTCTACGCCACCGGCCTGGAAGCGGTATTGCGCGCGCAGCGCATCGAACGCTTGGTGGTGGCCGGCGTCAGCAGCACCTGGGCAGTGCAGGCCGCCGCGCGCGACGCGCACGACCGCGACTACCGCGTGCTGGTGTTGGAGCCCGCCTGCGCGGCGGCCAGCGAGGAAGAGCACCAGATGTCGATGCGGCAGCTGGCGGCGATCGCCGGCATCGTCACGCAGGAGCAGCTGGAGGCCTTGTGATCGCCGCGCTGGCCCGGCACTGCGACGGCTACCTGGCGTCGCGGTCTGTCGCTCTGCTGCTGCCGGCGCTGGGCATGGCGCTGATCGCCGGCGACCCGCGCTGGCTGAGCGGCGGCATGCTGGCGGTGTGCTGCCTGATCGCGATGGAGCGCGGCCGGCTGGATGCGCCGGCCAGCTTGTTCCAGGCGCTGTCCGCGCTGGGCGGCGCCTTGCTCCTGGCCTGGCTGTGGCGCTGGCCCGCGTGGTTCGCGCTGGCTTGCGGGCTGGCCGCGGAGCTGGGGTGCCGGCTGGGCCGCCGCCGCGCCGCCTGGCGCTCGGTCGCCAATTTCACTTTCATCCCGGCCTTGTATCTGGGTTATGAGATGGCTGAACGGGGCGCGCCCGCGTCGGCCGAGCTGCCTTGGCTGGCCGGCGGCGCGCTGGCCGCCTGGACGCTGCATTTGTTGGCCGGCCGCGTGGGCGGGGCCGAGCGCAAGCCGGGCGAGTCGCCGGCGTTCGGGCTGGCTTTTGTTTGCGTCGGCCTGCTGGCCTGGTGGGCGGCGGCCAGCCGTTTGCCGTACGGCCAATGGCTGGTGTGGTCGGCCGCCAGCGTCTGCGTCGGCGGCTGGGCCGCGGTGCGGAGCAAGAGCTGGCAACGCGTCAGCGCCGCCCTGATCGGCGTGCCTTGCGGCGTGGCGCTGGGACTGGCCTTGAGCGACAGCGCGCCGCTGGCCTGGGCGATGGCCGCGGCGGGGATGCTGAGCCTGACGCTGTTCCGCTCCTACCGCCCCGCCTTCGCCGCCCGCAGCGCGCTGGCGGCCGCGCACCTGACGCTGGTCGGCGGCCTGGGCCTGGCGCGCTTGCTGGATGTCGGCGCGGCCGCGGCGCTGGTGCTGCTGGTATTGGCCGTCGGCGGCTGGCTGGCGTCGCCGCGCTGAACCGTCGCGCTTAGGCCGGCTGCATCGGGCGCGGTTGTTGCTGTTCCAGCCGGCGCGTCATCATTTCCTCGGCCAGCGGGCTGCCCAGCAGATAGCCTTGCATCGCTTCGCAACCCAGCGTCTGCAGGAAGCGCTGCTGGTTTTCATTTTCCACGCCTTCGGCCAGCGTTTCCATGCTCAGCGCGCCGGCCAGGTTGACGATGGCGCTGACGATGGCGGCGTTTTCCTCGTCGCCGGGCAGGTCGCTGATGAAGGAGCGGTCTATCTTGACCACATCCGGCGCGAAGCGCTTCAGGTAGGCGAGGCTGGAGTAGCCGGTGCCGAAGTCGTCTATCGCCAGCCGCACCCCCATCGCCTTGATCACCGCCAACTGGCGCGATGCCAGGTCGGCGTCGGCCATCAGCGTGCTCTCGGTGACCTCGAGTTCCAGGCAATGGCCGGGCAGCGCGTGCCGTTGCAGCGCCTCGCGCACGTCGTCGATGAAGTCATGCCGCATCAGCTGGTGGGCGGAGACGTTGACCGCCACTCGCATCGGCGCCAGTCCGGCATGCAGCCACAGGCTGGCCTGGCGGCAGGCCTGGTCCAGCACCCAGCGGCCCAGCGGCACGATCAGGCCGGTGTCCTCGGCCACCGGGATGAAGCGGCCGGGCATGATCAGGCCCTCGTCAGGGTCGCGCCAGCGCAGCAGCGCCTCGCAGCCCAGCAGCCTTTGTCCGGCCATGTCGTATTGCGGCTGGTAGACCAGGTACAGCTGTTCCTGCTCCATCGCCCGCCGCAGCCGGTTCTCCATCAGCAGCCGCTCGGCCACCTGGGTGTTCATCTCGCGGGTATAGAAGCGGAAAGTGTTCCGGCCGTGCGCCTTGGCGTGGTACATCGCCAGGTCGGCGTTCATCAGCAGGGTCTGGATGTCGCTGCCGTCGTCCGGCATCAGGCTGATGCCTATGCTGCAGCCGACCACCAGCGAATGCTCGCCGATCTGGAACGGCTGCTGGATGGTGCGCAGGATGCGCTCGGCGATCTGCGCCGCCTCGCCGGGCTGGTTGATGGACGGCAGGATCAGCACGAATTCGTCGCCGCCGGTGCGGCCGACGGTGTCCAGGCCGCGCACCGCGCCGGCCAATCGCCTTGCCACCTCTTTCAGCAGCTCGTCGCCGGCGCAGTGGCCCAGCGTGTCGTTGATGTTCTTGAAGTGGTCGAGATCGACGAACAGCACCGCCAGCTGGTTGTGCTGCAGCTCGGCCTGGCGTATCGCCTGGTGCAGGCGGTCGTTGACCAGAACGCGGTTGGGCAGGTCGGTCAGCGCGTCGTATTCGGCCATGTGCTGGACCCGCGCTTCCTGCTCCTTGCGCTCGGAAATGTCGGTGAACAGCGCGACGAAGTGGCTGATCTCGCCCTGCGCGTCCAGCAGCACGCTGATGTTGACCCAGCAGGGGAAGTGCTCGCCGCTCTTGCGCCGGTTCCAGATCTCGCCCGACCACTGGCCGCGCTGCTGCAGCGTCTGCCACATCTGCTGGAAGAAGGCCGGCTCGTGGCGGTCGGAGAACAGCATCGAGGCCTTGAGGCCGCGGACCTCGGCTTCGCCGTAGCCGGTGATGTGGCCGAAGGCGCGGTTGGCGGTGAGGATGCGGTTGTCCGGATCGGAGATCAGGATGGCCTCGTTGCTGGATTCAAACACCTGGGCGGCCAGCCTGAGCTGGCGTTCGGCCTGGCGGCGGCCGCTGATGTCGCGCGCGGTGGCGCACAGGTAGGCGTCGCCCTGGTAGTTGAGCTGGTTGATCGTGACTTCCAGGCAGCGCTCGGACTCGCCCGCGCCCTCCATCGTTTCGAAGGTGAGCGGGTAGCCGCCGCCGGGATGGCGGAACAGCGCGTCCGCCAGTTGCGGCGCTTGCCGCAGCGCCTGGTTGCAGTACACCACCTCGCCGCGGCTGTTGCGCAGCGCCACCAGCTCGGTGGCATTGTCGATCATGAAGTGGCTGAGCTTCAGCTCCCGCGCCTGCTCCTTCAGCGACAAATGGCTCTGCGCCAGATCCTGCTGGTAGCGCCGCACCAGCGCGCCGACCCAGCGCACGAAGTACCAGCACAGCAGGCCGGCGAACAGCATGGCCACCAGGGTCATGCCCAGCGTGGCGAGGATGCGCTCGGCCAGCCGGCCCTTCAGCCGTTGGGCGGCGCGCAGGCTGTCGTCCCGTATCGTCTGCACCTTGACGCTGGTGACCAGGGTCCAGTCCCAGCCCGGCAACTGGCGGCTGTAGGCGAGGTAGCTGTCGGAGGCCAGGCCGGCGTCGTCCTGCTGGCTGTATTCGACGAAGCCGCCGTGCTTGCCCAGCTGCACCAGCTGTTCGACGCGGGCGCGCTCGGGGGCCGGCAGCTTGAGGTAGGGTTTGCCGACCAAGGCCGGCCGGGTCGGGTACAGGCGGATGATGCCGCCGCCGTCCACGATCATCAGCTCGCCGCCGGCCTGGCCGGCGCGCATCCGCGCCAAGGTATCCAGGCCTTGCTGCTGCAATGCGGCTTCGACATTGCTGATGTATTCGCCGCTGCCGATCAGCCAGTTGTAGCGGGGGAAGCGGCGGGCGTAGGTGATCTTGTCGTCCATGCGGCCGGCGCCGGGCAGGTACCAGCGGTAGGCGGAGAAGCCGCGGCCGGCGGCGTTGTCCACCGAATCCAGCAGGCCCTGCATGATGCGGCGGCCGCGGTCGTCGCGGTTGTCCAGCAGCGATTGGCCTTCGCGCTCGGGCGCGGTGGGCAGCAGCACGCAGCGGCCGTTCAGGGTGTCGATGAAGAAATAGCCGCGGCCGTCGAAGTAGCGCAGCGGCCGTAGCGCCTCTACGATCAGTTGCTGCACCTGCCGCGGGCTCTGGCGGGCATGCTCGCGGCGCCAGATGGCGTCGGCCAGGCTCCAGGCCTGGTCCACCTGCTCGCGCAGCTGGTGGCGCATGGTGTCGTTGGTGCGCTCCCGCAGAGCCGACAGAAGCAGCGCCGCGTGGTCGGCGTAAGCCTGCAGGCCGTCGCGCGCGCGCGCGGTCGCTTCCTGTTCGATGTTCTGCCGCCCGGATTGGAAATCGCGCCAGCTCATGATCAGGAAATAGCTGGCCAGGGTCAGCGCCAGCGCGAACACGATGGCGAGGGTGCCGGACAGCTGCAGGCGCGACAGCCGGGCGGGATTCCATTCCATCAGGGTCTCTGGACTTCGAAAAGGGATGGTCAGTATACGGGATTATCCTGAATGTCATGAAAAATTGTCGGGCAGCGATATTCAATTTCCGTTAAAATCGCGCCCGGGAGTTGGCCAGACAATCGCCGCGTTCGAAAGAACGGGGAGGAAAGTCCGGGCTCCATAGAGCAGGATGCCGGTTAACGACCGGGCGCCGCGAGGCGACGGAAAGTGGAACAGAGAGCTGAACCGCCGATGGCCGGACTTGTCGACCGCAAGGTCGACAAAGTCTTTTCCCGGGGCTTGCCCCGGAAAAACCCGCAAGGGCGGATCAGGCAAGGGTGAAAAGGTGTACCGGGAGGCGCAAGCCGGCCCGGACGGGCGGGGCAACCCGCTCGCGGTAAGAGCGCACCGCGGACGTGGCGACACGGACGGCAGGCTAAACCCCATCCGGAGCAAGACCAAATAGGGGGGCGCTAACGTGGCTCGCGTTGTCCCCGGGTAGGTTGCTTGAGCCTGTCGGCAACGGCAGGCCTAGAGGAATGATTGTCCAACGACAGAACCCGGCTTATCGGCCGACTCCCACCCCATTCCTTATTCCTTCCGGCCGCGATTACTCGCGGCTATCGAAGCTGCTTAAAAAATAAGCAAAAATTTTTCCCGCCCGGCGAAAATCGCTATACAATACCGACCCTTCCCAGCCATTACCCGTAATTTATTTGTCATGCAGATAGGACCGTACCAACTGAAAAACCGGCTGATCGTGGCGCCGATGGCCGGGGTGACGGACAGGCCTTTCCGCATGCTGTGCAAACGGCTGGGGGCGGGGATGGCCGTCTCCGAGATGATCACCGCCAACAAGGCCTTGTGGACCACGCCCAAGACGCTGCGCCGCGCCAACCATGAAGGCGAGGTCGAGCCCATCGTGGTGCAGATCGCCGGCGGCGAGCCGCAGATGCTGGCCGACGCGGCCCGCCTCAACGTGGAGCACGGCGCGCAGATCATCGACATCAATATGGGGTGTCCGGCGAAGAAGGTGTGCAATGTGGCGGCCGGCTCGGCGCTGCTGCGCGACCTGGACAATGTCGGCCGCATCCTGGAGGCGGTGGTGAAGGCGGTGGATGTGCCGGTGACGCTGAAGACCCGCACAGGCTGGAGCCGCGAGGTGAAGACGGCGCTGGCGGTGGCCAAGATGGCGGAAGACGCCGGCATCGCCGCGCTGGCCTTGCATGGCCGCACCCGCGAGGACATGTACCGCGGCGACGCCGAGTACGACACGATCCGCGCGGTGAAGCAGGCGGTGTCCATCCCGGTGGTGGCCAACGGCGACATCGATTCGCCCGAGAAGGCCCGCCGGGTGCTGGACTACACCGGCGCCGACGCGATCATGATAGGCCGCGCGGCGCAGGGCCGGCCGTGGATCTTCCGCGAGATCCAGCATTATCTGGAGACCGGCGAGATGCTGCCGCCGCCGACGGTGGGCGAGATCCGCGCGCTGATGCTGGAGCACCTGGACGAGCTTTACGGTTTTTACGGCGAGTACTCGGGCTGCCGCATCGCCCGCAAGCACATCGCTTGGTACACCAAGGGCCTGGCTGGCGGCAACGCCTTCCGCCAGCAGATGTACAAGCTGGAGAGCACCGACGAGCAGCGGTTGGCGGTGGGTGAGTATTTCTCCAGGCTGGGCGACGCGGGCGATCGTCTAAGCTATGTAGTCGAGGATGAGGACAAGTTGGACCGCGACGGCGACGCCGTGGCGGAGGGAGAGGCATGCGGCGCTTGACGCCGCGGCCTGGTGGGGACCCGACTTCTGGATACCAATAACAAGATGCAAAACAACGATCACATATCGCAGTCGGTGCGGCTGGCGATGGAGCAGTACTTTCGCGACCTGGACGGCGAGGCGCCGTCGGCGATCTACGACATGGTGCTCGCCTGTGTCGAGAAGCCGCTGCTGGAGGTGGTGCTGATACATACCCAGGGCAACCAGACGCGAGCGGCGGAGTTGTTGGGATTGAACCGAAACACGCTGCGCAAGAAGATGAAGTCGTATGATTTGATTTGAAGATAACCGGCCACACCGTAACAGGGTGGCCGGTTTTTTTTGCCCCTCCCGCGTGGCGGGAGGCCAGGATTCGATGGACAGGCTGCCGATTGCTAAAGTTGAAATCTCGCCGATGCGCGTCGTCGGCGGCCTGAGCCGGTTTTTTATAGTGTTCATCCATAGCCAAAGCGGTAGAGAAACATGACCAAGATCGAACGAGCGCTGATCAGCGTGTCCGACAAGAGCGGCGTGCTGGAATTCGCCAGGGAGCTGTCTGCCCTGGGCGTGCACATCCTGTCCACCGGCGGCACCGCCAAGCTGCTGCTGGAAGCCGGCCTGCCGGTGACCGAGGTGTCCGATTACACCGGCTTCCCGGAAATGCTGGACGGCCGCGTCAAGACGCTGCATCCCAAGGTGCACGGCGGCATCCTGGGCCGGCGCGACCTGCCCGAGCATGTGGCGACGATGGCCGAGCACGGCATCGGAAACATCGATCTGGTCTGCGTCAACCTCTACCCGTTCGAAGCCACCATCGCCAATCCGGACTGTTCGCTGGAGGACGCGATCGAGAACATCGACATCGGCGGCCCGACCATGGTGCGTTCCGCGGCCAAGAACTGGGCCCACGTCGCCATCGTCACCGACAGCGCCGACTACCCGGCGCTGGTGGGCGAGCTGAGGGCCAACGGCGGCAAACTGGCCAAGGCCACCCGTTTCGAGCTGGCCAAGAAGGCCTTCACCCACACCGCCGCCTACGACGGCGCGATCTCCAACTACCTGACCAGCCTGGCCGACGGCGTGGTGGCGGGCAAGCCCGAGCGCGTCGCCTTCCCGAACCGCCTGAACGCCCAGTTCATCAAGGTGCAGGACATGCGCTACGGCGAGAACCCGCACCAGGCCGCTGCCTTCTACCGCGATCTGGACCCGGCCGCAGGCAGCATCGCCCACTATCAGCAGCTGCAGGGCAAAGAGCTGTCGTACAACAATATCGCCGACGCCGACGCCGCCTGGGAGGCGGTGAAGACCTTCGACGATACCGCTTGCGTCATCGTCAAGCACGCCAACCCCTGCGGCGTGGCCGTTGGTCCGGATACGCTGGCCGCTTACAAGCTGGCCTTCGCCACCGACACCACCAGCGCCTTCGGCGGCATCATCGCCTTCAACCGCCCGGTGGACGCGGCGACGGTGGAGGCCGTGACCGGCCAGTTCCTGGAAGTGCTGATCGCGCCGTCCTTCACCGAGGAAGCCAAGGCCATCATCGCCGCCAAGAAGAACGTCCGCGTGCTGGAGATTCCGCTGCAGGCCGGCGCCAACCGTTTCGAGCTGAAGCGCGTCGGCGGCGGCGTGCTGGTGCAGACGCCGGACGTTCGCAACGTCGGCCTGGACGAGCTGCGCGTGGTCAGCAAGCGCCAGCCGACAGCCAAGGAAATGTCGGACCTGCTGTTCGCCTGGCGCGTGGCCAAGTACGTCAAGTCCAACGCCATCGTGTTCTGCAAGGATGGCCAGACCGCCGGCATCGGCGCCGGCCAGATGAGCCGCGTCGACTCCACCCGCATCGCCGCGCGCAAGGCGCAGGACGCCGGCTTGAGCCTGGCCGGCGCGGTGGCGGCGTCTGACGCCTTCTTCCCGTTCCGCGACGGCATCGACGTCATCGCCGAGCAGGGCATCAAGGCCATCATCCAGCCGGGCGGCTCGATGCGCGACGAAGAAGTGTTCGCCGCGGCCGACGAGCACGGCATCGCGCTGGTGTTGACCGGCGTGCGCCATTTCCGCCACTGATAACGGCGGACAAGCCGCCGGGTTCCGATGGAAACGGCGGTAATGAAACCGACTTGGCGCTATGCTATTCAGGTAGGCGCCAACAGGCGGCGGCTTAGGGCCGCCGCCCCACACAATAGAATGGAAACCCGATGAAAGTTCTCGTGATCGGCTCCGGCGGCCGCGAGCACGCGCTGGCCTGGCGCATTGGCAAGTCCAAGCGCGTGTCCAAGGTCTTTGTCGCGCCGGGCAACGCCGGCACCGCGCAGGACGCGAATCTGACCAATATTCCCGCCAACGGCGTGGCCGAGTGGCTGGCTTTCGCCAAGGAAGAGAAGATCGACCTGACCGTGGTCGGCCCGGAAGCGCCGCTGGCCGCCGGCGTGGTGGATGCCTTCCGCAACGAGGGTCTGAAAGTGTTCGGTCCGACGCAGTACTGCGCGCAGCTGGAAAGCTCCAAGGACTTCGCCAAGGCCTTCATGCAGAGCCACGGCATTCCCACCGCCGGCTACCAGACCTTCACCGACGCCGCGGCCGCGCATGGCTACGTCGACGGCAAGGGCGCGCCCATCGTGATCAAGGCCGACGGCCTGGCAGCCGGCAAGGGCGTGGTGGTGGCGATGACGCTGGACGAGGCGCACGCCGCCATCGACGACATGCTGCTGGGTAACAAGATGGGCGATGCCGGCAGCCGCGTGGTGATCGAGGACTTCCTGGTGGGCGAGGAAGCCAGCTTCATCGTGATGGTGGACGGCGAGCATGTGCTGCCGATGGCCACCAGCCAGGACCACAAGCGGTTGCTGGACCACGACCAGGGGCCGAACACCGGCGGCATGGGCGCTTACAGCCCGGCGCCGGTGGTGACGCCCGAGGTGCACAACCGCGTGATGCGCGAAATCATCCAGCCGGTGGTGCAGGGCATGAAGAAGGACGGCCATCCGTATACCGGCTTCCTGTATGCCGGGCTGATGATAGACGACGAGGGCCACCCCAGGGTGATCGAGTTCAACTGCCGCTTCGGCGACCCGGAAACCCAGCCCATCATGGCGCGCCTGAAAACCGACTTCACCGTGTTGCTGGACGCCGGCGTCAACGGCAGGTTGGACAAGGTTGAAGCCGAGTGGGACCGCCGCGTCGCCTTGGGCGTGGTGCTGGCCGCCGCCGGCTACCCGGACGCTCCGCGCAAGGGCGACGCCATTCACGGCATCCCGGCCGAGAGCGAGGACGGCATCGTGTTCCATGCAGGCACCGCGTTCGACGAGCAGCATCAGCTGCGCGCCAGCGGCGGCCGCGTGCTGTGCGCGGTGGGTCTGGGCGACAGCGTCAAGATGGCGCAGGGCAGGGCCTACCAATTGGCTGATGCCATCGAGTTCGCCGGCAAGCAGTACCGCCGCGATATCGGGGCGCGGGCGATCGGGCGCAAGCACTGATCGCTTGGCTCGTCAATGAAACAGCGTCCGTCCGGACGCTGTTTTGCTTTGGACAGCGCTCTTTATCTTTCCCTACAATGGTGGCGCGCTCAAAAAATAGGAAGAAACGATGATCTTGGTGACTGGCGGCGCCGGTTATATCGGCAGCCATACTTGCGTTAAATTATTGGAGGCCGGCCATGAGCTGGTGGTGTTGGACAATCTGTGCAACAGCAAGGAAGAGGCGCTGCGGCGAGTACAGGCATTGGCCGGCAAGCCGCTGACTTTCATCCAGGGCGATATCCGCGATGAGGCGGCGCTGAATGAAGCGTTTCGCCATCCTATCGAAGCCGTGATCCATTTCGCGGGTTTGAAAGCGGTGGGCGAATCGGTGGCCAAGCCGCTGGAGTATTACGAGAACAACGTCAGCGGCACGCTGGCGCTGTTGCGCGCGATGAAGCGCCATGGCGTGAACCGGCTGGTGTTCAGCTCTTCCGCCACCGTCTACGGCAATCCGGCCAGCGCGCCGATCACCGAGGATTTTCCGCTGTCGGCGACCAATCCCTACGGCCGCAGCAAACTGATCGTCGAAGACATGCTGCGTGATTTCGCCAAGGCGGAGCCGGAGTGGCGGATCGCGCTGCTGCGTTATTTCAACCCGATCGGCGCGCATGAGAGCGGCGATATCGGCGAAGATCCGAACGGCATTCCGAATAATCTGATGCCCTTCATCACCCAGGTCGCCTGCGGCAAGCAAGCTTACCTGAAGGTGTTCGGCAATGATTATCCCACTCATGACGGCACCGGCGTGCGCGACTACATCCATGTGGTGGACCTTGCCGTCGGCCATGTGAAGGCCGTGCAGGCATTGCACAGGCAGCCGGGATTGTTGACGGCGAACCTGGGCACGGGCAAGGGGTATTCGGTGCTCGACATGGTGAAGACCTTCGAGCGCGTCAATGAAGTGGCCGTGCCGCACGAGATCGTCGCGCGCCGCCCGGGCGATATCGCCGAGTGCTGGGCCGACCCCGCCGCTGCCGAACGTCTGCTGGACTGGAAGGCTGAAAAGGGTCTGGAAGAAATGTGCCGCGATAGCTGGCGCTGGCAGAGCCGGAACCCGGCGGGTTTTGATTGAGTTAAACAGTTTTAGTCTGTTATCTCGATAGCTCAGGGCCCAAACTGTGAAGAGTGGACGCAGTTTGGGCCTTGTTGTATCCGGTTTGTAATCAAGCAGACTGCAGCAAGATGGCGGTAATGGGCGGCACACTGAGGCTTAATGAGCCATTGCTAGTGCTGACAATGGGAGGCGTGCTGTTCCAACCGCCATTGAGACTGATAGCGGCCCCATTGAGCAGGATGCCTGTCTGGCTATTCAATGCCGGACTCGTGAGCGTCCATTGCTTGAGGGATTGGATGTTCGATGCGAAGTGTACGGTTGTCTGAACGGATCGGCTGGAGTCTTTATTGAGGATGAGAATATTTTGACCGCCATCTTGTCGCGAAACACCGTAAGCGGTGAAGTTGGCGCTCGGGTCATTGACTGATAGATCGACTTGGTATGCGCGGCCTTGCGCTGCCAGCGTGAATAGCATGATGCCGTAGAACAAAGGATTGACTGCGGTTATACGTGTGCCGTTGTCTATCAGCGCTGAATAGACGCTGCCGCCTCCACCATGCAGGTTGACGCCTTGGCATTGATTGAGCGCGCAAGTGAATAGATAGTCGAGTGCCCACAATGCTGAAGCATAGCTATTGCTCACGCCAGGAGCGCCGCCATCGTAGAAGGAGTTGCATTCCGCAATGCGGAAGCTTATGCCAGCGCTGGCGGCGCTCTGCGCGACGGCCTGCAGCATGGAGGCTAGCTTGGGATCCGGCTGCAGCATTTTTCCTATAGTGGAGGCCGGATCTTGTCCGTTGGCGATGTAGTAATGCTGGGTCAACATGGAAATGCTGCTGCCTGCATCATGGGCAAACGGATCGGTGAACTGCTTGTATTCGTTGGATGAGGCGGGTCCTGTCAATGGAATGCCAGGCGCGACGGATTGGATGACCTGCGCCAGACTTCTCCACTCGGACAGGAAGTTGTTGTAATTCCATCCTGATGGCCGGTAGCCGCGTTGACTGACATATAAATCGGGCTCATTGCCAATCTCGAAGCCAACGAGGCTGCTGCCTAATGTCGAGGCTGCGGCTTGCGCCTCTTGCCGGGCATTGTTCGCATCGGGTGTCTGGTTGCTGCCAGCCAAGTTGAGGCCATAAATGACTTTCCATCCCGTGGCTTGCAGGAAAGCCGCCAGATTGGAAAGTTGGGATTGGGTGATGGCAGTTGTGCCTGGAATCAAGCCATTCCAGCTGGTTTGATCGGTTGAGTTGCCCCCGAGGCGTAGAATGTTGTTGCCAAGTAGTTGAAATAGATTAATTAGATTGGCATTGCTTGGGGTAAATAGATTGGGATGGGTTTTCTCGTAGCTGAGACCTGCATAGGTGCTATTCAGCAATGCTCCGGAAGTTGCTTGCGAAAAACGAATCGTCGCCGCTAGCTGAGAGGGAGGCGACGTTGTGTTGGAACTGCCGCCGCCCCCGCATGCGGCCAGAGGTAGGGCCAAGGAACCAAGCAGGAAACCTCTGCGATGGATGGGCTTGTCAAAAACTGTACGCAGTGAGTCTATCTTCTTCATGGGCTTCTTTCTGAATTAAATAAAAAGCCACTTCTGGATATCAATGCTAATGGCCGGCATGGTGAGGATATGGTGATGCTTTGTATATTTTTTGGCTGCTAGGCTCATAGTGCCATTGTTTGCATCGGCAAGAAATTTGCTTATGTAAATGCAATGAAAATTTCATTCGGACTCAGGTGCCGGCAGGGGCTTAACCGATCATGGCAAGCCATTCCAGGCAGGTTTCCAGCAGGTCAGCGGCTCCGCCATCCACCAGCAGGGTCAGACCCGTGAGCTGGCCGAATCTAAGCGTGGCGTGCCAGCGGTCAGGCTGTGGTTTTAGTTTGGAATGACTCATCCAGGGCGAGTATCCGAAGAAAGCGCCATTGAGCTGCGTGTGCTTCAGCATGTACGAGCGCAGTTTGTTGTAGAGGGTGCTATCTACGGTGTAATGCTCGTTCCAGAAGCGGGAAAGCCCATGCTGGAAGGTCAGGCCGCTGATATCGTATAAAGCGCGTCCCATGGCGATCAATGGTCGGCCATGATAGACAGCGGATAGACCCACTGTGCTGTTGATTGTCACGACCCCTCGGCTGCGCTTGAGCAGTGTTGGCAGATGGGCGTCATGAACGTAGTGTACTCGGTCGGCAATGCCAGCTTCGCCGGCGCGATGTCGGATGAATTCACTGTAATTCCGGTGGCCTCTATCCATCGGATGGTGCTTGAATACCAGGCGATGCTGAGAGGACGCATGCTTGGCGAAGCTATCGATGACCTCGACAATGAAGTCATGTATGTCTTTATAAGCGCTGTGTTGGCGAATCTGGCTGTCATTGAAAACTTGCAATGCCACCAGAAAATACTGGTCGTGCCATTGGTCAGAGATACGTTGAATCAGCCTGTTTTCGGTTATGCGATATAGCAGTTTTCGCCATCCGGCGCGCATCCAGTAAGCGCATTCTCGGAAGGGCGAAAAATCCTTGTGATGGCGATAGTATGGAAACTGTTTGCGCAACAGCCAGCCTGAACTGTAATACGCCATTGCAGTCAGCGCCATGCGCTGGAATGATGGGCGTGTGGGCTGCGGGCGCTCATGTTGAACGGGCTCGTGCAACAAATAGCGCTCTGGATTCTGCGCCAGTTGCGAGAAGGCATTGACGCCGCCTTCTTCCAAGGTAATGTAATCGGGCCTCAAATAGCCTTCTTCAAAAGCATAAAATGCTATCCCTAGTTCTTTGGCGACTAGCGCGGCGACTTGATGCGGCCGGCGGCAGTCGCCGAAACATACCAGAGCATCAATATTTTCACGTTGAATATAGCTGCGTAGCCAGCGGCTCAACGTGGACATGCGGCCTTGATAATGTATCGTGCCAGCGCGCCGATGAAATAGCCAGTCTCCGCCGTTGAAGTTGATTTTCCGCGATTCAATGCCATGTGCGCTCAGCCAGTCTGCCAACTGGTTGAAAAAACCACCCATCGGGCCTTGTAGTAACAGTAGTCTGCGATGCTTAAGTAAAGATTGGGCTGCCAGCATAATTGGTTTTGCTTCAATTCGTATTGCATGGGAGCCTTGGGTTAGGCTCTTGATTTTGATTATTTGCGGCATGGGGCGGATGGCGGCTTTAACCTTGCCTTGTGCCCGTGATGATAAAATCGCATTAATTCATTCGAGCGAGGGTCGCTTTTTTGAATTCATTTGTTTCAAGCCGGCATGGCCAAAGCCATCATGATGGATGAGCGAACGTTTTTATCAGCCCTCTAATTTTGCGCCATAGCTGCGTGAGCCAACAGCCATGCGCGGTTGTTCGGCGATCGTTGCTTAGCTGTTCCAGAAGGTTTACCACGGCTTCCACGCGAGCAAATCCCTTGCTGCCAGGCAGAACATAGCGTGGATAGGCTATCAGCGCGCCATGCACCAACTCATCAAGATTGAGCCGTTTCTGCCGTTGAGGCAGATGCAGCCGATCCTGGGTTAGGCCCCAGCCAGCGTAAAATGGCGCGCCGTAGCAATGCACGGTTTTGCCTTGCATCAGCGCTTCAAAACCGGCTAGCGATGTCATGGTATGCACTTCGTCTGCGATGGCCAGGCAGGAGGCGATATCGGCATCAATCGCAACCTGGTTGGCCAAGCCGGCCAGCATCTCGGCCGGGATGGCGCCGCGTCGATTGCCAGCCACTACGTCAGGATGGGGTTTGTAAATCAACCAAGCTTCCGGGCAGGCTTGCCGCGCCGATCGCAGGAGCGTCAGATTGGTCTGAATCGATGGCGATCCCATGAGGATGGAGGCATCGTCTTCAACCTGCCCGGGTACGAGCACCACGCGCATTCCCTTGGCGGGGGGCGCTAATTGAAAGGCGCCGCCGATATTGTATTTGCTGAGGCGGCTGGTCACGAGCCGCTTACGTAGGCGGGCTGCCCGGTCGAGTTCTACCTCATCCGGCATCGAGGTATTCAGCAGGCGCTGCAAGTCGCTTCCCGATTGCCAGGCGTAATACAAGCCGCCGCTGTCAACCACCAGCGAAAGCGGGGGCAGCAGGTTGGAGCCTAAGCCGACCGATCGCAGGAAACCGTCCTCCATCGCCAGCGCCGGCATGCCGGCAGTTTGGGCCGCCGCGCGCGCTGGAGAGCGCAGGCCCCAGCTGACTACGCGGCTGCCAGGCTCCAGCTTGGCGGGGAGCTTGCGGACAAAGCGGACCCGGTTGCCGGGGGCGCTAAGAAAAGGCCGGACCGCCGCCTGTTTCCATAGGCTCATGCCCACGCACCATAAGGTTCCCTGGTTCTGCGCCTGCAAGCCGCGGTTCAAGCGTATCCATTCGGCCGCATCGAAGAATGTTCCGGGTTGGCCGGTTTCCGGCTGGATGTATCGGGCGTAGCGCAGGTAGGCCGCATGGAATAATTGTTCCAGTGAACGCGGGCCCGCGCGGCGCGGCCTTAGCTCCGCCATGCGGGGATGCCTATCGTCGGTCAACGCCCAGCCTGCGTACCATGGCATGCCGAAACACACCACGCGGCAGCCGGCCACCAATGCTTCGAATCCCATATGCGATGTCGCGGTGTAGACCACATCCATCTGGGACAGCAGAGATTGCGGACAAACATCCTCCGCCAGCAGCCGCACTCCCTTTGGCGGTTGCGGCAGATAGCCGCGCTTCTTGCCGGCCACCACGTCTGGATGCGTCTTGACCCATATCTCCGCGCCAGGATGCTCGCGGCAGGCGGTATCCAGCATGGTTCGGAAGGTTTGCGCATCTGCGCCGCCGAGCCGTACCGAGACATCGCCCTCGGTCTGATCCAGCACCAGGACGCGGGTTTGGCCTGCGCGCGGAGGCAGAGCCATGTCCGGCGCGTGGTTGTATTTGGATAGCCGATGGCGGCGCATCCATTCCAAACCGCGGTTTGCCTGCCGCCATTCAACGGCGCTCGGCTCGGATGCGGCAATCAGCTGCTCCAGCCTGGAGGGATGGCTGGCATCGTAATAGATGCCCAGATCGTCGATTACCAGCGACAGCGGCGGCTCGCCCGCCACGCCCAAGCCCAGCGAGCGTAGAAACCCATCCTCCAGCGCCAGGTAAGGCAGCTCCTTCCGCATGGCGTGGGCGCGCGCTCGCGCCGCGCTGGGGCGCAGGCCCCAGCCTGCCACGGCGGAGGGCGGGGTGCCGGCATGGCGCCAGCCAGGCCAGCGCATGTCGGAAACCGGCTGGCCCAGCAGATTTTCCAGATGCGGGATGCGCAGGATGCCGCGGGAAAAAACGGCGATGGTCACAGCGGAGTTTCAGCCAGGAACGCGGAGAATGCCTGCCGGGTTTCCGGATGCCGCAGTCCAAAGCTCACGGTCGCCTTCAGGTAACCCAGTTTGGATCCGCAATCGTAGCGGGTCCCTTCCAGCGGCAGCGCCAGCACGCTCTCCTCCTTCATCAGCGCCGCAATGCCGTCCGTCAGCTGGATCTCGCCGCCGGCGCCCGGCCGCACCGTCTTCAGCTTGTCGAAAATGCGCGGCGTCAGGATATAGCGGCCGACTACCGCGAGCGTGGAGGGGGCCACATCCGGATGCGGTTTTTCCACGATGCTGGTCACCCGTTGCGGGCCATGGCCTTGCGACACGGTTTCCACAATGCCATAAGAGCCGGTGGCCTCGCGCGGAACGTTTTCCACACCCAGAATCGAAATGTGTTGCTGCTCATACAGTTTCACCATCTGCGCCAACGCGCCCGGCTCGCTGTCCATCAAGTCGTCCGCGAGGATGACCGCAAATGGTTCGTCGCCCACCGCTGGCTGGGCGCATAGCACGGCATGCCCCAGCCCCAGCGCTTCAGACTGGCGGATATACAGGCAGGATACGTGCGGCGGCAGGATATCCTGCGCCAGTTGCAGCAACTTATGCTTGTTGCGCATTTCCAGTTCGGTTTCCAGCTCGTAGGCTTTGTCGAAATGATCTTCAATGCTGCGCTTGTTGCGGCCGGTGATGAACACCAGTTCGGTGATGCCCGCGGCGACCGCTTCCTCCACGGCATACTGGATCAGCGGTTTGTCGACGATGGGCAGCATTTCCTTGGGGCTGGCCTTGGTGGCCGGCAGGAAGCGGGTGCCCATGCCGGCTACCGGAAAGATGGCTTTCTTGATTTTCTGAGTCATAAGTGCTTTTCCAGCTTCTGAATTATTTGAGTGTGTCCAGCAGGCAGGCTTCCAGATGGTCTGCCGCGATGCATTGGTTTGTCTGTATCGGAAAGGGACGATTCAAAGCGGCATCCCGGATAGAGGCCGGGATGCGGGGCACTTGGCTCTTGGCCAGGGTGGCGATATGCCAGTGTGACCAGGCTTCCCAGTACGCCAAGCGATGCCGCGAAATGCCCGCAGCCGAGTAGCCGGTGCCGGCGGCGGTCATCAGGGAGCCGGGTCTGTGGCTGCCCAGCGTCAGCGGCTGCCGGATTTTCTTGATGGCCTTGGCGCCATACACCAGGGCCAATCGGGCCAGAAACTCGCTGTCCGCGCCGGTGCGCACGCAATCCCAGGCGCCGGTTTCCCGCAATATCCGCTCGCGCCGGAACAGGGGCGAGGCGGGATTGATGCGCTTGAGGGGGTACACCTGGCGGGCATGGAATGCGCCATCGTCCTGAATCCGCACCCAGTCCGAGGTGGTGGCGATCAGCCGCGGGTTTGCCAGCAGGGGAGCCACCTGCCGGGCCAGCCGCTCCGGATGCATCCAGTCATCCGAGTCATGGCAGGTGACGAACTCTCCCTTGGCCTGCGCCAGCCCGATGCGCTTGGCGACAAAGGTGCCGACATTGCGCGGCAGCCGGATCAATCGCAACCGGGCATCCCGGCTGGCCAACTGCGCCACCAGAGCTGGGGTATCGTCGTCGCTGGCATCATCAATCACGATCAACTCCAGGTCCTGATAGCTCTGGGCGAGCACCGACTCAATGGCAGAAACCGCGCGCGAACCGGAGCGGAACGTGGTCATCAAGACGGTTATCAGTGGGCCGCGCGCTTGACAGTAGGGCTCCGCAGCGCCCACGTTCAACGCGGATGGCGGCAGGGATGAATCGAGCAAGCGCAAGGGAGGGAGGGCATGCGCGGACAGAAAGGCGTTCAGCCGCTGTAGCTGTTTGTTGGGCATGCCGCCGCAGGCGTTGGCGTGCAATAGATGCAGCTCCGGCTGCTGCTGGAAAGCTGCGGCAGGCAAGGCGCGCAGCCGCTCTCGGGCCTCGGCAGTGTGCCCATTGCGCAGCAAGAGGCCGATCTGCAGGGCCGCGGGCGGTCGCTGAGAGGTTTCCAGCAACTGCAGGGCCGCCTCGGGCATCAATGGCGCCAGGGCATGGGCCAGCGGGATGCGCAGCCGCGATATCGCCCGCCGCTGTCGCAACGCATTCAGGCTGTCCATCGCCGCTTGGGCATGTCCGCAAGATGCCGCGGAGACCGTCCGCGCAAACTCGCTGATGGGGTCCGCATGGCAAGCGGATGGGGCATGGCTGGCCGTTTGATGCATGCCCAGCTTGTACAGCGCCCATCGTTCCAGCCTGCCTGGCTGCCGTCCTGTCAACGGCGGCAGGCGGGAAAGCGCATGAGCAAAGCGGCCATGCAGTCCGTGCCAAAAAAAAGCAGCATTCACCATCGCCATCCGGATGCTTTATGCATCCCCTCCAAACAGATCGCGGGTGTAAACCTTGTTCGCCACATCATCCAGTTCCGGCGTCCGGCGGTTGGCCACGATCACATCCGACAGTTGTTTGAAAGCCGCCAAGTCCCGCAGGACACGGGAGTGGAAGAATTCATCCTCTTGAAGCGTCGGTTCATAGACAACCACCTCCACACCCTTGGCTTTGAGGCGCTTCATCACGCCCTGGATGCTGCTGGCGCGGAAATTGTCGCTTCCCGCCTTCATGATCAGCCGGTGAATGCCCACTACTTTGGGTTTGCGGTTCAGGATGTCTTCCGCCACAAAGTCCTTGCGCGTGGTGTTGGCGGCCACAATGGCCTGGATCAGGTTTTGCGGCACGTCCTGATAATTGGCCAGCAGCTGTTTGGTGTCCTTGGGCAGGCAGTAACCGCCGTAACCGAAGGAGGGATTGTTGTAGTGCGAGCCGATGCGCGGATCCAGCCCCACGCCTTCGATGATCTGGCTCGCATCCAATCCGTGGATGGCGGCATAGGTATCCAGTTCGTTGAAGTAGGCCACGCGCATCGCCAGATAGGTGTTGGCGAATAGCTTGATCGCCTCGGCCTCGGTGTTGTCTGTCAGCAGCACCGGCACATCCTTGCGCAGGCAACCTTCGCGCAGCAAGTCAGCGAACATCTGGCCGCGGGCTGAGCGTTCCCCCACCACAATGCGCGAGGGATGCAGATTGTCGTGCAGCGCTTTGCCTTCGCGCAGGAATTCCGGTGAGAAGATCAGGTTGTCGCAGCCTAATTCTTTCTTTAGCCGTTCGGTAAAGCCCACGGGAACGGTGGATTTGATCACCATTACAGCTTGCGGGTTGATCGCCATCACATCCCGCGCCACTGCTTCCACTGAGCGGGTATTGAAGTAGTTTGTCTCTGGATCGTAATCAGTCGGCGTGGCGATGATGACGAAATCCGCATCTTTATAAGCCTTTTGCTTGTCAAGCGTGGCTTGCAGATTGAGCGGCTTGTTGGCCAGGTAGTCTTCGATTTCTGCATCAACGATGGGGGAAAGCCGGTCGTTGATCTGCTGGACTTTATGTGGATCGATGTCCAGCGCGACTACCTGATGGCGTTGTGCGAGGAGGATGGCGTTGGAGAGACCGACATAGCCGGTGCCGGCGATGGTGATTTTTTTCATGTTTACTTTAATTCTTTAATTTGGTGTCGTAGTGTATTTTTATATTTCTTCAATAAGATTTATAAGGGAGTCTTTATTTATTCTTGTGAAGGACGATAATCCCTTTGATTTAAAAGATGACTCCTGTGTGGTGAAGCCATGAATCCAAGCCATTAACCCACAATTAACATGCCCTTGATGGACGGAAGATTTCCCATAGATATTTCTAATGATCCCGGTGACCTGTCCTTTGTCGCCGTGGCATCTCAACATTTTCTTCATTACTGTTGGTGAGCCATACATTATCTGATCGCCGATTCCATAACCCCACTCTCTAAACGAGCTAGAAAATTCAGAATATATGCAATTATTTTTCATCAGAAATGGAGTGAAATCAGATTTGTTGGAAATCAACAGATCAGGTCTGATTTTGACAATAACGTCATATTTGTCAAAAAAATCATCACCAAGAGTACTTATCCAATATTGGTTATGGTAATACATTTTCTCAGGATTGGTCATTTCATTGTATGGGTATGACTTATCATCTTTTATTGATATCGATATATTTTTTGCCCAAGTGAAATATTTGGTAAGTGAGTCTTTTGAAACACACTTACCGTGAACAGCGATAATTTTATTTGAAAGATCAGCGCAGTCTATTTTATCCAGCTGAGATGTAAAATAAGAAAATGCATCATCATCTAAAACTCTACTTGCATTTGATGGGTTGATTCTTGTAAATCCAACTTCTTGCCACGTTGATAAGAAAATATCAGTTTCAAACTTTGAGAAATGCTCTGCAAGCAAGGGGAGTGAATTTTCATATCCTCTCAATTGACCGGCAACGATTAAAGCAATTTTTGGTGTGGAGTTTGTATTTATCTCATTGCAGTTTTTCTTTGCATTTAGCTTTGATTTTAAGATTGCTTTAATCATTTCCGAATTAAACTCATTGTCGCGTATTAATTTCAATAATAAATTGAAAAAAACATCTTCGTTAACAAGCCCTGTTATCGCGGATGCGGAAAGAGCAATTTGAATGGCTGTTTCTGGAAATAATTCATTTTTAGCGCCATTGGAAATGACAGTGACAATATTTTTTATATTTACTTCATTTGATAAAATGAAGTTTATTCTTTCAATATTTCTGATCTTGAAAATTTCATTTATTGCTAAGTTAGGATTTTCCCATAGCATGGATGGGCTAAAATATGCCAAGTTTGAAATAAATATTTCTCCCTTGTTTTCGATATCTAAGCTAGGGTTGACCTCACGGAAGAGGTTGTCTGTTATCTCTCTTGCCAAAATCCATCCTCCCCAAGGAGGGGCGGAATTATACAAATATCTAGTTTTGGATAACAGATCTATTCGATCAAACTCTCTTATTAAGATATGGCATATTTCATCTTTACTATATCTTTCAATTAATCTTCTTAATTCATTTGGAGAGAATATTATTTCTGATTTTTTCTCATCAACATTCATATGAGCCATTTTAAAATTTCCTCACAATTACTTATTAATTAACGTGGAATTAAACTGAGTAATTTGTGCCATGTAAAATCTGCTCATATTCAGATGGAGTCCCACAAAATACAATATCATTTTTGTTTATCAATTTATATTTTACAGATTTTCCATCATTTATTATGAAGTTATAGAGTGGCGCCACATAAAACTCCCCTTTAACAGTGTGCATTTTCTGCATTGCTGTTTCGAAAGCAAGATCGAAAAGAGATTTTTTACTAAAGTAGTACAGACCATTACTACAAAGGTTAGAGATTCGCTCTTTCTCTGTTGTTTTTATTACGGATCCATTTTCACCGGGCAGGACAAATGACCAATGCGTACCCTCACCTTGGAATACTTCGAGGTACGCGTCGCAATTACTATCAAGGTTGTCTTTACAAAAATGTGTAAGAAATGTATCGATATTGAATATGTATAATTCATCATCAGGGACTTCACTTCGAATCCCTTGATAAACGGTTTCTGCCTGCCCCCTAGTGTTCTCAGAAAATGGAATTATTTTATAATATTTTATACCCATGTCGCTTAATTCATTTTCGATAAATTCGACTGTTCCATAATCGGTACGACAAAGGAAGATAAACAAATCTTCCTTAAAATATTCTTTAAATGAACTGACTGAATGATAGAAAACAGATTTTCCATTAAGTAGGAGCTGATATTTTGGTATTTCATACCCTGCAGCAAAAAATCTGGAGCTCATTCCAACCATGGGTATGACGAACATATCAGAGATCCTTCCATTTTTTGTATAGCCTTAGCGCATTTGCAATAAATGCTTTTTGCCGGATTTTGTTTTCTTCATGCAGAGGGAGCATGGACAAAAATAGTAAAATAACGACGGGGGTAAGTTGTGAAGTAGAAATATTGGGTAGTAGATCTATTTCCTCGAAGGCGGAGATGGATTTTTTGGTATTTTCTGTAATATGGATGTTAAATTCAAAGTGAAAAGTATGCTGCTCTTTTATCTCAAACAGTCCGGATACTATGTGATCATAGAGGCCGACAACCGAGTGTGCGAATTTTGCAGCATCGTACCGAAGATCACCATCAATACAAAGTTCATTCCTTGCATTTACTCCTCTAGGGTCAATCATCTTAATACTATTTGACCTTGAATCGTACAATATGTTACTGAAGCAAAAGTCACCATGTGAAATACCATAGATTGCATCAATATTATTTGCATAATTTTGACAGTCATAGACAATTTCTTTGAGAGAAGGTAGCGCTACTCCATTTATAGAGGTTTTTGCGGAAAGAGAGCAATCGGCAGACTCGGAAAATTGCCTCAAGCGATCATTTGTTTTGTTAATGATTAGTTCACTAAACTCCGTGTTTATCTCAGCTTTTCTCTCATCAGAAATATAGGAGCAAGAACCAAGTTCTTGTAAAGCTTTTTTGGCTAAAAGATATATATTCTTCCAATATAGATGGGACAGATTTCCATGAACATATAGTTCATTTAGTGGCAAGAGAGGCAGGTATTCGATTTCATAACATGCTTTACCTTCGTTGCTTGCATAAATTAATTGTGGAACGTATTTCTTAATTTTGCATGGTATATTTCTGAACCAATCTGCTTCTGCAGATATTTTTATGGAATTATTACCTGATTTGGTTACGACTCCATCTTCAATGAATAAATTATTGAACGAACGTTGAGTCGTAATAGTTGTTCTAGATTGGAAGTAACTATTTACATGTCCAAAATCCAGCCAATCTTCAATATTAATAAAGCGCAACATTCTTGTCTTGTTATAAAACCTTACAGCACTTTCGAAGTTTCCTCTAGATTTTGCTAAAACTTGAGCGAGCAGTTTTACATCGGAGAATGAAAAATATCCGCACCATGCTTTTATTTCTTCATTATTTTGATTCTCAATTTCCCAATCATACTCGTTTTTGTAACTCGAAATTGCAACAATATCACTTTCTATAGGAATTTCCGACAGGAGTGTATCTCCATGCAATATTGAAAGATCTTTATCATATTCGCCTATAGTATTTATTGTATAAAGTAAGGACTCCCCGAGAGAAAAACCATCAGGTACATAAACGACTTGGATAGCTAAGTCATGTAGTCGCTTTTGGTCCGGACCCTCTATGTGGTAAGCATCGGTTATTGAGATATAAATTTTTTTCTCTGGAAATGTTTTTCTCAATGCAATGATTTGATGTTCATAGAGACGGTGATTTCCGAGAGGTACAAAGGAGGATGGTATTTTCCCTAGTTCAGCCTGCAATTCTGCACATGTGAACGCACCAGAAGTAATAAGAATCACTGTTCAACTCCTATTAGCTTACAAATTTCTTGATATGATAAATTTATAAATTCATTAGGTCGAATCGCTTTGTCATCAATATAAAATCCATCAAAGCCGCACCAAGGTTTTCCAGTGTATATTTCGTCATATGGGACGTTATGTTTGTTCAACCAATTAATTACGATAGGTAGTGTGTTGGCATTGATCTTTCCAATTGATCCATCATAAGTCCTCATGTTTCTGCTGGTGCTTATGATTATTTCAAATCCAAGCTTCTTGTATTTCCACATCATTTTAATTAGTGGAAGGTTTGGTATTGATTCGACATAGTTGCCATTTAATGTTTGGCAGATAGTATTGTCAAGATCAAAGATTAATCGTTTCATAATAGTAATCGTCCGCTAAGCACTATTGGCACAAATTTCAAGAATTAATTTTGATGAGCTTATAACGTCGGCAAGTTGAGTCCAATTCATTTAATGGAGTATATTCAAGATCTTTTATCCCAAGTCGTGAAAGTGATTTGTTTACGACTCCAAAATGGTTTTTCTTTTGAAGGTCTAATTTTTTTATAGATGTGTTTTGGCCATGGATTACTCTGTTGTAAGCTATTTTATTCAGATGATTAAATTTACCTACCTCACTTAGCTGCAGAAACATGTCATAATCAACTGCATTAGTAATTTTCTCATCAAACCCACTGGTTAGATTCCACGCTCGTTTCGTAAACATGCGGAAGTGATGCAGAATCATCGCCGTCATCAGCTTTTGACGCGAGTACTCAGGCCAGTTATAGCCATTGGCAATCAATGAACCATCCGAATTAACATTGCGATTGGTTGTATAGACACAAGCCAGAGAACGGTCGGAAAAGAAATTCTTCAAACACAATTCCACCGCATCGGGCTCCAAATAATCATCAGAGTCGAGTTGGCCGATGTAGTAGCCTTTGGCCATACGCACGGCGGCATTGGAGGCCGAGCCGATACCGCCATTGGATTTGCTCATGACACGCACGCGCGGGTTGCCGCCAAAGTTTTGGCTGATAATTTCCAATGTATTATCAGTGGAGCCGTCATCACAAATGCAGACCTCCAGATCGGTAACGGTCTGATTCAGGGCGCTATTGACGCAGCGGACGATATGCTCGGCACAGTTGTAGGCTGGAATGTAAATGGATACCAGAGGGGTGGCATGTAGATTTGCTGTTTCAAGCCCTTCCAGCTTTCGATAGAAGTAGGGGACCTTTTCTTGTACTAGCTTGATGGTGATGGCCTTGCCTGCTTCGCGGTCGGTTTCATTTTCCTTTCCGGGCGGTTCCTGATGGTAGGCCATGGCACCATCTACCGCTCGGAAATAGCAGCCTGCACGATACAGACGATAGCCAAATTCATTGTCTTCGCCACCCCAATGATTGAAGGCTTCATCAAAATAACCAGCCTTTCCCAGCCATTTTTTTGCAAAAGCGACGTTACCCCCACTGAAAAAACGGAAGGGGGTATCACACAAGCGGAGATTTTCAGTTTTATGGAAGTGATCAAGCCGCCAGTCGACGGATTTAGTCTGTTCTATTTTTCCTGCTACATTATTATTGGTAATGACTTCAGGTAGCTGGGCAAGAAGATTCTGACTTTGCCGGAAGGTCTCTGGAGCATGGGCACTGGTGTCAACATATTTGCGGGGGCCAATTAGAGCAACATCGTCGTCTTGAACTAGTAGTTCCATATAGGCCTGTACCCAGTGCGGATTAGGGGCCATATCGCAGTCTAGAATGGCGATGAAGTCATATTTGGCAGTACGCAAGCCTAGGTTACGCACAGCACAAAGCTGGTAGCCATAGTCTTTTTGTCGGGCATATTTAATATCCAGCAAGGACTCGTATTGACGAACAATCAGATCGATCGCCTCCCTGCTGCCATCATCGGCCACAATCACCTCAAACGGAAAACGGGTTTGCTGGCTGCATAAACATGCCAGCGTGACATCCAGAATGCGGCTGCGGTTGAAGGTTGGGATGATGATACTCAAGCCTGGGTTACTGGACAGGGATGGAGCGACATCAAGCAGAGACTTGCGTTTTCGATTCCAAAGGTAGTCGTTGGTGCTATCTGGCAAAGGAGGTAATACCAGATCTTTTGGCCAGTCTGCTGGAATGGGATTGACAGTTTTGGTTTCTACGTCTTCGGATTTTTTATGGGTAGCTAAGCGATACTCGGCAAGCAGTCTGGTTCGCTCTGTCTCGGTTAGTTCAAGCTGCTGAGCATTGGCCAGCATAATGCGAGTGGCGGGGTCCAGTTTGGCCGATATGAGGGGAGCGCAGGCAGAGGGTTGACCGGCCTCGGTGAGTCCCTGCTGACATAGCCGGATATTGGTTGCCACCAAGTTTGAGCCATATCTTTCGCCGGCTTGGTAAAATAATTGCAAAGCTGTTGAGTAATCTTTATTACGGTAAGCAGAAATTGCCTGATCTAGAATGGTCATGTGTTGCCCAAGAATATGAGTAGGTTAAAATTTTATTTTAAAAGTCTGATTTTATTGCAATGGAATTGCCGTGCTTTCATTGTGAATGGCCTTAATGCTTTCTCCATCCTGAATATCAAATACCAAGAGCGGTCGACTGATGCGGTAGCTCTCTATTTTTGCTACGGTGTAGTTTGCCAATTGCAGAGGAACAATATGGTGCTTCGCCAGAATGCTTGACACCCTCATGTCTTCAAAGTCGTATACGAATTGTTCTAATTCAGCCCTGAAGTCGCTGGCATGGCTGGCAATAATTTGTGCAGCTTGTTTGCTCAAGAAGTAGCCATATCCCCCTTTAGCAAAAGATTGCATGGCTTGATCGAATGCATAGGCTTTTTCAAATTTATTGTTATGGCATTTTCCAAAGTGCCATTGGTTATTGAATTTGGCACCTTTGGGGTGCACGGCGCCACCTAGATAGTCGTTGCTTTTCAATTGAGGCAAAATGTTGCAGGTAAATGCATCAACATTCAGATAGCAGTCGTCATCTATTTTGAAAATAAACTTGAAGACAGCGTCGTTTGCGCAGATGTATTGGTAAGCCAGGGTCAGTTTGAGTAGCAAGGATTCGTAATCATCTCGGCAAGGCAGATGGAGGGTATCCCCATTCAGTTTGGGGGCAGCCAGTTCTGGATCTCCGATGAGGAAATAGCATTGGAAGCCGCTGTTCAGGGCATCGCGCCCCCAGGTTTTACGGATAGCTGCGGCTTTGTCTGCATTTTTCGTGCAGGAAGGAATCAGCATGACGATGTCCCGCGGCTTAATGATGGGCGCGGTTTGTGTCGTGGTGACAGTTTGTTCCAGTTGGCCGATATTCGTGCCGAGTTGAACAAGTCCATCCTGGAAATGACGCTGCCGCTCATCCAGCGATTGCAGTCGGGCGGCGGTATCCTGTAAAGCGGTGTTCATACTGGCAGACAGCGTCTGATATTGCAGCTGGGCTGCTTGCTTCTCGTGCCGTAGTGCTTCGGTTTGTTGGCTCAGCTGTGCAATCTGGATTTGCAGTTCGTCTATCTGGCTTTGGTCAGCCGCCGCTTGCCGCTTCATGGCATGACGTTCGGTTTCCTGTGTCGATTGCGAGCGCTGCAATGCGTGCTGGAGTTGGATGATTTCCTGCTGTAGATGCCGACTTGTTTCGCGTAATGCGATAGAGCTTCTGACAAACCAGGCTGAGGCGAGGTCGGGGTGCCGTTCGGATTGACAGCAAACCTGGTGTAAACCGGCTTGCCCGAGTTGGGCCGAGAGGGCGGCCAGCGAGGCTTCGGCAGGGCCGTCTGGCCGAGTCGTGACGCGTGCGATGACAACGTCGAGGGCCGGCAGCAGCGCGGCGCCGCCTTGCAGCAAATCTGCGGCGGGAAGGCAGTCCACCACCAGCCAGTTGGTTGGTTTGCCAGAGGCGGCATGCAGGCTGTCCAGCGTAGTCGCGGACGAGATGGCCGTGTGTTTGACAGTCGTCAGATTCGGCCACAGGCTCTGCAAGGTTTCTGGGGCGAGTAAGCCATTCTCACTGCTATGGCTGGCCTGATAGAACACGGTTCCATGATGGGATCGCGCGACAACAGCTTGTTGAAGCATCCAGCTAGGGTTGTCATCCTGCCGGTTTTGCAAGCAGGCAAATTGCTGTTGATCGCCCTCAATCAGCGTGACCGACTCGATGCCACGATTGTGCAGCCACTGTACCCAGAGGCTGCTACCCATGCCTGCCCCGACTACCATCACGCCTTGGGGCGGAAAAATGGCACGCAGCATGTCCAGCCAGGTTTCCATCGGGATGATGGCGTCGGGGCTCATGGTTTGAGGAGTCATGCCCTGCATGTTGCTCATCCTTGCTGAGGCTGGACACGATGCGCTTTGACCACCAGCGCCAGCATGTCTTTGAGTTGTTGCGGGGTCATATCCTGCGTAGCCCGTTCGATAAATTCATCCACGCGCTTGCTGCGAATGGCGATCTCCAGCTTGGGTAGAAACTTTGCCTTCATTTCGTCGAAGCTCAGGGCCGGGTGGAAGATGCCCGACTGCGTAGCGGCGGCGTGACGCAGGATGGGCAGCAAGGTGCCGAATTTGGCGGAATAGCACAGGTTTTGCTTATGCAGGTCTATGCAATGCAGGCCGGCATTTTCCAGCGTGGTGCTGACAAAGCTTTCATCGTTGGGCCAGTGGCTGGGGAGTTTCTTGTCTTGAAACTGTTGGCTATGCGCCTTGCGGGTCTGGTAAAGCATGTCCACGGCCTTGGCGGAGCAGCGGGTAATGGGAAAGGCCGAGCCATAAACCTTGTCGGAAAACTGGCGCATGCCTTTGTACCAGGCCCAGCTGGCGTCTTTTTCGGTGTGATTGAAGGCCGCGTAGTCGCATGCGATATCGCGCATTCTGGAAAAGAACGCTTTTTCAGCGCCCTTGCCGAATGCGACATCCGGCTCGATCAGCCAGTAGTAGTCGGCTTTCACTTTCTCGCGCAGCGCGTATAGAAAGTAATCGCCGCAATGCCAGCCATATTGTTCGATGGCCAGTAAGCCCATGCTGCGAATCTTCTCGGAGGAGAGGGGAATGACGTCGCGTGGCGGCAGGGCATGAGCGCTGGAGACGTCCATGACGAGATGGATCTCTGAAGCCTGAAAGCAACCGGATTGCAGCAGGGTGTCTACGGTCTGTTTGACGCTGTCGTTGTATCGGTGAAACCGGATGCCGATGGCGGTTCTGTTTGTTGTCGTCATGTTGTATGGCCTTTGATCACTGTCTGGTATGGATGCCTTGGGCGGCGCTGCTGTCAGATCAGGTTTTCTACTTGCGCAACCAGGCTTATCGGGGTCAGCTGTTGTTCCAGCTTCTGGATGGCGGCATCGTTATTTCCGCTGCTGCCCGAGTTATGCGCCCGATACAGGCTGTGATCGCGGAAGCTCTGGTCGTAGTTGACGAGTGGAAAGCCGTGATGATCGGACAGGCAGGCTTCTGGACGGACAATCAGGGATGGGATGCCATTGCCATAGGTGTGCCACTTGATCCACAAATCATCCGCAGTCGGGGCGGTGGCTAGGGCTTGATCCTGATTCAGGAATGAAGAGGTGAAGAAGGATGTGGCATAGAGGACGCCATCCTTGCCTGTCGGGATGTTGAGCAGGGAGGGCGTGTTGGTGCCAGGAGGCCAGGCGCCATAGCGCGCGACGCGGCCGCTCTCAAAGCAGATTTTCCGGCCGCGGAAAGCGATCACGCACTGATGTTGGCGATAGTGCCGCGCCAGTGTCTCGATGAAGTCCGGGGGATACAAAGTGTCGTCATCGACCGTGATGAACAGTCTGTCTTCGCGTTGCGGCTGGGAAAAATGCCTGTCCAGATAAGGCATGATTTTCCGGTACGGCCCGGTATTGCCGACAAAATGAACCTGCAGCTTGGCAAAGCCATTCAGCCCATGTTTTTCCAGGTCGGCGGCTTGAATGCCGTCATCCAGCAGATGCGGATCTTGCGATACATGCAGTTGAATCGACCTCGGCGGCATGGTTTGGCGATGGAGCGATTCAATCACCTTGGCCACGGCAGGCAGGCGGGCCTTGATGGTGGTCAGGGTGATGTCGATGGCTTCAGTATCTGCCGGGTGCGCCGGGGCGGCATGGGCTCTGTCGCCGTAGTACCGGATGTTCCAGTCGACTTGCTTTTGCAATGCGATGGGCAGGGCGGCGCGAATCTTCCGGCACACCGACAGCGCGTTTTGGATTTGCCCGTTTCGGATGAGCTTGTTGGCGTAGGTCAACGCGTACATGGCTGGCCTTCCGCGCGTTTGTCCAGGAGCTGATGCAAGGCGGCGACATCGGACAGGTTTTTGCCGGTTTTGCCGGTTTTGATGATTTCCGTCACGACGCCGCATTCGTAGGCGCTATCGCGTATGAAATCCAGCAACTGGAAAAGATCATCCTGCCTGACGCCTTGTTCTTGCAAGGAGTGCAGCAAGGGGGCAATGGCCTTGAATTTGCCGAGAAAGTTCTCGTCTTTTTGGCCGTTCAGGAATTCCTGCGTCAAGGCCGCCTGCTGCACTCGGCCGGTGCCATATTTCTGGAATTGCGCCACCAGAGAGTCGGCATCGGCGCGATGCCTGTGTCGCACGAAGGCGGATTCGGCATAGATGAAATCAGCCTTGCACTGGTCGGCAAAGCGCCAGCAGATTTCCGCATCGCCGCCGGTGCTCATCTGGTGATGGAAACCGCCAACGGCCAGAAACATTTCTCGTGAATACAGCGCGTTGGCTGTTTGGGCAAAGGGACGGTAGGCCCATCCGGTGATGGCGCTTTTCTGGTTCAGAATCTTGCGATTTTCAGCATACAGTTCGAACAGATTGCCATTGTTGACGGCGGGGTGGATGCCGCCGGCGAACACGGTGCGATGCGGGCGGGAGGCTGCGGCAATGTATTGCTCGTATTGTTTCAACAGACTCTTGTCCGCAATGCAGTCTGCATCGATGAACAGCAGGTATTCGCCGCTTGCGCAGGAGACGCCGACGTTGCGGGCATAATAGCTGGAAGCATATTGCGGAGCGGGTTCGACATCGAAGCCATATTTTTTTGCCACGCTGACGCTGCCATCCGTTGACTTATTGTCGACAAAAATGACCTCGTGCGCTTGGGATGCTTGCTCAAGTCGCAATAAAGACTCGATCAGCGGAACCATTTTTTCCCCTTCATTATAGAAGGGGACGATGATGCTGAATTTCATTCCATAGCTCCTGTCGGATAATGGAGGTAGTCCATCAGCTCCCAACGATACTTGTTGTCTTTTTGGGTTCCGGTTTTCAGCTGTTGCTGCGTATCGGCGATTTCGCTCTCTGATGAGTCTTGAATAAAAAGGTTGGGGTAGGCTACATAGCTTTGGTGAAAGTATTTTTTCTTCAGGTAATGCAATGCGCCAACATCAAATGGCAGCGACATTTTTTCTAGTTCATCCAATAGCTCGATTGCTATGGATCGGTCGTACACCGTGGCATGCGAAGCGATGCTGGTGCCAAAGCACTGGTATAGCGAATCTCCGCAACGATTGAGAATATTGCTGTTCCAGTTGTACTGAATCGCGCCTAAACTCAGGATTTTGAATCCAGTTGGAAGATCTTTGACGATGCTGTCGATGATCTGCGCATGATTCTTATGGATGATTATGTCGTCATCGCATATGAGGATATATTTTGATTGAGTATTGGTAAGCGCCTGAATCAGCGCCTTTCTGTAGCTCAGCATATAGCCCAGAGACGCTTGGCTTAATAGCTTTCCATTTTTGCCAAGGTAATGGTCTTCTCTTTGCTGAGTACTGGCATATTTGATGTAGAAGTCGACCTCGTAGTCGTACTTGAAGGCTGGCCGGTTTTGAGCGCTTCGCGTGTAGCGAACATGCTTTTCCCAGTGGGGTTGAGCCGAGCGCGCGGTTTTCCCATTCACGCCATGAATGAAGCTCGGCTTAACGCCCAGTGCGGAAAACGCATATTCGGCGGCTTGGCGGCGATCTGTCCGGTGCGGCAGATTCAGCACATAGGGTGAGGAAAGGCACTGGCTGATAAAGTCTTCTGCGCAATTGAAGGCCGGTTCCGGCTCTGGTTTGCCCGGCGCGGCCTGCGGAACGAGATTGCGCTGCAGTTTTTTCTTGGCCTCGAACAGCATGGCATGCAAGCGCGCATAGCCGGTAGCCGTTTCACCGAGGCTGCTGGCCGCCGAAACCTGATACGGGGTGCGGATCTTGATGACTGTTTGCCCATCGAGATGGTCATCGTTATAGGAAGCGAAGCTGATGTCGAATCCTGGCGCTTGATGATGATGGACGGCGATGGCGAGGCTGACCAGCTCCTTCAGCCAGGCCTCGCGGTTGCGCAGAGAGCCGGTCTCGATTTCGATCAGGATGCCTTGAGCCAACGAAACATCCGCCACATGGCTTTGCGGCGCGATGGGGAAGAACGTGTCGGGCAGAGCCTCTCCAAGCGTGTGATCCAGCACCGAGGGATCGAAACGGTAAGTGCGCGCGCCAGCCTCGTCCTTGACGACGATGTGCAAGGCTTGCGCCATTTCTGTCGGGGCGTCGGCAGCCTGGCGCAGGGAGACCGGCGCGGGCTTGGCCGCGCAATGCCTCAGGCAACGGTCGCGCAGTACGGCGATGGAGCCCTTGAACGGGTAGCTGGCATAGGCGGCATCGTAGAGCGCGAGGGCCTGCTGGTAATTCCCATTGCGATATTCCTTATTGGCCTGTTGGAGCAGGTTCTGCATGATGGTTTCCTACTGGCCCAGGGTTGTTGCGCGGCCGCTCTTCATGAGCGTTGCGCGCGGAATGCCATGATCTGGCGGCTCAGCGCGAAGGGCAGGGTGATCCAGCGGATAGGCGAGCCGCCATGCTTGAGCAGGGTGTGGCCAAGCCGGTATGACAGGTGTTGCTTGATGCGCTCCGCCTCTTGAGCATCCCGATAGGCATGCAGAGGATGGCGAATGCCGTCTGATTGCGATTCTCGCTCGTAGGCGCGCTTTTCGGCCGCCAGAGCCCGCGGCAACGATAGCCATCCCCGCAGTGAGCGGGAGTGCTTGAGCATGACCGCGCCAAGGCGATAGTCCAGCTGCTGCTTGACGTGCTCCGCGGCGCCGTACAAGTTGGGGTTGGGGAGGACGCCGCCGTTTTGCAGTTTCTGGTTCTCAAGGTAGTAGCGTTCCAGTTCATCCTGAGCTTGCTGCAACTGATCGAGCAGCATGGCGTTTTCTTCTGCCAACTCCTGATGCGTTTCCAGCGCCTTCTTTTCCAGATATTGCTGCTCCAATGCAAGCTGCACCTGATGCAGCTGGTCAAGCAGCAGGTGGTTTTCTTCTTTGGCCGATTGCAGCTGTTGCTGGCGTTCGCTGAGTTGTTGGCTTCCAGCGCTCTGTTGATCAGTAAACTGCTTGGCTTGTTCACGCAGACTCTGGTTTTCGTCATGCGCGCATTGCAGCTGCTGCTCGCGCTCGCTCAAGGCTTGATGGTGGTTGGCCTGTTCCGCCTGCCGGCGCGCTTCCGCCTGTTCCAGCCGGGCATGCCATTGCACATCTTGTTGAGCATGCGCGGTTGTGATCGCGTCGAGCTGCTGGGCCGTGTCCTGATAGGCGCCGTGCAGCCGGTTGGCCAAGTTGGCGGTCATGGCGCGTTGTTGCGTCCAGGCGTTCCAGGCATCGACAGCCTGCGTCGGTCCATGCATCGGAGGATCAAGCGGCAGGGAGGCGGATGCCTGCAGTTCGGCATAGCGCTGCAGACTGGCCTGATGCTCCGTTTTCAGGATGTCTGTCAGCAGATGGCGCTCGGTGGCGGAAGCCTGCAAGGTGTCTTGCAGGCAGCCTATTTCCAGCCCGGTGAGGTTGGCAATGTCGCTTAGGCGTTGAGCGGGCAGCAGCGTCTGAGTTGACGAAACGCTGCTGGGGGCAAAGGCGGACGGCCTTGCGGCATCGGCGGTTCGAGGCGCGAAGTCCGGCGCCGGCTGATGTTGCAAGGGCGTATCCAGCAGCGGCTGCAGTTGTTGCACATAGCGATCGGCGGCGCGGCGGACTTGCTGCGCGTGAACCAACAGGCAGCGGTCGCGGTGGCGCAGGTAGAAATGCAGCAGCGCGCCATTGTAGGCGGTCCAGTTGTCCAGGATGCGCCGGGCATCGGGCAGCGTCGGCGGCTGGAGCTGGGCGCTGGCCTGCATCAGCGCGCGGTGCGGCTCATCATAGACCAGGACAAAGGTCAGCTTCGGGTCCAGCGCTTGCCAGTAGTCGAGCGTGTAGAGCGTCTGCGGGTCTGCCCAACCCCATAATTCCTGGTCCAGGTTGCCGAGCATCAGGTCCATCGCCATGCCGTTCCATAGCGGCCCCACCGCCAACGGGGAAAGGTCGGCTTCTTCCGTTGGGATCTGGACTGCCGGCGCGGCATGCGCTTTGCACAGCGCGGCGGTGATGTCCTGCGGCAGCAAGTTGTCTCTGCGGGAGGGGAGGGCGGGCTGCATGCCGCATTGGTGCAGGGTGTGCTCTATGTCTTGATAGCCCGATGCCGGATGCCCGACGATGACGATTCTGTTCATTGCATGCTCCTAAGCTTGTGCGCGGGGCCGGCATCGCGCCGGCCCTTTGTGTTCTTGTGCGGATCAGAGATCCAGAATCACCTTCGCCGCTACGGCGATCTGGTACAGAATCTGGGTGATGCCGCGGGTGACCTCGATGTTTTTGCTGTCTATCTTGGGCATCACCATCACTTCGTCGCCGGCTGCGACTTTGGCGCGTTCGCTGACGGGCAGCGCCTCGCCGTTCTGTTTCATGAGAACCAGGCGGGATTTGTCGGCGCTCTGGTTGTAACCGCCCACTTGCTCCACGTAGTCGCCCACGTTCAGTCCCGACTGCCAGCTGACGGCATTGGGGAACAGCACATCGCCATGGACCATGACCACGCTGGTTTTTTCCGGTATCCGGATCACGTCGCCGTCTTCCAGCAGGGTGGTTTGCAGCGCTTTTTCGTTCAGCACGACCTGGCCCTTGGGCTCGACTTTGCCGGCCTTGGCGACGAAGCGCTCAATCAACTCGGCTTCGCGGGTGCGCAGCTCGGACTCCTCCTTGGTGGAGGAGCGGGCGGAAAAGGCGGTTTCCTGGAGTTTTTGCAAGGACAGGGCCAGCATGGCTTTCTGGCGTTCGGCCACCGACTTGCGGAACAGCTGGATAGAGTCGGTTTGCGACATGCTGTTGGAGCGGACTTTGGCCAATACGTCAGCCATCGTCGCGCCATAGGGCAGCACGATGGCGTGCTCGCCGGAATGCGCCCCTTCCACGCGGACCTGGATCGTTCCGGCATAGCGATCGGCAGTCACGGTCAGCTGATCGCCGTCATTCAGCGTGACGCTGCCGGCGCCGGCGAGAGGATAGTATTCGCTGGTTTTTGCGCTGCCTTGCCGCCGAGTGATGCTGATATGGGTGGCGCCGGGCTTGGGGCGCGCCATGGCCAGCGCGTCATGGACGCTGATCTGGTTTTTGCCGAACTCGAAGTCGTTGGCGTTGTATACCTCGCCGTTGACGGCGAAGGTGTGCTGGCGCGGACCGACAATGATGACGTCGCCATCGGAAAATTGCACCAGATCCAGTTTGCCATTCAGCAGGAAGTCATAAAGGTTCAGATGCTTACGAAGGGCGTCGCCGCGGCGGATCGAGATGTCGACATAGCTGCCGCGCTCGGCGTCCACGCCGCCGGCTTTGTCCAGGTAGCTCAGCACGCTGTCGGCCGCGATCCCGCCATACAGGCCGGGTTGCTTGACGAAGCCGGTGACGAAGACTTTCACCGGTTGGGCGATGTCCAGCGAGGCGTAGGCATGGACATTGGCCTTGTATACGCGGCGCACATGATTGGAGAGGACCGTGTTGAGTTCGCCGTTGCGCACGCCGGACACGGTGACGGGGCCGATATTGGGGACGAAGATATTGCCTTGCGGATCGACGGCCAGCTGGCCCTCGTACATGAAGGCGCCCCACAGGCGCAAGGAGATGCGGTCGCCGATGCTGATCTGATAGTCGGGGTTGAAGCCGATGCCGGCGCTGTGGCGGAAGGCGCCGCCGAACAGCTGCGAGCCGAACATGCGGCTGGGCGCTTGCACCGGGACTTGCGGTTCCGCGGCCGCCTGCGGCGCGGCGGGCGGGGGCGTGGTCGACGCGCTTTTGATCGCGGCTACGGTGGCGGCATCGGGCGCGGCTGGGCTGCCCATGGGCGTGCCTGGCAGGGCGAAGACCGAGCTGGAGGCAAACAACAGGATGAGGGGTGTCAGGCGCATTGTTTTAAATTTTGTGATCTTCAATGATGGACAGCGTCAGGCGCACGGTGCCGTACAGCAAGCCGCAAAGCAGCAGCAGCGAGCCCAGCACGTAGAGCCTGCGGGGGTATTCCGCTTCTTCCGGCAGTTGGGGGGCGCTGATCACGGCCAGGCTTTTGAGTTTGTGCGCGGAGGCGACTTTGGATTTTTCCAGCGCGGTGAGCGCCAGCTTGTACAGGTCGGTGCGGAACTCCGCATAAGCGCGTATTTCCTGGAACTGCGCGGTCTTGCGGTTCAGCTTGTCGTCATCGGGCGAGACCAGTTTGGACTTCTCGCGGGCGACCTGGGTTGTCAACGCATCCAGCGCGTTGCGGGCGGCGATGACTTGCGGCGAGTCGCTTTGCAGATAGCTTTGCAGATTGCGCAGCTCCGCTTCCAGTTGCGCCTGTTTGCCCTCTAATTCCGCCACCAGTTGTCCGGTGGCCTGCGCCTGGGCGTGCGGGTCGATCAGGCCGTGGCGGTTCTGATAGCTCAATAACTGTTCGCGAGCCCGGCTGAGTTCGCGGTAGGCGTAGTCCACTTCCTTTTGGGCGAAGGCCATGTCTTCGCGGCTGATCTTGTGCGACAGCTCATTGATGAAGCGCTCGCTTTCGGCCAGGATGGCCTGGTTGAGCTGTTGAGAAAACCGCGATGTGAATCCCTGGCTGCGGATGACCAGCAACGCGGTTTTCTCATCGAACTGCACGTCGACGCGTCCGCGATAGTAATTCAGGAACTCCTCGCGGGTAGCGTTGGCCGGCAGGCGATAAAACCAGTCCCAGCCGGCGGGCTCGGCGAAGGCCTGCTTCAGGTTCAGCGTCTTGTCCAGCCGCGCCAGCATGTCCGGTGAGTGGATGTATTGCTGCAGCAGCATGGCGTCTTCGCGCAGGGTGGAGGCGTTGCCGCCCAGCAGGAAGCCCAGGTCAAGGCTGCCTCCCCGATCGTCCGATCCGCGCTTGACGATGACGCGCGACTCGCTGACATAGCGATCATGCGCGATGGTGGCGAAGTAGAGGCCGGTCAACAACAGCGGAAGGGCGATCAGCAGCAGCGCCAACTTGTCGCGGCTGGCGCGTCGCAGCCAGCCTTGCAGCCACAAGGATGAGGGGAGGATGGATGCGCCATCGGCCTGGGATCCTGGATTTTCAAACCACTTGAACATCTTCTTCTTTCTTATAGGCCTCGATGGCCTCGTCGATCTGGTTGTAGTAGCGCACGCCTTCCCGGCCCAGCAGCAGGGCGGCGTCGCAGAGGCGCTGAATCTCGGCCATGCTGTGCGACACCATCAAAAACTGGCTTTGCCGGCGCTTTCCCTCCATCAGGCGGGCGCTTTTGGCTTTAAAGCTGGCATCGCCGACCGCGGTGACTTCATCGATCAGGTAGTAGTCGAAGTCGAACGCCATGGACAAGCCAAATCCCAGACGTGACTTCATGCCCGAGGAGTAGGTTTTCATCGGCATGTCGAAATGCTTGCCCAGTTCCGCAAAGGTTTCGACAAAAGCCACCTTTTCCGGCAGCTCATGCTTGTCGGCGTAGAGCCTGGCGACGAACTTGACGTTTTCGCGGCCGGTCATGCTGCCTTGGAAGCCGCTGGACAAACCTACCGGCCAGGAGACAGTGCGGTCGGTATGCACCGAACCGCAGTCTGGCCGGTCCATGCCGCCCAAGATGCGAAGCAGCGTGGACTTGCCGGCGCCGTTGCGGCCGATGAGGCCCACGCTGACGCCGGATGGGATGTCCACCGTCAGGTTTTTGAATACGTAGTGCCGTCCTGCCGGAGTGCGATAGGACTTGCTGAGATTGCGGATCTGGATCATGAGCGCAGGATGGCCGGTTCGCGGGCCTTGTAAAGCAGTAGTCCAATGAATAGGGAAACCAGCGCCCACAGCCATAAATAGCTCAGGCTGATGTCGTACAGCGGATAGCTGGGCGAAACGGCATGGCGCATCAGCTCGAAGGCGTGCAGCAAGGGATTCCAGTCCACCAGATAGCGAAATTCGGGCGGAAACACATGCAATGAAAACATCACGCCGCTGGCGAAATACAGTGGGCGGAGCAGCAGCGGCAAAATCTTGTCCGCGGCCTTGAAGGCATGTCCCAGCACCATGAAGGCGAACCCCAGCCCTTGCGATAACAGCGCCAGGGCCAGCCAGATCGAGAGCAGCATGGGGAGATTGTCGATGCGCATCGGCTCGCCCAACAGCCACAGCCCCGACAGCAACGCCGCGAAGCAACCGCCTTGGATCAGGCACTCCAGCAATGAGCGCGCCAATACGGCATCCACTGGATGAACCGGGCGATAGCTGAACAGCCCGCGGTTGGCCTCAATGGCGTTGAGCGAACGGGTGGCGATGTTGGAAAACAGCGAGTAGGGGACGATGCCGCATACGAAAAAGACCGGGAACGAAATGTCCGGCATCACGCGATGCAACAGGAAACCCATGATCGCCAGCATCACCATCATCTGCAGGACGGGCTCCAGCAGCGCCCACAGATAGCCCAGCCGGTATTCGCCGAAGCGGGTTTTGAGTTCTCTCAGGAACAGCGCATGCACGGAGTTGCGCATCACGCTCCAGCCATTGCGCGCCGTCACAGGTCGAAATACTTGACGATGCCCGCCGGGCGGTTCTGCGGGTCCACCGCGATCAAGGAGGTGATCTTGCGTTTCAGCATCAGCTCTTCCGCATCGGCGAACATCGCATCGCAGGGAATGGTCAATGGCGTGGGCGTCATCAGCTGGCGGGCGCTCAGCGTGCCGGGCGCGTCGCTGCGCTCCATGCCGCGGCGCAGGTCGCCGTCGGTGATGATCCCCAGCAGGCAGCCATCGTCGTCCAGCACCACGGTCAGACCCAGGCAGCCCTTGGTCATGTGGTTGACCACTTGCTTGAAATCGTCGCCGGGATGGTTGCTGGGGACTGTCGGCGTCATCACGTCGCGGACGCGGGTCAGCAATTTTCTGCCCAGGGAGCCGCCGGGGTGGAAGCGGGCGAAGTCGGTGGGCTGGAACTGGCGCAGTTCCATCAAGGCCACGGCCAGCGCGTCGCCCATCACCAGCGTCAGGGTGGTCGACGTGGTGGGGGCCAGATTATGGGGGCAGGCTTCGCGCTCGATCGGGACCAGCAAGACGCAGTCCGCCTCGCGGGCCAGCGTCGAATCGCTTCCGCCGGTGATGGCCAATACCGGCGCGCCGATGTGTTTCAGGTAAGGCAGCAGGCGCAGCACTTCCTCGGTCTCGCCGCTGTTGGACAGCAGCAGCACGCTGTCCTGCGGGCTGATCATGCCCAGGTCGCCATGGAAGGCCTCGCCGGGGTGGACGAAGAAGCTGGAGGTGCCGGTGGACGCGAAAGTGGCGGCGATCTTGCGGCCGATGATGCCGGATTTACCCATGCCGCAGACGATCAGTTTGCCTTGCGTGGCGTGAATCAGCTCCACCGCATGGTTGAAGTCGTCCGACAGTCTGTCCGCCTGAGTCTGGAGCGCGCGGGCCTGCTCCGCGAAGACTGCCGATCCTGTGTGCGCATGCTGGGTCATGGTTATTGTTTAAAGTGCGTGCTTGGTATCAAAATTGTATCGGAATGTATAATTCTGCCATGACTGTGAACGTTTGTTGCAGTTTTTTTAAAAACACATCATTTTCATTCTGTTTACAATATGATTATCGGGCATTTAAATCTAATCAATGACAAATGGCTGTTCTTTTTGTAACAAAATAGAATGTGTACAGACTCTAGCCTAATTTCGCGATTCCAATAGCAGGAGCGGGATTTGCCGCGTATTTATGAAAATTTGATGCGGCGCGCCGCCGTTTCTGCGGGAATTTGACACCCCGGCCGCTACAGTTCGCTTGAGAGTGCATCCATACCTCAATCCTGGAGCGAGCCATCATGTCCGCACTGACTACTGAACACGGCCTGCCGGCTGATCCGGAGCCTGGAAGTCGCAGCCGGCTATTGCGTTTCCTGACCCATGAAAAGCGCTGCTGGCGCCGACTGGCTTATTGGTTGAAGCAGTTCAACTCGGATGCCGGCGTGCCTGCGCGTTGCTATGCCTGGCGCGCCGCGCCGGAAGATCCTCCTGAAGACCACGAGCACCTGCTGCTCTGACGCGTGTCCGATGCCGACGCGCGCCGCGTCGCCGCTTCGGCATCGTCCTTCCGTTTTTCCTCGCATTTCCGCCTGTGTTTTTGCGCCGTTGCCGCTACAATGGCTGCTTCCTGTTTCCATCTAGCTTGATCAATCATGAAGTCCGGTTCCGGTCCTTTGCCGCGCCTGCCTGGCAGCCGTTTGCAGCAACGGACCCGCAAGCAGCTGCGCGATGGCGGCGTGATCGCCTATTCCACTGAATCCTGCTACGGTTTGGGGTGCCGTCCGCTCGATGCCCGCGCGATACGCCGCGTGCTGGCGATCAAGGCGCGGCCTAACCATAAGGGGCTGATCGTCATCGCCGCCGATTTCGAGCAGATCCGCCACCTGGTCAAACCGTTGTCCGCCGCGCAGCGCGCGGAACTGGCGCGCTATTGGCCCGGTCCATATACCTTTTTGCTGCCGGCGTCGCGGCGGGTGCCGCCGGCCTTGCGCGGCCGGCACCACAAGATCGCGGTGCGGGTCACCGCGCACGGCGAGGCGGCGGCGCTGTGCCGTCGGCTTGGCACGGCGCTGGTGTCCACTTCGGCCAACCGGGCCGGGCAGAAATCGCTGAAGACGGCGCGAGCCTGTCGAATGGCTTTCAAGGACAAGGTGCTGACGCTGCCGGGCCGCATCGGCAAGCGGCGCAAGCCATCGACCATCATCGATCTGGAGAGCGGCCGCGTATTGCGCTAGGCCGCGTGTGAACTGAGGAATAAAACGTGCAACAGATTTCTTTTATCAGCCTGATCCTGAACGCCAGCCTGCTGGTGCAGCTGGTGATGGCGGGCCTGGCGCTGACGTCGCTGCTGTCGTGGGCGCTGATCTTCAACAAGATCTCGGTGCTGCGCTCGGCCAAGCGCCACAGCGAGGAGTTCGAGCGCAACTTCTGGAGCGGCGCCGATCTGAACCGCCTGTATGAAGACGTGTGCCGCCGCAGCGACACCGCCGGCATGGAGCGCATCTTCCAGTCCGGCTTCGCCGAGTTCCTGAAGCAGCGCGGCCGCAGCGGCGCCGAGCTGTCCGACATCATGGATGGCTCCCGCCGCGCGATGCGGGCGGCGGCGCAGCGCGAGCTGGACACGCTGGACAGTCACACCTCCTTCCTGGCCACCGTCGGCTCGGTCAGCCCCTACATCGGCCTGTTCGGCACCGTGTGGGGCATCATGCACGCCTTCATCGGCCTGGGGAACGCCGGCCAGGCCACGCTGAGCACCGTGGCCCCCGGCATCGCCGAGGCGCTGGTGGCCACCGCCATCGGCCTGTTCGCCGCGATTCCGGCGGTGGTGGCCTACAACCGCTTCGCCACCGACGTCGACCGCCTGGCCACCCGCTTCGACACCTATATGGAAGAGTTCTCCAACATCCTGCAGCGGCTGGCGACGCGTTAAGACGCTTGCCGTTTCGGCTTGCATACGGCATGGTTTCGGTTCGGAATTTACGGACTGAACCATGCCTTTTTCACGCCTCGCGCCGCTGACGCTGGCCGCCTTCCTCGCCCTCTACCTGGTCTGGGGCTCCACCTATCTGGTCATCCGCATCGGGGTCGAATCCTGGCCGCCGCTGCTGATGGCCGGCATCCGCTTCCTGCTGGCCGGCAGCCTGGTGCTGGCCTATCTCGCGTGGAAGAAGACGCCGTGGCCAAGCGCGCGCCAGCTGGGCGGCGCGGCCTTGCTGGGCGTGCTGATGCCGGCGATAGGCAACGGCCTGGTGACGGTGGCCGAGCGCGAGGTGTCGTCGGGCGTCGCCGCGCTGGTGATCGCGACGGTGCCGCTGTTCACGCTGCTGTTCGCCCGCTTGTTCGGCCACCAGTCGCGGCCGCTGGAGTGGGCCGGCATGGCGCTGGGCGTGGCGGGCATCGCGCTGCTGAACCTGGGTTCCAGCCTTAGCGCCAGCCCGCGCGGCGCGGCGCTGCTGATCCTGGCCTCGGCTGGCTGGGCGCTGGGTTCGGCCTGGAGCAAGAAGCTGCCGCAGCCTACCGGCGCGATGGGCAGCGCGTGGACCATGATTTTCGGCGGCCTGGCCCTGATCGCGTCGAGCTTCGCCGTCGGCGAGCGTCTGGCCGCCTGGCCCGGCGTCGAAGGCTGGGCCGCGCTGCTGTACCTGACGGTGTTCGGCTCGATGATCGCCTACAGCGCCTACCTGTATCTGTTGAAAACGGTGTCGGCGGCGGCGGCCACCAGCTATGCCTACGTCAATCCGGTGATCGCGGTGCTGCTGGGCGTGGTGTTTCTGGGCGAGCATGTCGGCGCGCACGAGATGCTGGCGATGGTGGTGATCGTCACCGCGGTGGTGTTGATCAGCTGGCGGCGTTCATGAGGGCTGCCGGCCTTTCCGGCATGCATGTCGGGGCGAAAGGGGCGTTCCTGTAGCGGAACCGCTACCTTGCCAATCAAGCAAAAAAAACGCCGCTCCCGGGAGCGGCGTTTTTCATTGCGGGCGCTGGGCTCAGATCGGCTGCCACAGCGTGGGCTGGGTGGACGGCGTCCAGCCGGCGCCGGCCCAGGCGGTGTGCGGTTGCAGGCAGCGGTATTGGCGGCCCTGGTAGCTGACTACCTGGCTTTGCGCGTATTTATCGCCTTCCTTCCAGGCGTTGGCCGCCGGCGGCTGGCCGCCGGCATCGCCCTTCTTCAGGTCGATCGCGAAGCCGTAGCCCTTGTAGCTGTCGTTCAGATAGACGCGATTGGCGGTGGCGTCCTTCACCGGGACGATGGAAACGGCGCGCTGCTGCGACTTCATCACGCCGATGCGGATGAATGGCGAGGCGGCATTCACCTTCTGCGCCAACTCGTACGGCCAATTCGCGATCTGGCCGCTGACGGCGTTCAGCGCCACCGTGTGTTTTTCGGCGTCGCGGCCCTGGCTGTCGAACACGCGCAGCGTGGCGCTGCTGCCGGCCGGCAGATTCTCGCGCGCGGCGACGTTGCCGATTTCCTTCCACGGATTGGCTGCCGGCGGCGCGGTGTCGCCGCCGAAGTTGACGTCGGAGCAGGAATAGAACGCCTCTTCGCTGTCGGAGCGTTTCCAGACGTTGAAGATGATGTGCTGGCCGGTCTTGCCTTGCGGCAGCTTCAGCGTCATGTGGTAGCGCTTGTTGGCGTCTTGCTGCGGGGTGCCGTTGATGGTGCCGAACGGCTCAAGATCCGACCATTTCAGCGGGCGGTCGGGGTTCCAGCCATTCCTGGTGACGTAGAACTTGAAGTACTTGGTGGCGTGCGGCGCGGTGGCCTTGTAGATGAATTCGAAGTTGCCGCTGGCGTCCGGCACGATGCTGGTGGCGCGCCAGTCGCGGCGTGCCAGGTTGAAGCCCTTGAATTCGGCTTTGCCGCCGCCGCACAGCGTGCCGTCCGGCACCACTGCCTGGTGGTTGTCGCCCTGCGGGTTCTGGTTGATGCCGTTCCAGTCGTACATGCCCTGGGTGCCGCCTGCCTGCTTGGCGGCCTGGCAGGCAGCGGTCTTCGGCGCCTCAGGACCTTCCAGGAAGCAGCTGTAGACGCGGTTGACCGGGATCTCCATCGTGCCGTGGGCCCATAGCGGGGCGCTCAGGCAGCTCAGGGCTAGGGCGGCGGAAAGATGCCAATGCAGTTTCATGCGGACTCCTTGTCTGGTAGTGGTATGTAAGCGCATCGTCATCAGCCAGGACATTCAAGTCCTTGAATCGGCTAAATGATTTAAAATACGATCATCATATTAAATGTAAGTTTATTAATTGGTATTAGTGCCAATCCTCATGCGCGGAGAGCGCAATTACTGATTCTTGCAAAGATCGTCTGTCATTTGACCTGCCCGATTGGTCGTCGGACGGCGCGTCCTGCGCCAACCATCACACGCTTCCTTGTTGCCGCGGCTCTGTCTGATTTCTCCTGATCGCCCGGTTTTGTCGTTTTGTTGCCATGCGCGATGCGCGAAGCGGGCTTGGCTTGATAATTGGTATTGACGTGGTATTAATGTGGTATTACCGTGCGAGCTGTAACGGAACGGTTACGCGGCCGGCTGTCCCGCGTTGGGATACCGGCGGGGCTTGACTGGGCTTACACTGCGGTTTTCAGACCACTTCGGACGACCATGGAAAACCGCTGGCAAGCATTGAAACCGGATGAAAACCTGAGCACGCCGCTGTATCTGCAGCTGTCGCGCAAGCTGGCCGACGCGATCAACGCCGGTTGGTGGCAAGCGGACGAGGCGCTGCCGTCGGAGCGGACGTTTTCGGAGGAGCTGGGCATTTCGCGGGTGACCGCGCGCAAGGCGATGGACGTGCTGCTGGAGCAGGGCATGATCCGCCGGCGCCAGGGCTCGGGCACCTTCATCACGCCCAGGCTGGAGCAGCCGCTGTCGCGTTTGACCGGCTTCACCGAGCAGCTGAGGCTGCGCGGCTTCGTGCCGTCATCGGTGTGGCTGGAGCGCGGGGTGTTTCCGCCCAGCAACGAGGAAGTGATCAAACTGGGGCTGTCGCCGACCTCGATGGTGGCGCGGCTCAAGCGCCAGCGCCTCGCCGACGGCGTGGTGATGGCGATTGAAATGAGCACGATGCCGGTCGCTTACCTGCCCGATCCGCAGGCAGTGGGCACTTCGCTGTACGCCCATCTGGACGCGGCCGGCCATTCGGTGGTGCGGGCTCTGCAGCATATCCGGGCGGTGAACGCCTCGGGCGACGTGGCCCAGCTTGCGGGCATCCGCCCCGGCGAGGCGATGCTGCTGATCACCCGGATCGGCTTCAATGCCGACAACGTGGCGATCGAGCTGACCGACACTTATTGCCGCAACGATTATTACGATTTCGTAGCTGAACTGAAACGATGACTGAAACGCAGACCTTGCAGGGCCGCATCCTGACCGCCTCCGGCTGGATGGACGGCGCCGTGCGCCTGGCGGCCGACGGCCGCATCGCAGCGATAGACGCCCGCCTGGCGTCGGGCCGCCAGCCCGAACGCTACATCCTGCCGGGTTTCATCGATCTGCACGTGCACGGCGGCGGCGGCGTGGACATCATGGAGGGCGGCGACGCCGTCTCCCATGTCGCCCGATTGCACGCGCGCTTCGGCACCACCTCCTTGCTCGCCACCACCATGACCGCGCCGCCGGAGGAAATCTCCCGCGTGCTGGCGGACATCGGTCGCTGCAGCAAGGAGCGGGCGCCGGCGGGCAGCCGCGTGCTCGGCGTGCACCTGGAAGGTCCGTACATCAACCCCGGCAAGCTGGGCGCCCAGCCTGACGACGCCTGCCGGGCGGCGATGGCGCAGATCAACGGCTACCGCGCGCTGGCGCCGATCTCGCTGATCACCCTGGCGCCGGAAATTCCGGGCCACCTCGACATCATCCGCGAGCTGAGCGAACAGGGCGTCCGGATGCAGATGGGCCATACCCTCGGCAGTTACGAGGAGGCGGTGGCCGCGCTGGAGCAGGGCGCGTCCGGCTTCACCCATCTTTTCAACGCCATGACTGGCTTGCATCACCGCCAGCCGGGCGTGGTCGGCGCGGCGCTGGCGCATGCCGAGTACGCCGAGCTGATCCCCGATCTGCTCCACGTCCATCCCGGCGCCATCCGCACCGCGCTGCGCGCCATTCCGCGCCTCTACTGCGTCACCGACTCCACCGCTGCCGCCGGCATGCCGGACGGCGAGTACAAGCTGGGCTCCCATTCGGTCACCAAGTGCATGGGCGGCGTCAGGCTGGCCGACGGCACGCTGGCCGGCAGCACGCTGACCATGGACCAGGCGCTGCGCAATCTGGTGAAGATCGGCCTGCCGCTGGCCGACGCCTCCAACCGCCTGTCGCTGTATCCGGCCGATTACCTGGGCCTGGCCGACCGCGGCCGGCTGGCAGCCGGCGCCTGGGCCGACATCGCGGTGATGGACGCCGAACTGAATCTGCAGCAAGTCTACGTTGAGGGAGAAGAGATTGGCCTCGTTGATGCTTGAGGAAGCGCTGTATTCCGCCGAAGCGGTGGCGGCGCAACATATGTACGCCGATGAAGGGCTGGCCGCGCTGGGGCGCGAGCTGGGCCGCATCAGCCCGCGGCTGGCGCTGACCGTCGCCCGAGGCAGTTCCGACCACGCCGCCAGCTACTTCGCCTACCTGGTGATGCAGCGTCTGGGCATTCCGGTGGTGTCGCTGCCGATGTCGCTGGTCACTCTGCACCAGTCGCCGCTGGCGGTGGACGGCCAACTGGCCGTCGCGCTGTCGCAATCCGGCCAGAGCCCGGACCTGGTGGACACCATGAAGTCCTTGTCCGCCGCCGGCGCCCACACCGTGGCGCTGGTCAACAAGCAGCAGTCGCCGCTGGCCGAGTCCTGCGACTGGGCGGTGCCGCTCTGCGCCGGCGAGGAAAAGAGCGTCGCCGCCACCAAGAGCTACATCACCGCGCTGTCCGCCGTCGCCCGTCTGGTCGCCCACTGGCAGGCCGACGAGGCGCTGCTTGCCGCGCTGGCCAACCTGCCGCAACGGCTGCAGGACGCCGCCGGGCTGGACTGGTCCGCCGCGATCGAGGTGCTGAAGCCGGCCGAGCGCATCATGGTGGTCGGCCGCGGCCTGGGCTTCGCGGTGGCGCTGGAAGCGGCGCTGAAGTTCAAGGAAACCTGCGCGATCCAGGCCGAAGCCTTCTCCGGCGCCGAGATCAAGCACGGCCCGATGGCGCTGATCGACGACGGCTACCCGCTGCTGGTGTTCGCGCCGCGCGGTCCGGAACAGCAGGGCTTGATCGAGCTGGCGGAAGAGATGCGCGGCCGCGGCGCGCGCGTGCTGCTGGCCGCGCCGGACAATGTGGCCAGCCGCGATCTGACGCTGGCGGTGGCCGACGATGAGGCGCTGGACCCGCTGCTGGCGATCCAGAGCTTCTACCTGATGGCGGCCCGCCTGTCCGAGGCGCGCGGCCTGAATCCGGATCTGCCGCGCCACCTGTCCAAGGTGACCCGCACCCGTTGACCGGATGAACAGACAGGCGGCGCAGACCGCCGTGGCGGCCGCGGCGACGCGGCCCGCCGACAACAAATCGACAGAATAAGGACGCTCGATGACCACAACGCTCGAACTGCTGGCTCCGTTCTCCGGGCCGGCGATCGCCCTCGACCGCGTGCCCGATCCGGTATTCGCCGGGCGGATGATGGGAGATGGCCTGGCCATCGACCCGCTGTCGCCGACGCTGCTGGCGCCCTGTAGCGGCGCGGTGGCCCAGCTGGCCCGCACCGGCCACGCGCTGACCATCGCCGCCGACAACGGCGCCGAGGTGCTGATCCATATCGGCATCGATACCGTCAAGCTGGAAGGCCGCGGCTTCCGTCCGTTGGTCGCCGTCGGCGACCGCGTGCAAGCCGGCCAGCCGCTGATCGAGGTGGACCTGGACGCGGTGGCGCGCCAGGCGCCGTCGCTGCAGACCATGGTGGTCATCGCCAATTCCGATCAATTCCATTTCCCCCGCCGTGCCGAAGGCCTGCTTGAAGCCGGCCGTTCGCACTTCCTGACCCTGGCGGCTCGCGAGGCTGTCTCCCCCCGCGAGTCCGCCGGCGGCCCGGAACGCCGCGGCGAGGCTGAGGTGCGCCATGAGGGCGGCCTGCACGCGCGGCCGTCGGCCTTGGTGCAGCAGGCGGCCAAGCGGCACGCCGCCGAGGTGTCCATCGAATTGTCCGGCAAGCGGGCCAACGCTCGCAGCGTGGTGGCGCTGATGGGCCTGGGCGTGGCTGAGAACGACCGCGTCGCGGTCATCGCCAGCGGCCATGACGCCGACGCGGCGCTGGCCGCCGTGATCGAGGCATTGCAAACCCGCAGCGAAGCCGGCCATGCCGCCGCGGCGCCGGTTGAAGCCCGCGAACCGGTCGCCGGCTATCTCGCCGGCGTGGCCGCCGCGCCGGGCCTGGCGATCGGCCGCGTGGTCAGACTGGACGCTTTCGAGATGCCGCTGCCGGAACAGGGCGCGGGCATCGCGGAAGAGCGGGCCGCGTTGACGGTGGCGCTGGCCCGGGTGCGCGGCGCGATCTCGTCCGGCATCGACGCGGCTTTGCGCCGCGGCGCCACCGCCGAGAGCGACATCTTCGCCGCCCATCTGGCCTTGCTCGACGATCCCGAGCTGCTGTCCGCCGCCGAGGCCGACATCGACGCCGGCGGCAGCGCCGGCCTTGGTTTCCGCCGCGCGGTGCGCGCCCAGTGCGCGATCCTGGCCGGACTGGGCAATCAACTGCTGGCCGAGCGGGTGGCCGATCTGAAAGACATCGAGCGCCAAGTGCTGGTGGCGCTGTACGGCGAGCCGGAGCAGGGGCCGGAGCTGTTCGACGCCTCCATCCTGGCGGCCGAGGACCTGGCGCCGTCCGAGCTGACCCGCCTGCCGCGCGGCAAGGTTGCCGGCATCATCACCGCCGCCGGCGGGGCCAGCGGCCATGTCGCCATCCTGGCGCGGGCGCTGGGCATTCCGGCGCTGGTGGCCTGCGGGCCGTCGGCGCTGGCGCTGGAGCAGGGCCAGACCCTGGTGCTGGACGCGCGCGCCGGCCTCGCCAATCCGCAGCCGAGCGCCGCCGATCTGGCCGCCGCTCGCGCCGAGATCGACAAATTAGAGGCGAAGCGCCGCGCGATGCAGGCATCCGCCAACGCGCCGGCCATCACCGTGGACGGCGTGGCGATCGAAGTGGCGGTCAACATCGCCAACGCCGACGACGCGCGCGAAGGCGTCGCCCATGGCGCCGACGCGGTGGGCCTGCTGCGCACCGAATTCCTGTTCATCGACCGCCGCGACGCGCCGACCGAGGCCGAGCAGACCGAAGCCTACCAGGCGGTGCTGGACGCGCTGGACGGCCGCAACGCCATCATCCGCACGCTGGACGTGGGCGGCGACAAAGAGGTGCCTTACCTGCAGCTGCCGCCGGAGCCGAATCCGGCGCTGGGCCTCAGGGGCATCCGCACCGGCTTCGCCTATCCGGACATGCTGGACACCCAGCTGCGCGCCTTGCTGGCGGTGAAGCCGCTGTCGCGGCTGCGCATTCTGGTGCCGATGATCGCCGATGTGGGCGAGCTGATCCGGCTGCGCGAGCGCATCGAGCAACTGGCCGGAGAAATGAATCTGGCCGAACGGCCGCAGCTGGGCGTGATGGTGGAAGTGCCGTCGGCGGCGCTGCTGGCCGACCAATTGGCCAAGCACGCCGATTTCCTGTCGATAGGCAGCAACGATCTGACCCAGTACACGCTGGCGATGGACCGCTGCAACGCCACGCTGGCCTCGCGCATTGACTCGATGCACCCGGGCCTGCTGCGCCTGATCGCCATCACGGTGGAAGGCGCGAAGAAGCACGGCAAATGGGTGGGCGTATGCGGCGCGATGGCGTCGGACCCGCAGGCGGTGCCGGTACTGATCGGCCTGGGCGTCGCCGAGCTGTCGGTCAGCCCGCGGCTGGTGCCGGAAGTGAAGAGCCTGGTGCGCGGGCTGTCGCGCCGGCATTGCGAGGAAGAGGCGCTGAGGCTGTTGGCGCTTGGGTCGCCGCAGGCGGTGCGCGGCAGGGTGACGGAACTGTGGCCCGGCGTGTGACGGCGGGCGTCGGTGCGAAGTGCTGGGGAGCCGCCATCGGACAAGACGGCACCAGAATTAACCTGGGAGATATGTTGTGAGTACTCTTAACAAGTTTGCCGGCATCCAGCAGCTGGGGCGCGCCCTGATGCTGCCGATCGCCGTGCTGCCGGTGGCCGGGCTGTTGCTGCGCTTGGGCCAGCCCGACCTGTTGGACATCAAGATCATGGCCCAGGCGGGCGACGCCATCTTCGGCAACCTGGCGCTGATCTTCGCCATCGGTGTGGCGGTCGGCTTCGCCAAGGACAACAACGGCACCGCCGGCCTGGCCGGCGCCATCGGCTTCCTGGTACTGACCGCGGTGCTGAAGGTGATCGACGACAAGATCAATATGGGCGTGCTGTCGGGCATCCTGTCCGGCCTGATCGGCGGCTATTTGTACAACCGCTACAAGGATATCAAGCTGCCCAGCTACCTGGCCTTCTTCGGCGGCAAGCGCTTCGTCCCCATCGTCACCGGCTTCACCATGTTGATATTGGGCGCGGTGCTGGGCTACATCTGGCCGCCGATCCAGCACGGCATCGACAGCGTCGGCAGATGGCTGATCGGCGCCGGCGAGATCGGCGTGTTCTTCTACGGCGTGCTCAACCGCATCCTGATCGTCACCGGTCTGCATCACATCATCAATACCATGGTCTGGTTCCAGGTGGGCGACTTCACCACGGCGGCAGGCAAGCTGGTGCATGGCGACATGACCCGCTTCTTCGCCGGCGACAAGAGCGCGGGCATCTTCATGGCCGGCATGTTCCCAGTGATGATGTTCGGCCTGCCGGCCGCCTGCCTGGCGATGTATCGCACCGCCAAACCGGAAAACCGCGCGGCTGTCGGCGGCTTGCTGTTCTCGATGGCGCTGACGGCGATGCTGACCGGCGTCACCGAGCCGGTGGAATTCGCCTTCATGTTCCTGGCGCCGATGCTGTATGCGATCCACGCTTTGCTGACCGGCCTGGCGCTGGCGGTGATGCACTGGTTCGGCGTCAAGCTCGGCTTCACCTTCTCCGCGGGTCTGTTCGACTACGTGATCAACTTCGGCATCGCCACAAAGCCGCTGCTGCTGTTGCCGATCGGCGCCGCTTACTTCGCCATCTACTATGTTCTGTTCGTGTTCTTCATCAAGAAGTTCGACCTGAAGACCCCGGGCCGCGAGGACGTGCTGGTGGCGGTGGCCGCTGTGAGCGCCGGCACCGGCCGCGCGCGCGCCTTCATCGACGCGCTGGGCGGCGCCGCCAACCTGAAGTCGGTGGACGCCTGCACCACTCGTCTGCGCCTGCAGGTGGCCAGCAACGACAAGGTCAACGAGGTGGCGCTGAAGGCGCTGGGCTCGCGCGGCCTGATCAAGCCGGCCGCCGGCAGCGTGCAAGTGGTGCTGGGGCCGGAGGCCGACCTGATCGCCGACGAAATCCGCGGCGCGCTGGGCAGCGCCGCCGCGGAACCGCAAGTCGCCGCGCCGGCGGTGGCCGAGTCGCTGGCTTCCGCAGCCGCGGCGGGCGGCGCCAGCATCGACAAGGCGCGCTGGCTGGCGGCGCTGGGCGGCGCCGGCAATGTGCGCAAGATCGAAGCGGTGGCCGGCAGCCGGCTGCGGGTGGAAGTGGCCGACGCCGCGCTGGTGGACCAGGCCGCGCTGCTGCAGCTGGGCGCCAGCGGCGTCACCGCGGTGTCCGCCAGCCTGCTGCACGTGGTGCTGCAGGCCGACGCCGCGCCGTACGCCGCGGTTTTGCAAGGATGAGGCGCTAAAATCGCAAACACTTGATGTAGCGTGTTGATTACAAGCGAAAATCAGAGGAAAGTGACAGCGCGGGACCGGAAACGGCCTGCGCTGTTTTTGTTTGGCGGGGCGCGCTGTCCCCGCTCGGCGGCGACAGGCCCCGTCCGCGGAATTCGCATTTTTCGGTGGCGATGTTCACTCCATCGAATCGTTCATTGAGCTGCCACAAGCTGACAAGGAGACTTCATCATGGCTATCAAAGTCGGTATCAACGGTTTCGGTCGTATCGGTCGCATGGTGTTCCGCGCCATCGCCAAGGATTTTCCCGAGCTGGAAGTGGTCGGCATCAACGATCTGCTCGACCCGGAATACCTGGCCTACATGTTGAAGTACGACTCGGTGCACGGCCGCTTCCAGGGCGACGTGAAGGTCGAGAGCGGCAGCCTGGTGGTCAACGGCAAAACCATCCGCCTGACCGCGGAGAAAGATCCGGCCGATCTGAAGTGGAACGAGGTGAGCGCCGAGATCGTCATCGACTGCACCGGCTTCTTCCTGACCAAGGACGGCTGCCAGAAGCACATCGACGCCGGCGCCAAGAAAGTGGTGCAGTCCGCGCCGTCCAAGGATGACACCCCGATGTTCGTCTACGGCGTCAACCATGACAAATATGCCGGCGAAACCATCGTCTCCGCCGCTTCCTGCACCACCAACTGTCTGGCCCCGGTGGCCAAAGTTCTGCATGACAACTGGGGCATCAAGCGCGGCCTGATGAGCACCGTGCACGCCGCCACGGCCACCCAGAAGACCGTGGATGGCCCGTCCTCCAAAGACTGGCGCGGCGGCCGCGGCATCCTGGAAAACATCATTCCGTCGTCCACCGGCGCCGCCAAGGCCGTGGGCAAGGTGATTCCGGAGCTGAACAAGAAGCTGACCGGCATGGCCTTCCGCGTGCCGACTTCCGACGTGTCCGTGGTCGACCTGACCGTGGAGCTGGAGAAGGAAGCCGACTATGCCGACATCTGCAAGGCGATGAAGGCCGCCGCCGAAGGCGAACTGAAGGGCGTGCTGGGCTACACCGATGAAAAAGTGGTGTCGACCGACTTCGTCGGCAACACCGCGCCGTCCACCTTCGACGCCGACGCCGGCATCGCGCTGGACAAGACCTTCATCAAGGTGGTGGCCTGGTACGACAACGAGTACGGCTACACCTGCAACATGCTGCGCTTCGTCAAGCACGTGGCAGGTTGAGCCGCGACGCTGTAAGGGAGAGTTGTTCTCTGTTCCGGCCGGCGCCCTAGGGGCCCCGGCCGTTTTTTCATTCGTCTTCGCTCAGCATCGGCATCCGCGGCGGCACCGGCATGTCGATGATGATCGAGGTCTTGGTGTCGCCGAACTGCATCAGCCGCGCGATCAGCGCCTGCAGCGCCGGCATGGTGTCCACCGCCACCCGTATCATCAGGCCGCTGGTGCCGGTGATGGACGCGCATTCGATCACTTCCGGCGTATTGCGGATCTGCTCGATCACCAGATAGTACTCCAAGTGCTTGACTGTCAATTCGATCAGGCAGGCGATGGGCAGGCCGATCCGGTTGGGATCGATGCGGGCATGGTAGCCGGTGACCACGCCGGACTGCTCCAGCTTGGCCACCCGGTCGGCCACCGCCGGCGCCGACAGGTTCACCCGCCGCGCCAGTTCGGCGAAGCTGATCCTGGCATTTTCGTGCAGCGCAGCGAGGATTTTGCGATCGAATCTATCCATGTTTCGAATCAAAGGAAATATGACGAAATAAAGATAGATAATAATGCCAAATAGAGAAAAATCCTATTGTCGAGTGGCCTGTGCAGCGGTATTGCTACGTAAAATGCAGCCCGTATCTGGAACAAGCGGCACGTCCCGCCGTTTGCTCCGCTCCAAGATTGGTTGCGGATGAGCGAGTCGCTCGACCCCCTCATTTGAGACTGTCCTGGTGATCTCTTTGTCCCTGGTCTCTTGTCAGATCAATGTTTTTGACGACGACCATTCCGGGTCTGCCTGATAGGCAGGCCCGTTTTTTTTTGGGGTCTGGCGCGAGAGGGCGGTTTACGGGAAGATCGCGGCGCGGGAACTTTCCAAGACATGTCATATTAGTGTCATCTGGCGTTTGTATGCTTGCCGCAAAATCAAACCCGAGGATAGCCACATGGCCGCCAACATTCTGCTTGTCGAAGACGAACCGGCGATTCAGGAGCTGATCGCCTTCAACCTGGCCCAGGCCGGCCATCATGTGCTGCGCGCGGGCACCGCCGAGGCGGCGTTGACGCTGGTGAGGAACGCCTTGCCCGACCTGGTGCTGCTGGACTGGATGCTGCCGGGCGCCAGCGGCATCGACGTCGCCAAGCGCCTGCGCGCCGACGAGCGCACCCGCCACATCCCCATCATCATGCTGACCGCCCGCTCCGACGAGCAGGACAAGGTCGCGGGGCTGGAAACCGGCGCCGACGATTACATCACCAAGCCGTTCTCGCCGCGCGAGCTCCTGGCCCGCATCAAGGCCGTGCTGCGCCGCCGCGCGCCGCAGATGACCGACGACGCGGTCGACGTGCAGGGCTTGCGGCTGGACCCGGTGACCCACCGCGTCACCGGCAACGGCAGCGTGATCGAGCTCGGCCCCACTGAATTCCGCCTGCTGCACTTCTTCATGACCCACCCGGAGCGCGTCCACTCCCGAGCCCAGTTGCTGGACCAGGTGTGGGGCGACCACGTCTTCGTCGAGGAGCGCACCGTGGACGTGCACATCCGCCGCCTGCGCAGCGCGCTGGAAGGCACCGAGCACGACAGCCTGATCCAGACCGTGCGCGGCACCGGCTACCGCTTCTCCGTCCAGCAGTAATGCGAGAACTCCTGCAACGCACCGCGCTGTGGCTGGCGGCCATCCTGATCGTTAGCGCCGGTTTCTGGGCGCTGTCGTCGGCGACCGACGCGCTGCTGGTGCTGGCCATTTCGCTGGGCGGCTGGCTGGCCTTCAACCTCTACCACATCGCGCTGCTGCTGCGCTGGCTGCGCCATCCGGTGCCCGAGCGGGTGCCGGACGGTTTCGGCGTCTGGCACTCGGTGTTCATGATCCTCTATCGCACCATGCGCAACCAGAGCCAGAGCAAGAAGAAGCTGACCCACGCGCTGGAGCGCTTCATCAACGCCGGCGAGGCGATGCCGGACGGCGTGGTGGTGCTGGACGAGCACGACCGCATCGAATGGGTGAACCCGATGGCGGTGGAGCATCTGGGCCTGGACCGCAAGCGCGACGTCGGCAACCAGATCCTCAACCTGATCCGCCAGCCGGCCTTCCACACCTATATGAAGAACGCCAGCTTCAGCCAGCCGCTGACGCTGAGCTTCAGCCAGCCGCGCGAACTGGTGATCTCGCTGCAGCTGGTGCCGTTCGACTCCACCCGCAAGCTGCTGCTGACCCGCGACATCACCCAGCTGGAGCGGGTGCAGACCGTGCACCGCGATTTCGTCGCCAACGTCTCGCATGAGCTGCGCACGCCGCTGACCGTAGTAGGCGGCTTCCTGGAAACGCTGAACGACATGCCGGAAGTGGACGAGCGCACGCTGCGCCAGTTCCTGCCGATGATGATGGAGCAGTCGCGGCGGATGCAGAGCCTGGTGGAAGACCTGCTGGCGCTGTCGCGGCTGGAGAACAGTCCCAAGGCGGTCAGCTCCGAGCACGTGGACATGCAGATGATGCTGGACACGTTGATGGTGGAGGCCGAAGGATTGTCCCAGGGGCGGCATCAGGTGAAGCTGGCGCGCTGTTGCGACGCCGGCCTGTGGGGCAGCGGGCAGGAGCTGCATTCGGCGTTCGGCAATCTGGTGTCCAACGCGGTGCGCTACACGCCGGAAGGCGGCAGCATCACCCTGTCCTGGCAGGACGAGGGCGAGCAGCTGCGCTTCTCCGTCGCCGACACCGGCATCGGCATCCCGCGCGAGCACATTCCGCGGCTGACCGAGCGCTTCTACCGCGTCGACCGCGGCCGCTCGCGCGGCAGCGGCGGCACCGGGCTTGGCCTCGCCATCGTCAAGCATGTGCTGGCGCGCCACCACGCTCGGCTGGAAATCAAGAGCGAGCCGGACAAGGGCAGCACGTTCAGCGCGGTATTCCCGCGCGAGCGCCGCAACGACAGCCAGGCTGCCTGAGCCAGCGCAAATCGCCGCGCCTCTCCTCTTGGCGCGGCGGCGTTGCCGGGGTAGGATGGATTCTTTACCTCAAGCAATACCCGGACGCCTCACCATGAATCGTTTGCAAGCCATCCGTCCCTTCGGCCAGCGCATCTGGCTGGACAACCTGTCCCGTGAACTGATCGCCTCCGGCGAACTGGCCCGCCTGCTGGCCGACGACGGCATCGCCGGCGTGACTTCCAATCCGGCCATCTTCTACAAGGCGATCAGCGGCGACGCCAGCTATCAGGGCGAGCTGGCCGTTCTGAAGCAGAACGCCTCCCTGTCCGCCGAGGCGCGCTACGAAAAGCTGGTGGTGGCCGACATCCAGGCCGCCTGCGACCTGCTGCTGCCGCAGTACGAAGCCAGCCAGGGCAACGACGGCTACGTCAGCCTGGAAGTGTCGCCCGAGCTGTCGCGCGACGAGGCCGGCACCCTGGCCGCCGCGCGCCGCCTGTGGGCCGAGATCGGCCGCGCCAACGCGATGATCAAGATCCCGGCGACCGCCGAGGGCGTCCGCGCGTTCCAGACGCTGACCCGCGAAGGCGTCAACGTCAACATCACGCTGCTGTTCTCGCTGCCGCAGGTGGAAGCGGTCTGGGACGCCTACATCGCCGGCCTGTCCGCTCGCCTGGCCGACGGCCAGCCGGTGGCCGGCGTCAAGGCGGTGGCCAGCTTCTTCCTGTCGCGCGTCGACAGCCTGCTGGATCCGCAAGTGGCCGAGCCGCATCAGGGCAAGGTGGCGATCGCGCTGTCCAAGGCCGCCTACGCCCGCTACCAGGAGCGCTTCCACGGCGAAGAGTTCGCCAAGCTGCGCGCCGCCGGCGCCCGCCCGCAATTCCTGCTGTGGGCGTCCACCGGCACCAAGAACCCGGCTTACCGCGACGTGTTGTACGTGGAGAGCCTGATCGGCGACGAAACCGTCAACACCGTGCCGGACGCGACCATGGCCGCCTTCCGCGACCATGGCGACGCCGCGCTGACGCTGCCGCAGGGCATGGACGAGGCCAAGGCGCTGCTGGCCGCGGTGGAAGCCGCCGGCACCGACCTGGCCGCGGTCGGCGAGAAGCTGCAGCAGGACGGTTTGAAGCTGTTCGAGGACGCTTTCGCCCAGTTGCTGAAGCTGACCGCCTGAGCGGACCGCCGAGTCAAAAGGTGAAGACAGCGACGGGCTGCCGGCGGAAGCGGGCAGCCCGTTTCGCTTGCAGAGGCGGACTCAGCCTCCCTGGCGGCGCCTGGCCATATTGGCGCCGGCCTGGCGCAGCTCTTCGGCGCTGAGCGCGCTGGCGGCGGCGGGGAACAGCCATTCCTCCTCGGCGGCCGCGTGCTCGCGGTATTGGCGGGCGAATTCCTGCAGCTCGTTCCTGCTGATCTGGCGGATGCGTCCGTCGCGCAGCGCGACCAGGTCGTCGCGGATGGCGTTCCAGCAGGAATGCAGGTAGCCGTGCTCGGCGGACAGCTGCTCCAGCCGCGAGGCGGCGGTGGGGAGGCGTTCTTCGAGCAGAGGAAACAGCTCTTCCTCTTCGTCGGTATGATGGGCGGGGCCGGCGATGTCGAAATAGCGGACCACGTCGTCTATGGTGTTGCGCGCGGCGTCGTCGACGCCGTGCTCCTCGATATAGGGCGGCAGCTTGTCCAATTGATCGCAGAAACGGCGGATCTTGTCGTGACAGGCCTGCAGCATTTCCAGCGGTTGTTCGAAGCTGGGCGCGGCGGCGGCTTTGCCCAAGGTGTCGAGTGTGAGCATGAAGATGGTCTCCTGCGTGGGTTCTGGCATGATTGTGCAGCCATGCCAGGGCCGTGGACATGATGCGCCTCAAGCGGTGAGCGACGCTTTTCCGTCCGCGCGACGCGCGACGCAAGTTCTTGATACCGCTTTGCGCGATGGAACACAAGCCGGAATTGTACGAGATGATCCGATCTTGAAGATGACGGAGAGATGAAATGGAGTTGCCGTTCGAAGTGACGGAATTGGCCCGCGGCGACGCGGCGCTGGCGCGGCGGGCACTGCGGCTGCAGCTGGACGCGCACCGGCTGGAGGTGGAGTGGCTGAATTATCCGGCCCTGCCTGTGATGTGGCCGGACCTGGCGGCGTTGCATTCTTGCCGGGACCGCATTCTGGCGGCTTTCGAAGGGGATGAGCTGCGCGGCCTGCTGGTGACGTCCCGCGGTTCCGATGGCGGCATGCATATCGAACGCACGGTGGTGGACCCGGCGCATTTGCAGCAGGGTTGGGGCTATCGGTTGCTGAACCGCGCGCTGCAGGGCGAGGACCGCGTCAGCGTGGATACCGCCGAAGTCAACCAGGCGGCCATCGCGCTGTACCACAAGGCCGGTTTCGTGCTGGAACAGCGCTGGAACACCACCGACGGGCTGGCGCTGTGGCGGCTGGTTTACCGGCCGTCCGCGGCGCCGGCGCTGGCGCTGGGCGCGGACGGCTGGATGCAGGGCGCCCAGCAGCTGCCGTCGCCGAACTGCGACGAACGCAGCCCAGGCTGCGCGCCGGAGCTGCTGGTGATCCACAATATCAGCCTGCCGCCTTACCGCTACGGCGGCGCGGGCGTCGAGCAGTTGTTCTCCAACCGGCTGGACCCGGATGAGCACCCCTATTACCAGGGCGTGCATCAGTTGCGGGTGTCTTCGCACTTTTTCATCCGGCGCGACGGCCGCCTGCTGCAGTTCGTGCCGGTGGGCAAGCGCGCCTGGCATGCCGGCGTCTCCAGCTGGCGGGGACGCGAGAAGTGCAATGACTTCTCCATCGGCGTGGAGATGGAGGGCTGCGACTTCGAGCCTTTCAGCGAGGCGCAGTACCGCACGTTGGCGGCGCTGTCGCGCGAGCTGCGGCGTGGACTGCCGCTGTCCGCCATCGCCGGCCACGAGCATATCGCGCCGGGGCGCAAGACCGACCCCGGCCCCTGGTTTGATTGGAGCCGGGCCCAGGCCGACAGCGGCCTCGGCTTCTGAACCGCTATTTCAGCGTCAGATAGGGGCGGGGATGGTCGTCGAAGGCCAGTTCCTCGCCCGGCAGCGCGAACAGCGCGTAGCTGAAACCCAGATAGAACGCCGCCTCGTCGCTCAGCCGCGAGATCGCGTCCAGATTGCCCAGCAACTCGCGGAACGGCAGGTCCACCCGGGTCTCGCCGTCGGCGAGGAAGCCGACGCTGCGTTCGAACACCACATGTTGCGGCCGGAAGTCGCCGGAGACGGCGACGTCGGAGAAGTCGTACTGCGCCAGGAGGGCGGGGCGCTTGCGCGCCACCTTGCCGGCCAGCACGCCGGCCAGCAGGATTTCATCCCGCGGCAGCCCCTGCAGGCATTGCAGGCGGATCACCCGGTCCAGCGGCACGAGGTAGGTCTTGGCGGTGTTGACCAGCCGTATCGTGATCGCGTCGGCGTCGATGTCCTCGATGGTGAGGGCGCTCACAACACCCCCAGGATCAGCGATGCCTTGGCCTCCAGCTCGCTGCGCTCCAATTGCGGGCTGGAGTGCGCGCTCAGCGTGCTGCCCACCCGGGTGGTGGCTTTTCCGTCGGCCAGCAGCGCGGTGCGGATCATGGTGCCGAGCTCCGCTTCGCCGGCGCACAGATAGCCGAAGGCGCCGGCGTACCAGCGGCGGCTTTCGTGCGCCGCGAGCAGCCGCGCGGCGGCGTCGATGGGCGTGCCGACGACGGTGGCCGGCCACAGGTGGTCGCAGATCGCGTCGGCCAGGGTCTTGCCCGGCTTCAGCCGCGCGCTGACGCTGGCCGAGGTGTGGAACACATTGGCGAAGCGCTCCACTTCCCGTTCGACGTCGACGCGGATGTCCTCGCAGCTCGCATCCTTAGCCAGCATGTCGGCCTTCACGCATTCCTCCAGCTCGAACCTGTCCTTGTCCGACGCCAGCAGCTTTTCCACTTGCGCTTGATCTTCGGCCTCGCCGCGGCCGCGCGCGACGGTGCCGCAGATGGGGCTGGTGGAGAGCCGGCCGTCGCGCAGGCGCAGGAACATCGCCGGCGAGGAGCCGGCCAGCTGGAAGTCGCCGCCGTCGAAATACAGGTTGTACGGCGCGGGATTGCGCGCCAGCAGGTCCTGGTGGATCTGGTAGCCGTCGCGCGCGCAGGGACGCTGGATCGCGTAGCTGGGATTGACCGAGCGCAGGCCGCCATCGGCGATGCGCCGGCCGGCGATGGCGTACATCCGCTCGTAGGGCAGGCCGCGGCCGGCGGCGAAGTCGTCGGTGCCTAGCAGCGGGCCGAGCGCCAGCGGCCAGGCCTCGCCGCCGGCGTCGGCCGGGTCCAGCAACAGGTCGATGGCGGCGCTGTCTTCGCTCAGCCGTTCCGGCAGGTGGAACACGCCCAGCAAGCCGGCGTCCAGGCCCAGCTTGGCGTGGATCAATTCATAGCAGAAAAAGCCGTACAGGCCGAAGCGCGGATCCGCGTCGAAGCAGGAGGGGATGTCCAGCAGCCGCTGCAGCCGGGCTGCCAACGGCGCGGCGGGGTCGAGCGGCAGCCGGAGCGCGCCGGGCGCGGCGGCGTCGGGAAGCAGGCCAAGCCGCGGCGCCAGCGCCTCGGCGATGCGGACGCCGTTGCGGCTGTGCGGCACCAACAGAACGCGGTCGGCGAAGAACAGCGCGCTGAGCGCGGCGCGTTCGACTGCGCGGCCATGCAGCGCGTATTTGCCGCTGTAGTCGTAGTTGCAGCGCAGCGCGAACAGTGGCGGGCGGGCGCCGGCGGACGGCGCCTCGACGGAGTGCAGCCTGATCTTGTTCATACTTGCAGGTACCGGGAAGAGAATTTGACTTTGCGGCCGCCGGACGCGCCTTCGCTCCAGGCCTGGTAGCGGTACAGTAGCAGCACGATGTATTGCGAGATCCAGGACAGGACCACGGTGGACGAGAACTTGAACATCAGGCTGAAGGCGAAGATCTTCAGGATAGTGGCGAAGGGAAAGACGCCGTAGAAGGCGATCATGAAGCAGATGGCGGTGTACACCACCTCGCCGATCACCGACGAGAAGATGTCGCGGATGAAGTACAGACGGCTAGACCACAGGTTCTTCAGGTACAGCAGGAAGCGCGTGTTGAACTGGCTGCCGATCAGGCAGCCAATCGCGAACGAGATCGAGCCGCGCACGATGTGTTCGCTGATCAGCACATAGCTCTGGTTCAGCGCCTCGCAATGGCCGCGATCGGCCAATGGCAGCAGGCCGCAGTCGCGCTGAGACTGGCTGAGCGCGGTGAAGGAGACGGCGAACAGGATTTCGGCCAGGCAGGTGGCGAACAGGATCTGGTTGGAGCGCTTCTTGCCGTAGACCTCGGCGATCGGGTTGAGCAGCATCAGGATGATGGGCATGGTGAAGGTGCCCAGGCTGGCTTCGGTGCCGAACACCTGCACCACCTTGTACGAGGTCAGGTTGGAGGCGATCGCCGAAATCAGGATCAGGAAGGACAGGATCACGATCGGATCGATGCAGGCCAGCATGCGGCCGGGCAAGTCTTTGAGCAGTTTCATGCGTTTTTCCGGAAAAGAATGCCCGCGACCGCGCCGATGGCGGCATGGCCGTTGTCTTCCAGGCTGAGCGCGCCGCGGTCGGGATACGCCAGGCGGCCATGCTTGGGATGGTCGGTTTGCAGCAGCACTACCGCGCGGCGGGGGAACACGCGCTGGCGGAACAGCGCCTGGTCTATGGCCAGCACCGTGTCGTCCAGCGCCGGCTCCAGCAGGATGAATTCGTCCCAGAGCGGCTGCCTGCCTTCTCTCAGCGCGCTCAGTTGGTCGAAGCCGGTGATGACCGGCGCCATCCTGGGGGGCTCGCCGCCGCCCAGATTGATGTCCAGCGCATGTCCGATCGCGTGGGCGTTGCTGAATGTCAGCTCCCGGTCTTCGAACAGGCCGCGGTGCAGCGTGGACTGCTTGATGCCGGTAATGCGCGCCAGTTCGCTGATCGACAGTTTGCGGTCCCGGATTCTGCGCAGCGCGTTGAGCTTGAATTCATGCAATACAGAGTGGGGTTTGAAAAGATTCTTTGCCTGCATTTCGGGTGGCTTAATTGGTTCTTATTCAAATATTTTAAGTTTTGATATATTAATTCGAGAATAAATACCAAAAGGCGTTTAACGTTTTTCTGGAAAAAGACCAGGTGGCTGTGCTAGATTTGAGTTCTTATGATCTATGTCATATCCGGATTATTAGTTGTTGTTTTGAAAGAAATAAATCTGGACAGTTCTAAAAGGTTTTTCCAGGGCTTTACACAGGGTGGAATCGATTTTCCCGCCTTGGCGTCGGAGCCAATTCAGTTTGAAAATACCCGGATTATTTAGTCTGTCCTGGCGAGGTTGTTTTAATATTTGAGATTTTATGCTGTTGAAATTGTTTTGATCAATGATCAAGTCGAAATAATTGCTGGGCGCAGGGATGACAGGGATGAAATCAGTGACGGCGGGATGGTTGCGCGGCGGCATCGACCGCCGCGGGAGGGAGGGGCGATGAGAGGCGCATTCATACAAACGGTGTCGGGACGCTATCTGAACGTGCTGGATCCCCAGCCGGACGACATCGACATCGCCGACATCGCCCATCATCTGGCGCATGTCTGCCGCTTCGGCGGCGCCTGCCGCCAGTTTTACAGCGAGGCCGAGCATGCGGTCAGGATGGCGGATCTGCTGCCGCCGCGGCTGAAGCTGGCGGGCTTGCTGTATGGCGCGGCCAAGGCCTATGCCGGCGAGGTGGTGAGGCCCGACGTTCAGGACAGCCCGCCCTTGCAGCACCGGCTGACCGCGGCGGTGGAAGCCCGTTTCGGCCTGCACCTGTCAGGCGACGACCGGGCCGAACTGGCGATGGCCGATGCCCGCCTGCTGGCGACCGAGCGGCGCGACCTGATGCCGCCGGACAATATCGACTGGCCCATCCTGACCGGAGTGCAACCGCTGCCGGAGCGCATCTGGCCGATGACCATCGCCCAGGGGCTGGCCAGCTTTTGCGCGATGTACGAGCAGTGCCGGGCCTGGTCGTCGTCGGCGCAGATACGGCTGCGGCAGCCCGCGGCGCGCTGACGCTGCGGGAGATGAAAAAAGCGCGCCATCGGCGCGCTTTTTTATTGGGCGAAACGTCGGGCTACAGCTCTACCTGAGCGCCGAGCTCCACCACGCGGTTGGTCGGCACCTGGAAGAAGTCGGTGGCGCGCAACGCGTTCTTGCTCATCCACACGAATACCTTCTCGCGCCAACGCGCCATGCCGGGATGGTCGGTGGAGACGATGGTTTCGCGCGACAGGAAGAACGAGGTGTCCATCAGCTCCATCTGGAAGCCTTCTTTGGCGCACATGTCCAGCACTTCCAGCACGTTGGGGTCTTCCTTGAAGCCGTAGCGGGCCATCACCCGCCAGAACGACGCCGACATCTGCACGATCTCCAGCCGCTCCTCCTCCGCCACATAGGGCACGTCCTCGGTGCGCACCGTCATCAGCACGACGCGCTCATGCAGCACCTTGTTGTGCTTCAGATTGTGCAGCAGCGCGTGCGGCACGCCGTGCAGGGTGCTGGTCAGGAATACCGCGGTGCCTTCCACCCGCGCCGGCGGGTAGGCTTCCAGATTGTGGATGAAGTCGTCCAGCGGCAGCGCCTGTTCGCGCAGGCGCTTGAACAGGATGTCGCGGCCCTGTTTCCAGGTGCTCATCAGCGTGAAGATGACCATGCCCATCACCAGCGGCAGCCAGCCGCCGTCCGCCACCTTGTGGATATTGGCGGCGAAGAAGGCGGTGTCGATCACGCCGAACAGCAGGGTGATGCCCAGGGCCAGCGGCAGCGGCCAGCGCCAGTTGATGCGGGCCACCACGAAGAACAGCAGCGTGGTGATCAGCATGGTGCCGGTGACGGCGATGCCGTAGGCGGCGGCCAGGCTGGACGAGGTCTTGAAGGTGAGCACCACCACCAGCACGGCGACCAGCAGCGCCCAGTTGATGAAGGGCATGTAGATCTGGCCGATTTCCTTTTCCGAGGTGTGGTTCACCTCCAGGCGCGGGCAGTAGCCCAGCAGGATGGCCTGGCGCGTCAGCGAGTAGGCGCCGGAGATCACCGCCTGCGACGCGATCACCGTGGCCAGCGTCGCCAGCGCGATCATCGGCAGCAGCGCCCAGTCCGGTGCCAGCAGGAAGAAGGGGTTCTTGATCGCGGCCGGGTTGCTCATCAGCAGCGCGCCCTGGCCGAAGTAGTTCAGCCCCAGGCCGGGCAGCACCAGGCTGAACCAGGCGCGGCGGATTGGCGTCTTGCCGAAGTGGCCCATGTCGGCGTACAGCGCCTCGGCCCCGGTCAGCGCCAGCACCACCGAGCCCAGCGTCAGGAAGGCGTGGAAGCCGTTCTGGCTGAGGAAGGTGACCGCGTGCCACGGGTTCAGCGCCTGCAGCACGGCTGGCTGCTGGATGATCTGGTGCAAGCCGAGGATGCCGAGGATGGCGAACCAGATCATCATCACCGGGCCGAACATCAGGCCGACCCTGGCGGTGCCGTGGCGCTGCAGCAGGAACAGGCCCACCAGCACGCCGACCGCCATCGGCAGCACGTAGGCCTCCATGCCGGGCGAGAGGACTTCCATGCCCTCGGCCGCCGACAGCACCGACACCGCCGGCGTGATGATGGCGTCGCCGTAGAACAGCGCGGCGCCGAACAGGCCCAGCATCACGATCTTCCAGCGCGCGGCGTGGGTGGTGTAATGGCGGGCCAGCGCCATCAGCGCCATGATGCCGCCTTCGCCGCGGTTGTCGGCGCGCAGCACGAAAGCCACGTATTTGATCGACACCACGAATATCAGCGACCAGAAGATAAGCGACAGAATGCCGAAGATATTGTCGGGCGTGGTGGGGAGGTTCTGGCTGACGAAACACTCGCGCAAGGTGTACAGCGGGCTGGTGCCGATGTCGCCGTACACCACGCCGAGCGCGGCCAGGGTCAGGCCCGCCATCGCCTGTTTATTGTGATCCTGCATAAGCTTCCATTACGGTTGGACGCCGCCGTTGTGAGGCGCGGCGGCGAGGGTCCGGGTTGTCCATGGCTGGATGCCCTCTCATTGTCGACGACACGGGCAAAATAAAAAAGCCGTAAACCCCGGCTGCGCGCAGGTTACTCCAGAGCGACGGGGCCGCCAAGTACAGCGCGGCGGGCTGTGCGCAGGATTGTTGTACTGCAACAACTGGCGAAAACCGCGAGTCGGGCCGGGCGGCGCTTGGCCGGGGGGCGGGGACGACGCTACAATCGTCTACATTTAGCCGAATTTTCAAGGACGCACCATGCGCGCATCGCAGTTTTTCATTTCCACCCAGAAAGAGGCACCCGCCGACGCCGACATCGTCAGCCAGAAGCTGATGCTGCGCGCCGGCTTCATCCGCAAGCAGGCCGCCGGCATCTATTCTTGGATGCCGATGGGCCTGCGCGTGGTGCGCAAGGTCGAGACCATCATCCGCGAGGAAATGAACCGCGCCGGCGGCATCGAGGTGAGCCTGCCGGTGGTGCAGCCGGCCGAGCTGTGGCAGGAAACCGGCCGCTGGGACGCGATGGGCGCCGAGCTGCTGCGCTTCAAAGACCGCCACGAGCGCGATTTCGCGCTGCAGCCGACCGCGGAGGAGGTGATCACCGACATCGCCCGCCGCGAGCTGCGCAGCTACCGCGCGCTGCCGAAGAACTTCTACCAGATCCAGACCAAGTTCCGCGACGAGCGCCGTCCGCGCTTCGGCGTGATGCGCGGCCGCGAGTTCACCATGAAGGACGCGTACTCGTTCGACCGCAGCGCTGAGGACGCCCTCAAGAGCTACGACAATATGTACGCCGCCTACCGCAGCATCTTCGACCGCCTGGGCCTGACCTACCGCGCGGTGGCGGCAGACACCGGCGCCATCGGCGGCGATCGCTCGCATGAATTCCAGGTGATCGCCGACACCGGCGAGGACGCCATCGTCTACTGTCCGAACTCGGAATACGCGGCCAACATCGAGCTGGCCGAAGCCGTGGCCCCGGCCGGCGAGCGCGCCGCCGCATCGGCTGCGCTGACCAAGGCGCACACGCCCAAGGTCAAGACCATCGCCGAGCTGGTGGACTTCCTGAAGATCGACATCAAGCAGACCGTCAAGGCGGTGGTGGTGGAAGGCGCGGAGGACGAAGCGGTGCTGATGCTGGTGCGCGGCGACCACGAGCTGAACGAGGTGAAGGCGCAGAAGATCGCCGGCATCAAGAACCCGCTGACCTTCGCCAGCCCGGCTGCGATCCGCGCCGCCTTCGGCGCCAATCCCGGCTCGCTGGGCCCGGTGGGCTTCAAGGGCCGCGTGATCGCCGACCGCACCGTCGCCAAGATGGCCGATTTCGTCATCGGCGCCAACGAGGACGACCAGCACTACACCGGCGCCAACTTCGGCCGCGATTGCGCCGAGCCGGAAGTGTTCGACATCCGCAACGTGGTGGAAGGCGATGCGTCGCCGGACGGCCAGGGCGCGCTGGCGATCCAGCGCGGCATCGAGGTGGGCCACGTGTTTTACCTGGGCACCAAGTACTCGGCCGCGATGAACGCCACCTTCCTGGACGAAGACGGCAAACCGAAACCGTTCGAGATGGGTTGCTACGGCATCGGCGTCACCCGCATCCTGGGCGCCGCCATCGAGCAGAACTTCGACGACAAGGGCATGATCTGGCCGGATTCCATCGCGCCGTTCGCGGTGGTGGTGTGCCCGGTGGGCTACGACCGCTCCGACGCGGTGAAGGAAGCCGCCGACAAGCTGCACGCCGATCTGCAGGCCCGCGGCGTGGACGTGATGCTGGACGACCGCGGCGAACGCCCGGGCGCGATGTTCGCCGACTGGGAGCTGATCGGCGCGCCGCACCGCGTCACCATCGGCGACCGCGGCCTGAAGGAAGGCAAGGTCGAGTACCAGCATCGCCGCGACAGCGAAGCCACCGCCGTCGCCGCCGATGCTATTCTGGAGCATGTCCTCTCCAAGCTGGCCTGATGAAGACGCGCCTCCTTTTTCTCCTGCCGTTCTGCCTTGTGCTGGCGCATGCGTCGGCATGGGCCGGCGCGCAGAAGGAGGAGGCGCTGTCGGCCAACGTCGCCTCGGCGATGAGCCGCTCGATCTCCGACGTCAACGCGCCCCGGCTGGTGTTCGATGATCCGCGGCTGGGCCAGGCCTGGCTCGCGGAGATGTCGTCGCGGCTGCAGAAGAAGATTCCCGATGCCTGGATGCGCGAGCGCCTGCTCACCGCCATTCAGTACGAGTCCACCCGCGCCGGGCTCGATCCGCAGCTGGTGCTGGGCCTGATCCAGGTGGAGAGCGGCTTCAACAAGTACGCGATCTCCGGCGCCGGCGCGCGCGGCCTGATGCAGGTGATGCCGTTCTGGCCGCGCCACATCGGCACGCCGCGGCATAATCTGTTCGACCTCAGCACCAATCTGCGCTACGGCTGCACCATCCTGCGCCACTATCTCGATATCGAGCGCGGCGATCTGTACCGCGCGCTGGGCCGCTACAACGGCAGCCTGGGCAAGCCGGAATACCCCGACCTGGTGATCGGCGCCTGGAAGCGCCGCTGGGCGTGGACCGCGCCGCCGTCGTTGAAGATGGCCGGCGACAGCCTTCCGCGCGCCCGCTGATCCGCGCTATGCTGCCGGAGGACTGACTCCTTCCGGCCGCCATGTTCTCTCTTCCCCGCACCGCCACCGCGCCGTTCTGCCCGTCCGAGGTCAACGGCAGCGTGCGCATAGACCCGAACGCCTCCTTCGGCCAGCGCCTGCGCCGCTTCGCCGGCCCTGGCCTGCTGGTCGCCGTCGGCTATATGGATCCGGGCAACTGGGCGACCGACATCGAGGCCGGCTCGCGCTTCGGCTACCAGTTGCTGTGGGTGGTGATGCTGTCCGGGATCGCCGCGATGCTGCTGCAGATGCTGGCGGCGCGGCTGGGGCTGGTCACCGGCATGGATCTGGCGCAGGCCAGCGCCGCGCGCTACGGCCGCGCCGGCCGCTTGCTCCACTGGCTGAGCGCCGAAGTGTCCATCATCGCCTGCGACGTCGCCGAGGTGCTGGGCTGCGCCTTGGCGTTCAAGCTGCTGTTCGGCGTGCCGCTGTTGTGGGGCGTGGCGCTGACCGCGTTCGACACGCTGATCGTGCTGGGGCTGAAGGGGCGAGGCTTCCGCCAGCTGGAGGCCATCGTGCTGGGCCTGATCGCCACCATCACGCTGTGCTTCCTGGCCCAGCTAGCGCTGTTGGACACCCATTGGCCGGCGGTGGCGGCGGGCTTGGCGCCCAGCTTGCCGGCGCAGGGCATGGACAAGGCCGTGGTGCTGGCGCTGGGCATAGTCGGCGCCACCATCATGCCGCACAACCTCTATCTGCATTCATCGGTGGTGCAGACCCGGCGGGTGGAAGGCGGCGGGGACGGCGCGCTGCGGCAGACGCTGCTGCTGTGCCGGATCGACACCATAGGCTCGCTGTTGCTGGCGATGCTGGTCAACGGCGCCATCCTGGTGCTGGCCGGCAGCGCCTTCCACGCCGCCGGCCACACCGCGGTGGCCGACATCGCCGACGCGCACGAATTGATCCGCCCGCTGGCCGGCTCGCTGGCGGCGCTGTTGTTCGGCGTCGCCCTGTTGGCGGCCGGGCAGAGCGCCACCTTGACCGGCACCGTCGCCGGCCAGGTGATCATGGACGGCTTTCTGCGCATCCGCATTCCCTGCTACCAGCGCCGGCTGATCACCCGCTCGCTGGCCCTGCTGCCGGCGGCGGCCGGCATCGGCTGGCTGGGAGAGCAGGCGGTGGGGCCGCTGCTGGTGTGGAGCCAGGTGGTGCTGAGCCTGCAGCTGCCGCTGGCGATGTGGCCGTTGCTGCGGATGACGGGGGATAAAACGCTGATGGGCGCGCACGCGGCGCCGCGCTGGGTTAGCGCCTGCGGCTGGGGATTGTTCTGGCTGATACTGGCCGCCAATTGCGCGCTGCTTTTGGGGTGAGCGGCTGGGAGGCGCCCGATGCGGCGTTGCGTTTGCTTGCCGTGATGTACGCACGGTCCGGCGCGCAACGGATAAAACAAAGGCCGCCCGGGGGCGGCCTGTTTGCCGGATCAGTCTTCCTGAGCCTGCAGCATCTTCTTCAGCAGGCGGGACAGCGTCTGGCGCTCGTCGGCGTCCAGCATCTCGATCAGCTCGGCCTCGGCGGCCAGGTGGTGGCCGGCGGCGTCCTCGATCACCTGCAGGCCCTTGGGGGTCAAGGTGACGATCACGCCGCGGCGGTCGTCCGGGTCGGGCGAGCGGCTGACCAGGCCGGCTTCTTCCAGCCGGTTGATGCGGTTGGTCAGCGCGCCGGACGAGATCAGCACCATGCCCTGCAGCTGGTTGGGCGACAGCTGGTAGGGCTCGCCGCCGCGGCGCAGCGCCGCCAGCACGTCGAATTCGCCTACATTGAGATTATGGCGGGCCAAATCCTGCAGAACCCGTCGGGTGATGAAGTACTCCATCCGCACGATGCGGCCGATGACCTGGGTGGCTGAGGTGTCCAGGTCGGGGCGGACTTCGTTCCAAAGGGCGACGATGCGGTCAATCTGGTCGGGTGCGTGCTGCATGCTGCGGGTTCCTGAGCAAAGGTAAATGCGGCAAATCCAGTCGGGCGCAAGAGTATCACGACTTAAAAATATACTATCTTCATCTAAAGACAATTGTCGCGCATCAGATCCTGGCCGTTTATCCAGGGCCAGCTTGCTTCGGCAGAGGAACGAAGCTATATTTACACATAAAGATTCTTTATGTGAAGATAATTGCCGGATTGAACGACTTCCATCCGGCGCGAAGGCCGCGCAGAGCGGCGGGAGCAGAGTGTGAAAACAGCGGTACGCGGCGATGTGCTGACTTTCCGGGGCGATCCGTTCCGGGAAGCCGAGCGCGACAGCCTGGTGTTCCAGCGCGACGCGCTGGTGGTGATGGAGAGCGGACGCATCGCGGCCTGGGGCCCGGCGGCCGAACTGCTGCCGTCGCTGCCGCCGGACGCGCGGATCGAACACTATCCGGACCATCTGATCCTGCCGGGCTTCATCGACTGCCACGTCCACTACCCGCAGACCGAGATGATGGCCGCCTTCGGCGAGAAGTTGCTGGACTGGCTGAACCACTACACCTTCGTCACTGAGCAGGGCTTCGCCGACGCGGAGCGCGCGCGCGAAGTGGCGCGGGTGTTCCTCGGCGAGCAGCTGCGCAACGGCGTCACCACCGGCTGCGTGTTCGGCACTGTCCATCCCGCTTCGGTGGATGCGCTGTTCGAGGAGGCGTCGCGCCACGATCTGCGCATCCTGGCCGGCAAGGTGTGCATGGACCGCAACGCGCCGGCCGCGCTGCTGGACACGCCGCTGACCGCTTACGAGGAGTCGCGCGCGCTGATCGAGCGCTGGCACGGCAAGGGACGCGCCGAGTATGTGATCACGCCGCGCTTCGCGCCGACCTCCAGCCATGGCCAGTTGGAGATGCTGGGCGCGCTGGCGGCGGAGTTTCCCGACATCGCCATCCAATCGCATATTTCCGAGAATCTGGACGAGATCGCCTGGGTCCGCCAGCTGTTTCCCGGCTGCCGCGACTACGCCGGCGTCTACCAGCGCTACGGCCTGCTGCGGCCGCGCGCGATCTACGGCCACGGCGTCCATCTGTCAGACGCGGAGCTGGAAATGCTGCATGACAGCGGCGCCTCGCTGGCGCATTGCCCGACATCCAATTTCTTCCTCGGCTCCGGCAGTCTGAATCTGCGCCGCTGCGTCGAGGCGGAGAAGCCGGTCAAGCTGGGGCTGGGCACCGACTTGGGCGCAGGCACCAGTTTCTCGATGCTGCAGACGATGAACGCCGCCTACATGGCGTCGCAGACCCACGGCAAGCCGCTGACCGCGGCCCAGGCTTTCTATCTGGCCACCCGCGGCGGCGCGGAGGCGCTGGGCATCGCGGACAAGGTAGGCGGCATCGAAGCCGGGATGGAGGCCGATCTGGCGGTGCTGGACCTGCGCTCCACCTCGTTGCTGGACTTCCGCATGCGCCATGTCCGCGACCTGTCCGAGGCGCTGTTCGTGCAGATGATGCTGGGCGATGACCGAGCGATCGCCGCGACCTATGCCGCCGGCTCGGCGGTGTACCGCAGGGACGAGCGCTGAGTGCGAAGGCCGGTCGCCGTTGAGCTGTGGATAAGTTTCAAGGCGGCGCGCCGCTGTGGATAAGCCGGCCGGCATCATGACAAGTGTTCTTACGCATTTCTTATCGCGATAGTTCGATGTATACCGTAGCGGATGCGGCTTGCCATTCCGGCCGCCGCCGTAGGCTACGGAGGCTCCATGTACCCCTGGTTCTGGATTTTCGCGCCGCAGATCCATCTGCCGTTCAGCGGCGGCGTGCAGCAGGATATCGATCCATCAAGCAACTGGAGCGGATTGCCGCCGCCATCCCCCGGATCGCGGCAGCAGGACTGGCTCCCCTATCTGCAGGCGCTGGACACCCTGATCGGTTTTCACGGTGTTCAACCGCAGCCGGCCTGGGGCCCGGATCAGATGGCCGCGCTGGATAGGCTGAAACAGTGGCGGGACAGCCTGGGGCAGGCCGGCGAACGGATTCTCCAGCCGCTGGCGATGCCTGACAGTCCTGATGGCTTCATTGCCGCATCGCCACCGCCACCCGGGTAAAGGCGTTCATCAGCGCGATGGCCAGGGTCAGGTCGGATATTTCCGCGTCGCTGAAATGCTCGCGCAGCGGCTGGAAGGCGCTGTCCGGCGCGCGGGTTTCTCCTATCCGGGTCACCGCCTCGGTCCAGGCGATGGCCGCCGCCTCGCGCGGGCTCAGCGCATCCGCCACGTCCCACCCGCCCAGCATGTCCAGTTTTTCCTGGCTTTCGCCGCGCCGGCGCAGCGCATGGCTGTGCAGCTTCAGACAGAAGGCGCAGCCGTTCAACTGCGCCACGCGCAGGTAGACTAGCTCGATCAGCGGCAGTCCCAGGCCGCTTTCCGCCAGCGCATTCTTGCAGGCGAGCAGCCCCTGGTAGGCCTTGGGCGACAGTTGGGTGTAGTCGATTCTCATGATTTCATCCTCTCGGCTTCAGCGCCGGCCGGCGGCTGGCGGCATGATCGCGCCTGTTCAGCAGGCGCAGGGTCAGTTTCTGCATGGCCGGCGCCAGCAGCAGCACGGCGCAGAACGCCGCCGGCCAGGCAGAAGCGAAGGCGTGCAGCCAGCGGGCGAGGAAATCCGGGCACAGGCCCAGATTCAGCCAGCTGACCCAGGCGGTCATCAGGAAAGACATCGCCGCCGACATCAGCAGTGAAAACAGCAGGCGTTGGCGCAGGACGGGGTTCATGGCGCGCTCCATTCGGTTTAGCGATGAGGCGAGTCTAGTCAAAAGCTGATTATGAAAATAGAATCAAAAAATCAATTTCAAATTCCATTTTTGCAATCATGCTGGATGATCTGGATTTGTTCGTGGCGATCGTGGACGCCGGCAGCCTCAGCGCGGCGGCCGGCCGGCTGCGGATGCCGGCCCCGACGCTGACGCGCCGCCTGCAGGCGCTGGAGGCGCGGCTGGGCTGCAAGCTGCTGAGCCGCAGCGCGCGCCGGCTGGCGCCGACCCATGAGGGTTGGCAGTACTACGAGCGCTGCAAGCCGTTGCTGGCGGCGCTGCGGCAGGAGACGGCGTCGCTGGACGGGGCCTTGAACCGGGTGGAGGGCGTGGTGAGGCTGCTGGCGCCGCTGAGCATGGCCAACGACATGCTGGTGCCGGTGTGGGCGCGCCTGCTGCGCGAGCATCCGCAACTCAGGCTGGAGTTGAAGCTGAGCAACAGCCTGGATGACTTATACAGCGGCATGGCGGATCTGGCTTTGCGGGTGGGCGAGCAATCGGACGCTTCGCTGCGGCAGCGCAGGCTGGGGGCGGTGCGCACCATCTTGACGGCTTCGCCCGCCTATCTGGAAGCGCATGGCGCGCCGAAACGGCCGGCGGATCTGGCGGAGCATCGCTTGCTGCTGGCGGAGCCGTTCGAACGTTGGAAATTGCGGCGCCGGGACAGCGGCGAGGAGGAGGCTTGGCCGGCCGAGCCGGGGTTGCTGGCCAACGACATGCTGCTGACGCGCCGGCTGGCCGAAGGCGGCGCCGGCATCGCGGTCAGCCCGCTCAGCATCTGCCATCGGCAGCTGGCGGACGGCCGCCTGGTCCGGGTGCTGGAGGAATGGGAGATCGCCACCCGGCCGGTCTACGCGGTGTGGCCGGAGCGGCGCGCTTTGCCGGCGCGGGTGCGCGCGGTGCTGGACGCGTTGTTGGAGTTTTCCGAGGATCTGCCGCAACTGCGCGGCTGACAAACATCGGCGTGCGTTCGAAGCCGGGCGCGCCAATGCATGCAGCACGGGCGGCGCGGTTTCGCCGCGCTTACTTCCCGCCGCGCGGCGGCTTGGGCAGCAGCTCCAGCCGGGTGCCGGACAGGCGGTCGTGCAGGTGGCGGCGGTCTTTGTCGTAGTAGCGGGCCAGGAAAGGCAGCAGCCACCAGATCAGAGCCAGCCATTTTGCCGCCGGATGGTCGCCGTAGCTGCGCTGCCAGCCCAGGTAGGAGATCACCGGCAGGCCGACGAACAGCATCGCCGCGACGGCGAAGCGCATCAGCGACTGCTGCCAGTTCAGCAGCAGGCCGTCGGCGGTCACCAGCCGGATGTGCCAGGTTTTCATCGCGGCGGTCTGGCCGCCGCGGGTCCAGCAGTAGCCGAAGTAGGCGAACAGCACGCCGGCGGCGGTCAGCTGGATCAGGCTGTGCAGCAGCCAGGAATCCTGGCCCAGCGCCAGTTGCAGCGGCGTGATCGCGGCGCTGGTGATCAGCAGCATGGCGACGATCAGCAGCGATTCGTAGAACAGGCTGGCCAGGCAGCGAGCGAGGCTTGGGGTGGCGGTTTCGGTCATCGGGGGACGGAGGCTTGGGAGAGGTGGGTGCGCTCGCGAAGCTTGCGCAACGCCTGCTCGCGCTGGGCCGGAGGCAGTTGCTGCAGTTTTTTCCAGTTGGCGCGGATTTCGTCGCGCTGGGGCTCGCTCAGCTCGGTCCAGGCCTTGAGCCGGCGCTGCAGCCGCTGTTGCTGGCCGGGCGTCAGTTCGGCGAAGCGCGGAACGATGGTCAGCAAATCTTGCTTCTTGTCGGGCGCGTAGCGGTTCCAGTCGGCGGCCAGCGGCGCCAGCACCTGCTGCTGCTCGCTGTTCAGTTGTTCCCAGCGCGGATCCGCCAGGGGAGAGGAATGGACGAAGCTGGGAATCAGCAGGCCGGCCAGGCAGACCGCCTTGGCCAGCCATCCGGCCTTATTCATGCAACCCCCGGCTGAAATGCGGCTCCAGCAGGGAGTCCAGCGGCAGGTCCTGGGACAGCACGGTGGCATCCACCGCGTCGGTTTCGGCCATCAGGCCTTCCACCAGCATCAGGCCGGCGCCGGTGATCACGGCGAAACCCAGGGCGGCGCTGCCGCGCTTCAGCAGCAGGGTGTGGCGCTGCGCCCAGAGCAGGATTTTCTCCTGCAGGCTGCAGTCTTCGGCGGCGCGCTGCTCGAAGCGGCGCATCGCGGCGGATCGCGCGTCCCTCAGGCGGGAAAGCTGCCTAGGCGTCGGATCGGAATGGGGATTGTCCAGTATGCGGGCGATATGGACGGGCAAATGGTCCCCCTGCCCGTCATTGGCGTGTTTCATAGCAAAACTCCCTTCTGCGCAAGAATGGCCGCCAGGGTGTGGTTGGCGCGCGAGCAGTGCGTTTTCACGCTGCCCTCGGAGCAACCCATGACCAGAGCGGTTTCGGCAACATCCAGTCCTTCCCAGTAACGCAGCAGAAACGCTTCGCGTTGACGGGCGGGCAGCAGTTGCAGCGACGCGTCTATCATCAGCGCCACTTCCTTGCGTTGGTACCACTGCTCCGGATTGGTGTGCGCCTCGTCGGCGGCGACGTCCAGCGTTTCGAGCGGGTCGAGGGAGTCGTCTTCGGCGTGGGTGGGGATCAGCGACGACAACAGCGTGCTGACGAAGCTGCGCACCTTGCTGCGCCGGTAGTGGTCGCGGATGGTGTTCTGCAGGATGCGCTGGAAGATCAGCGGCAGCTCGTGCGCGGGCGCGTGCGCGTAGCGGTCGGCCAGCTTCATCATCGAGTCCTGCACGATGTCTAGCGCATTGTCTTCATGCCGAACCGCGTACAGCGCCTGCTTGAAGGCGCGCTTCTCCACCGACTCGAGGAAGTCGGCCATTTCCTTGCGGCTTGCCATCTGTGCATTTCAGGTTGATGCCAACCAAAGATGGTAGCAGAGCATGATTCACTAGGCTAGTGGCAGTTTTTCTTCTGAAATAACCGGGGCTTAGCGGTATTTTGCACCTGCACAAAATCACTTGACCGTACTTTGAGCAATAAGCTAAGGTCTTTGAGCAAACGGGATGAAATCAACACGAAATAGAGGCGATATGCAGATATCGGGCGCCGAAATAGTAGTCCGCTGCCTGCAGGAAGAGGGGGTCGAATTCGTCTTCGGCTACCCAGGGGGCGCAGTACTGGAAATCTACGATGCCATCTTCCGGCAGGACAAATTCAAACACGTGCTTGTGAGGCATGAACAGGCGGCCGTCCACGCCGCCGACGCCTATTCCCGCTCCAGCGACAAAGTGGGCGTGGCGCTGGTGACCTCCGGTCCCGGCGCGACCAATGCCGTGACCGGCATCGCCACCGCCTACATGGACTCCATCCCGATGGTGGTGATCTCGGGCCAGGTGCCTTCCCCGGCCATCGGCCTGGACGCATTCCAGGAAGTGGACATGGTGGGCATCACCCGTCCCTGTGTGAAGCACAACTTCCTGGTCAAGGACGTGAACGAGATCGCCGCGACCATCAAGAAGGCGTTCTACATCGCCATGAGCGGCCGTCCCGGCCCGGTGGTGGTGGATATCCCCAAGGACATTACCCAGGCGCGCGCCGAGTTCCGCTATCCGGACAGCGTGCACATCCGCTCTTACGTGCCGGCCACCCGCGGGCACAGCGGACAGATCAAGAAGGCAGTGAACCTGCTGCTTGAGGCCAAGCGTCCTTATATCTATGTCGGCGGCGGCGCGGTGCAGGGCCGCGCCGAGGCCGAGGTGACCGAGCTGGTGCGGTCCTTGAACCTGCCGTGCACCAACACGCTGATGGGCCTGGGCGCTTATCCGGGCTCGGACCGCCAGTTCCTGGGCATGCTGGGCATGCACGGCACTTACGAAGCCAATATGGCGATGCAGTACTGCGACGTGCTGATCGCCGTGGGCGCGCGCTTCGACGACCGCGTGATCAGCGTGCCGTCGCACTTCCTCGGCCAGGCCAAGAAGATCATCCACATCGACGTCGATCCGTCGTCGATCTCCAAGCGCGTCAAGGCCGACATACCCATCGTCGGCGACGTCAAGCTGGTGCTGCGCGAGATGCTGGACCAGCTCAAGCAATCCGGCCAGAAGCCGGACGGCTCGGCGCTGAACCAATGGTGGAAGCAGATCGAGGAATGGCGCGGCCACGACTGTCTGCTGTATACGCCGTCCGATGAGCTGATCAAGCCGCAGATGGTGGTGCAGACGCTGTATGACATTACCGGCGGCCAGGCCATCGTCACCTCCGACGTCGGCCAGCACCAGATGTGGGCGGCGCAGTACTACAAGTTCGACCGGCCCAAGCAATGGCTGAATTCCGGCGGCCTCGGCACCATGGGCTTCGGTCTGCCGGCGGCCATCGGCGCGCAGCTGGCCAACCCTAACGCCCAGGTGGCCTGCATCACCGGCGAGGGCTCGATCCAGATGAACATCCAGGAGCTGTCCACCGCCAAGCAGTATCACACGCCGGTGAAGGTGGTGGCGCTGAACAACCGCTATCTGGGCATGGTGCGCCAGTGGCAGGAGTTCTTCTATGGCACCCGCTACTCCGAGTCCTACATGGACGCGCTGCCGGACTTCGTCAAGATCGCCGAGGCCTATGGCCATATCGGCTTCAAGGTGGAGAACCCGGCCGACGTGGAGCCGGTGCTGCGCGAGGCGTTCAGCGACAAGCTGAAGGAGCGCCTGGTGTTCCTGGACTTCCGCACCGACCAGTCGGAGAACGTGTTCCCGATGATCCAGAACGGCAAGGGCCTGGATCAGATGGACCTGCCGGCGCACATGCGCGCCATCCAGCAGGTGCCTTTCGAGAACAACCGTGACTACGGCAATATGTGCTAAGGCGGCCGGCATGCGACACATCTTATCCATACTTCTGGAAAACGAGGCGGGCGCGCTGTCGCGCGTCGTCGGGCTGTTTTCGGCCCGCGCCTACAACATCGATTCGCTGACAGTGTCCACCACTGAGGACCCGACATTGTCGCGGATGACCATCGTCACCCACGGTTCCGACGAAGTCATCGAGCAGATCACCAAGCAGCTCAACAAGCTGATCGAGGTGGTCAAGGTGATAGACCTCAACGAATCCGAGCACATCGAACGCGAGATGATGCTGATCAAGGTCCGCGCCGTAGGCAAGGACCGCGAGGAGATGAAGCGGATGGCCGACATCTTCCGCGGACGCATCATCGACGTGACGGAAAAGACTTACACCATCGAGCTGACTGGTACGAGCGACAAGCTCGGCGCCTTTATCGAGGCGGTGGACCGCACAGTGATCCTGGAAACGGTCCGTACCGGCGCATCCGGCATCGGTCGAGGCGAGCGGGTTCTGAAAATCTGAGCAGGGGGCTGCAAGCCCCTTGGCAAATCAATACCAAGGATAAAGAAATGAAAGTTTATTACGACAAAGACGCCGACCTCTCCATCATCAAGGGCAAGAAAGTGGCCATCATCGGCTACGGCTCGCAAGGCCATGCGCACGCGCAGAACCTGAAGGAATCGGGCGTCGACATCGTTGTCGGCCTGCGCAAGGACGGCGCGTCGTGGAAGAAGGCCGAAGCGGCCGGCCACAAGGTCAAGGAAGTGGCCGAGGCGGTGAAGAAGGCCGACGTGGTGATGATCCTGCTGCCGGACGAATCCCAGCCGGATGTCTACCACAAGGACATCGCGCCCAATCTGAAGAAGGGCGCGGCGCTGGCCTTCGCCCACGGCTTCAACATCCATTACAACCAGATCGTGCCGCCGGCCGACGTCGACGTGATCATGGTGGCGCCGAAGGGCCCGGGCCACACCGTGCGCTCGGAGTACCTGAAGGGCGGCGGCGTGCCGACCCTGATCGCCGTCTACCAGGACAAGTCGGGCAAGGCGCGCGACGTGGCGCTGTCCTATGCCGCGGCAAACGGCGGCACCAAGGGCGGCGTGATCGAGACCAACTTCCGCGAGGAAACCGAGACCGACCTGTTCGGCGAGCAGGCCGTGCTGTGCGGCGGCGCCGTCGAGCTGGTGAAGGCCGGCTTCGAGACGCTGGTAGAAGCGGGCTACGCGCCGGAAATGGCCTACTTCGAGTGTCTGCACGAGCTGAAGCTGATCGTCGACCTGATGTACGAAGGCGGCATCGCCAACATGAACTACTCGATCTCCAACAACGCGGAGTACGGCGAGTACGTGACCGGCCCGGAAGTGGTGACCTCCGCCACCAAGGAAGCGATGAAGAAGGCGCTGTACCGCATCCAGAGCGGCGAGTACGCCAAGATGTTCATCCTGGAAGGCAAGACCAACTATCCGTCGATGACCGCCCGCCGCCGTCTGACCGCCGCCCACCCGATCGAGAAGGTCGGCGCCGAGCTGCGCGCGATGATGCCGTGGATCGCCAAGAACAAGCTGGTGGACCAGTCCAAGAACTGATCGATCAACGGTCTGTTGTCGATGACGAAGCCGGGCGCAAGCCCGGCTTTTTCACGTAAATAACATAAAGAAATAAGCTTATAAATAAACTTTGTAGTAAATGTTAGTTTTCATTAATATTGTAGATTCCGAGTAATTGATCTACTGCTGAAAAGCTGTTGAAAACCAAGATAAGTTCATGAAACATCAGATGCATTTGTTGTTGGCGGGAGCGGTTTTAGGGTTGTCGGCCTGCTCTTCGTTCAAGGCCACGATCCTGCCGCAGCAGGAAGGCAGCTTTACTGCGGTGGCCACTGCGGCTTCGTACAAGGATGCGGTGGACAACGCAGTCGGCAAGGCTGGCGAGGTTTGCAAGAAGCAAGACAAGAAGCTGGTCATCCTGGATCGGAAGGAAGAATCCAAAGACCAGGGGGACGGCGAGGTGATGAAGGCGGCGAAAACCGCTACGGACATCGTGCTCAAGCTGGGCACGCTGGGCATTGTTTCCCGCGGCGGCGATGAAGACTACAAGGTCACGCTGCAGTGCAAGTGCGAGTAAGCTAAGGCATCGCTTCGCGTACGTTCTGTCGGCCTTGGCCGGCGGTTGTGGCTGGCGCGGCTTGGACAAACGGCTGCCCGTGTCGCAGTGGGCGCTGCGCACAAAGGACAGCCGTTTTGCGTTCTAGTCCACGGCGCGGCTTTACGACGCCATCGCCTCGCCCAGCCGCACCGGGCTGGCGGCCTGCCATTGCGGATTGAACTTCAGCGGGCCGGCCGGATACAGCAGCACCACGGTGGAGCCGAGCAGGAAGCGGCCCATTTCCTCGCCCTTGGCCAGGCGGATGTCCTGGCCGCGGTAATCCCATTTTTCCACGGCCGGCCGGCGCGGCGGGTTGACCACGCCATGCCAGACGGTGGCCATGCTGCCGACGATGGTGGCGCCCACCAGCACCATCACGAACGGCTGCCCCTGCTCGTCTTCGAATACGCACACCACGCGCTCGTTGCGCGCGAACAGCCGGTCCACGCCGCGGGCGGTGGCGGGATTCACCGAGTACAGCTCGCCGGGCACGTAGCTCATTTCCAGCAGCCTGCCGGCGCAGGGCATGTGGATGCGATGGTAATCGCGCGGGCTGAGGTAGATGGTGGCGAAGTGGCCGTCGGCGAAGCGGGCGGCCAGCTCGGCGTCGCCGGCCAGCAGCGCCGCGGCGCTGTAGTCGCGGCCCTTGGCCTGGAAAATGCGGCCGCTGTCTATCGGGCCCAGCTGACTGACCGCGCCGTCGACCGGGCAAACCAGGCGGGCGTCGGCCAGCGGCCGCGCGCCGGGCCGCAGTGCGCGGGTGAAGAAGTCGTTGAAGGTGGCGTAGGCCGCCGGATCGCTGTTGGCGGCTTCGCTCATGTCGACGTGATAGCGGGCGATGAAGCGGCGGATGGCGGCCGTGGTGACGCCGCCGCCCTTCCAGCCGGCGAAGCAGCCTGCCAGCCGGGTCAGCGCCAGTTTGGGCAGGATATGTTGAGACAGCACGAACAGGCGCTCGGACACGGGCATTTCCTGATGATGAGTTTAACCGCCCATTATATCGCAGCTAAGCGAGGCTGGCCCGCCGTCTGCCGACGACGCGGCGCTTTCGCGCGGGCCGTGCCGATTTCCCCTGATGGCCGAGCGCGCGACAGAAAGCGCCGCAGCCATCCGGCGCCGCGCTGAATGGCGGGCCGCCAGCGCGCGCCTTGACGACGATAGCCGCGCGTTTCGGCTGGATCAGAAATGGTAGCCCATGCCGATGGACACCTCCCGGATATGCTCGTTGAAATAAGCGAGGTCCGAGTTGGAGCGGCCATAGTTGCCGCTGAGAAAGGCGGACCAGGCCTTGGCGCCGAACAGGTTTTTCCGGGTCAGGCCCAGGCTGAGCAAAGCGTTGCGGGCATCCGCTTTCTGGTTGGCGAAGACCGGATTGCCGGCTTGATAGCGGGTGCGAAGCGCGACGAGTGAGGTCGTCGCGTCCCAGTCCGCGCCTTGGTAGGCGTAAGCCAATTGCACCCCGTAGCGTCGGGTGCTCATCGCCTTGCCGTCCAGATCCGCGCGCGCGTATATCAGGCCGGGGGACAGCGTATGCGCGCCCTGGCTGTCCAATTTCCAGGCATAAGCGGCTTGGACGCCGTAGTTGTTGCCATTGCGCTGCAGCAGGGCTTGATTGGCCAGCGTCAAGCCTTGGGCCTGTCCGCTTTGCTCATTGTTCAGCTTTTGCTTGGTGTAGCTGAAGCTGGCGCTGAACGGCGTATTCAGGATGTTCGACCAGCCCAGCGCCAGACCCGCGCTTTTCAGCTTGCCGTCCTGGCGGGCGGCATTCAAGGCATAGGGATCCAGCCAGACTTCGCTCTCGCCATAAGTCAGCGCCGCCGACACCGCGCCGGCTTGCGGCAGTTGCTGGCGCACGCCGAATTGCATGCCGCCTCCCGCAGCGAAGGTGCTGGTGTTGGAAGGCGAGATGAAGAGCCGGGTGCCTGTGCCGGCGAAGCCATAGCTCCATTCGCCTTCGAACAGGGGGGCGGTGCCGGATTGCGAAGCCGGCGATTGCGTCAGGCTGGCGGCGCTGGGGCGGCCGTCGTTCGGGGCCTTGAGGAAATTGCTGGCCAGTTGATAGTGGCTGACGCCCAGCTGGAAGGTCCCGGAGAAACCGTCTTGTTCATTCTCTGCGGCGACTGCCAGCAAAGGTGCGAGCAGTATCAATACGGCATGATGTTTCATCGGATATTCCTTTGGATGGAGTGAAAAGAGCGGGTCGCCGGGCGAGCAATTCATCCTGGCCTTGGATGGCCAAGCCGATTGTCTGTCTTGAGCGCGCGACCATATACTCCATGGCCAGCGCAAAGAGAGGGCATCCCGTTCGCATGGCGCAAGTATGCGTATGCCAACCTTTTGCTAAGCCAAAGATTGTCGCGGTGAAAACGAAAATGCATCTATTGATTGTTGAGGATGACCTGGACCTCGGGCGGGCTTTGCAGGCCGCGTTGAAAGCCGAAGCGGTGACGACCGAATGGGTGCGCCAGCTGGCGGATGCGGACGCCCTGTTCGAGCCGGACCGGTTCGATTGCGTACTGCTGGACTTGGGCTTGCCGGACGGCAGCGGCTTGGCATTGTTGCGCGCCTGGCGGGCCAGGCAGATCGCCGTGCCGGTGATCATGATCACGGCCAGCGCCGATTTGAACGATAAATTGGCGGGTTTGGACGATGGCGCCGATGATTATCTGTGCAAGCCGTTCGCGGTGTCGGAAATGGTGTCGAGAGTGCGGGCGGTATGCCGCCGCAGCGCCCGCCAGGCCAGCGAAGTCTGGAGCCTGGGCGCGCTGAGCCTCAAACCCCGCGTGCACTTGGCTTGGCTGGATGGCCTGGCGTTGGACTTGTCGCCTCGCGAATTCCGCTTGCTGGTGGAACTGGCGCGCGATCCAGGCCGCATCGTGTCGAAAACGGTGCTGGGGCAACGCCTGGAGCCGCTTGGCGATATTGTCGACGGCGCGACGATAGAGGTGCACTTGTCCAATCTGCGCCGCAAGATCGGCGCCGAACGCATCCGCACCGTGCGCGGCGTGGGCTATCAATATGTGGTTTAAGCGGCTGGCGGACGGTTTGGCGCCGTCGTTGACGAGGCGGGTGTTGCTGGCTTTGTTGCTGGCTTTCGCCTTGATATGGCTGGCGCTGGTCGGGCGGGAATACCATGAGTCGAGGTCGTCGGAATCCCGCCGCCAAGTTTTGTGGAACGTGACCGATCTGCTTTCCGTAGTGCTGTCGCCCGGCGGAATGGAGCGCAATCGGCAAGCTTTGCAGACTGCGGATCGCTTGTTCAACGCATCGCGGCGCATCAATGTGGCTTCCAAGGTCGAAATCGATTATCCGGGCGATTTGTTGATTTCCGCGCGCACGCGGCAAGGGGAGCGGATCTACGCTTCGTCGGGCGCCCCGGCCACCCCGCTGCCGGCGCGCGATTTGAATAAGGGCGTGGTTCAGCTCAAAGGGAAAGCGTATCGGGTGGCGGAGCGTCTCTATCCCGCGGGATATTTGACTGTGTTCGAACCGCTGATTCCAGACGAGGAAGTGCTGCCTTTCATCACAAAGCAATATATCGCGCCCCTGGTCATCTCTTTTGCGTTGATCCTGCTGCCGCTGTGGTTCGCCATTTCGCGCGGCTTGCTGCCGCTGAGGCGCTTGGCCGACTATCTGAACCGTCGCGCCTCCGATGATTTTTCTCCTTTGTCCATGAGCTTGCCCTACCGGGAGTTGAAGCCCATTGTCCAGGCGTTGGACCAGTTGCTGAGGCGCAGCCGCGACAGCATCGCTCGCGAACGCGCCATCGTGCAGGATGCCGCCCATGAGATGCGCACGCCGTTGGCGGTGATTTCCACGCAGGCGCATGCCTTGGCCCGCGAGGAGGATGCCGGGGCCAGGCAGCAAAACCTGGCCGCTCTGGAGCAGGCAGTGGCCCGCCATTCCCACTTGGTGCAGCAGCTGTTGCGGCTGGCGGCGCTGGAGGGCGTGGAGAGCGAGCGCCGGCAACAGGTCGATCTGGTCGAGGTGACGCGCAATGCCTTGATCGGCTTGTCGCCGCGGGCGGAAGAAAAGGGCATGGAGCTGGAGCTGGATTCGCCTGATGGCTTGCTGGCCAGCCTGGCCTTGGTTTCCTTTCTCTCGATTGTGGACAATTTGCTGTCCAATGCGGTGGCGTATGGCCGCGCCGGCGGCCGCGTTCAGGTGCGCCTTGCCGCCGCCGATGGACGGATAGAGTTGGCGGTGGCGGATGACGGGCCTGGCATCGCCGCCGACGACCAACCGCATCTGTTCGAGCGCTTTTACCGGGGCAAGACGGCATCTGCGCCAGGTTCCGGCCTGGGGCTCGCGATTGTTTGGCAGGCGGTGCGGGCGCAGGGCGGCCGCATCCGGATGACGGAGGGGCTGGAAGGCAGGGGCGTGGCGTTTCATGTCAGCCTGCCCTGGCTGTCGCCAAGTTAGATGCTTTGCCACGGTTGTGCGGGCGCCAGAGGGCGCCTTTTTTTACGATTAAATTCTACAATTTGTCTAAAAAATTTAGTTAGACATGTCTTGTGACGAATTTGACACATATTTTTCCTGTCAAATTTGACCTTGTGTCTCATGTTTGAGTAGTCTGGTTCAAAACATGCTGCAGGAGCACATTGATGCAAGTGGATATTGAACGACTGGTCGCGGACTTCGGCGGGCCGAGCCATCTGGCCGACGAACTGAACCGTCTGTTCCCCGACGAGCCGGTGAGCCGCGCAGCGATATACAAATGGAGGGAACGCGGCAGCCTGCCGCTGACCCAGCTGAGCCGGCTGGCGCAGCTGGCCGCAGGGCAGGGCAGGCGCTTTGATTTCAACGACTATCTGGTCGGAGAGCCGAACCAGGCGGCAGGGAGAACTATCGACATGGGCGAGCGCCTCTACATTTTCGACACCACCTTGCGCGACGGCGAGCAGTCGCCGGGCGCCTCGATGACCAAGGAAGAGAAGATCCGCATCGCGCGCCAACTGGAACGCCTGGGCGTGGACATCATCGAAGCCGGTTTCGCCGCCGCCAGCCCCGGCGATTTCGATGCCATCCGCGCCATCGCCGAAACCATCAAGGATTCCACCGTCTGTAGCCTGGCGCGCGCCAACGAGCGCGATGTGCGCGCCGCCGGCGAAGCGATCAAGCCGGCCGCGCGCGGCCGCATCCACACCTTCATCGCCACCAGCCCCATCCACATGGAAAAGAAGCTGCGGATGAGCCCGGGCGAGGTGGTGGCGGCTGCGGTGAAAGCGGTGACGATCGCCCGCGAATACACCGACGACGTCGAATTCTCCGCCGAGGACGCCTTGCGTTCCGACATCGACTTTCTGGCCCGCATCTTCGGCGAAGTGATCAAGGCCGGCGCCACCACGCTGAACGTGCCGGACACCGTCGGCTATGCGGTGCCGCGACTGACCGAAGCCTTCTTCCGCGAGCTGATCGCCCGTACCCCGGGCGGCGACAAGGTGGTCTGGTCCGCCCATTGCCACAACGACCTGGGCATGGCGGTGGCCAACAGCCTGGCGGCGGTGCTGGGCGGCGCGCGCCAGGTGGAGTGCACCATCAACGGCCTGGGCGAGCGCGCCGGCAATGCCAGCCTGGAAGAAATCGTGATGGCGGTGAAGACCCGCCGCGACGTGTTCGGCGTGGACAGCCGCGTCGACGCCACCCAGATCGTGCCGGCATCCAAGCTGGTGTCCACCGTCACCGGCTACCCGGTGCAGCCGAACAAGGCCATCGTCGGCGCCAACGCCTTCGCCCACGAGTCCGGCATCCACCAGGACGGCGTGCTCAAGCACCGCGAAACCTACGAAATCATGTCGGCCGAATCGGTGGGCTGGAGCGCCAACCGCCTGACCCTGGGCAAATTGTCCGGCCGCAACGCGTTCAAGACCAAGTTGTCCGAGCTGGGCATCGTGCTGGATAGCGAGGAGGCATTGAACGCCGCCTTCGCCCGCTTCAAGGAGCTGGCCGACAAGAAGCGCGAGATCTTCGACGAAGACCTGCACGCGCTGGTGTCCGACGAGATGGTCAACATCGAGCGCGAGGACTACAAGCTGGTGTCGCTGAAAGTGGTCAGCGAAACCGGCGAGCCGCCGCTGGCCAGCATTGTGTTCGTCGAGCACGGCGAGGAGCAGCGCGGCGAGTCCAGCGGCTCCGGTCCGGTGGACGCGGCGTTCAAGGCGATCGAAGCGGTGGTCGACAGCGGCGCCGAGCTGGAGCTGTATTCGGTGAACGCCATCACCAAGGGCACAGAGTCCCAGGGCGAGGTGACGGTGCGCCTGTCGCGCGGCGGCCGCATCGTCAACGGCCAGGGCGCAGACACCGACATCATCGTCGCCAGCGCCAAAGCTTATCTGTCGGCGCTGAACAAGCTGACCGTAGAGGAGAAGGTGAGCGCTCAGGCCGTAGTCTGAGCCGACTGAAGTTTCCCGGCGCGGCGGCCCGTGGCCGCGGGGAGGCGGCAAGGTTTTCCATCCCGTTCTTGTCGTTGCGCCCCGCGGCCCGAGCCGCCAAGCCAAAAGGCTTTCACTCCATCCCGCGTGAAATCCTGCGCAGGCCTATCCGGCCGAACTCATCGCGCCCACGCCCAAAAGGCCGACGGCACGACGCCGACCCACAAGGTCGGCGTTGGCACGTCGAGGGCGCGGTCCCCGCCTGCCGCCGCCCCGCTGGCGAAACCGGCCCGACTGCGGGTTGCTATATCGCCAATGCCGCTTGGGCAGGCTGCAACAGCCTGCGGTAGCCGGCCATTTTCACCCAGTGAGCGATCCACAGCGCGAGGGCGGGCAGCGCGGCCAGCAGATTGACGTAGGGGATGAAGCACAGCACCTGCAAGATCACCAGCGCCAGGCTGATGCCGAAGCCGCCGTCGCCCGGCAGCTGCCGCTGCGCCAGCTCCTTGCGCAATGCGCTGGACAGCAGCAGGATGTAGATCATGTACCAGATCAGCCCCAGGCCCGGTATCAGCGCCAGCCAGATCAGGCCGCCGGCCAGCGGGCGGCGTTCTTCTCCGACGGCGTTCATCGTCTGATGCAGGGTCAGGAAATAGAAGATGCTGACCGCCAGCACCAGAGCGCCCACCACCACCAGCACCATGATGCCCATGCCGGCCAAGGCGGCCAAAGCTTCGCTCTCTTTCATGGCGAGTTCCTAAAAAGTTGAGAATTGCGATTTTGGCATGGCGCAAGCAGGCCTTCACCCGGCTACCTGATCTTTATGCTTAAAGGATTGCGCATGCTCAGTTGAAGGCGGAGACCGCGATCGTTGGCGCCGGAAGTATTGAAAGATCGGCGCGGCCTGGTGTAAAACGTCGGTCCCGGCCCGCATGGAGCGCGGCGCGGACAACCATATCGGGAGAAAGCATGGGCCAAGGCTATTTCATCACCGGCACCGATACCGAAATCGGCAAGACCCATTCCGCCGTCGAACTGATCCGCCAGTATCGGGAACAGGGCCGGACTGTGTTGGCGATGAAGCCGGTGGCGTCCGGTTGCGAGATTCTGCCGGACGGCGGCTGGTGGAACGACGATGTGGCTAGGCTCACCGCGGCCACGGGCCAGACCGATCTGGAACTGATGAATCCCTATCGCTTTCTGCCGCCGGTGTCGCCGCACATCGCCGCGCGCGAGGCCGGCGTGGAAATCGAGCTGCCGCGCATCGTCGATCATTACCGGCGCTTGCGGGAGCAAGCCGACATCGTGCTGGTGGAGGGCGCGGGCGGCTGGCTGGCCCCGCTGTCCGACAGCCTGTTCATGTCGGACATGGCGCAGGCGCTGGCGCTGCCGGTGATCCTGGTGGTGGGCATGCGGCTGGGCTGCATCAACCACGCCTTGCTGACGGCGAAGGCGGTGCGCGACAGCGGGCTGGAGCTGGCAGGCTGGGTGGCCAACTGCGCGCAGCCGCCGCAAGCGGCGTATGCGGAGAACCTGGCCACGCTCAAACGCCACATTCCGGCGCCGCTGCTGCTGGAAATTCCCTACCGGCCGGCTGCCTGAGAGTCTTCCCATGGGCGGCGGCCGCCGTCCATGGCCCCGATCCGCGCGCATTGCGCCGCGTCATGACCCATTCTTGTTTTTCTTGACATTGCTCCTACGATGAAAGCATGCCGGCGACAAGCCGGTGCTTGTGCATGCAGTGCATTGTGTCGGTCGTCTTGACCTAGGGGGCAACATGTCTTGTTTGCGCATTCCGCTATGCCTGCTGCTGGCCGTCCAGAGCGCGGCCGCGGCCGAATTCAACCTGCAGCCGCCGGTCACCCCACTGGCGCGCACCGAATATCATCTGCACACCATGCTGCTGATCGTCACCGGCGTGATCTTTGCGGTGGTGTTTCTGGTGATGCTGTATTCCATCTTCCACCACCGCAAATCGGCTGGCAACGAGGCCAAGCAATTCCACGAGAACACCACGGTCGAGATCATCTGGACCGTGGTGCCGCTGCTGATTCTGGTGGTCATCGCGGTTCCCGCTACCCGCGCGGTGCTGGCGCAGAAGAGCACCCGCAGCGAGGACATGACCATCAAGATCACCGGCTACCAGTGGAAGTGGCGCTACGACTATCTGGACGACAACTTCGGTTTTGTCAGCCATCTCGCCACCCCTCGGGAAGCGATCGAGGGAACCATCCAGAAGCCTGCCAACTACCTGCTGGAAGTCGACGAGCCGCTGGTGGTGCCGACCGACCGCAAGATCCGCCTGCTGTTGACCGCCAACGACGTGATCCACTCCTGGTGGGTGCCGCAGCTGGGGGTCAAGCAGGACGCGGTTCCCGGCTTCCTGCGCGACAGCTGGATGCTGATCGAGAAGCCCGGCGTCTACCGCGGCCAGTGTTCGGAGCTGTGTGGCAAGGATCATGGCTTCATGCCCATCGTGGTGGAGGCCAAGTCGCCGGCCGATTATGAGAAATGGCGTGCGGCCAAGCTCAAGCAGATGGCAGCCGCCGCCGACGATCCCAACAAGGTGTGGAAGCTGGAAGATCTGAAGGCGCGCGGCGAGAAAATCTACTCCCAGAACTGCGTGCCCTGTCACCAGGCCAACGGCAAGGGCATACCGGGCACCTTCCCGGCGCTGGACGGCTCGCCCATCGTCACCGGCGACAAGGCCGGCCACATCGAGATCGTGCTGTTCGGCGGCAAGAAGAATCCGGCGATGGCGGCCTGGGGCAAGCAATTGTCCGATACCGACATCGCGGCGGTGATCACCTACGAGCGCAACAGCTGGGGCAATCATACCGGCCAGGTCGTGCAGCCCAAGGAAGTGAAGGCTGCGCGCGGCAAGGCGGCATAAGGAGTCGGACCTCATGGCAATCGCGGAAACCACCCACGCTGGCGGCGCCCACCACGGCAAGCCGCACGGCATAGCCCGCTGGCTGATGGCCACCAACCACAAGGACATCGGCACGATGTACCTGTGGTTCTCGTTCACGATGTTCCTCACCGGCGGCGTGCTGGCGCTGTGCATCCGCGCCGAGCTGTTCAGCCCCGGCCTGCGCTTTTTCCAGCCGGAGCTGTTCAACCAGTTGACCACGCTGCATGGCCTGATCATGGTGTTCGGCGCCATCATGCCGGCCTTCACCGGCATGGCCAACTGGATGCTGCCGCTGATGATAGGCGCGCCGGACATGGCCTTCGCCCGGATGAACAACTGGAGCTTCTGGCTGCTGCCGCCGGCGGCGCTGCTGCTGCTGATGTCGTTCGCGGTGCCGGGCGGCGCGGCCGCCGCCGGCTGGACGCTGTACGCGCCGCTGTCCACGCAGATGGGCATGGGCATGGACATGACCATCTTCGCCATCCACATCCTCGGCATCAGCTCCATCATGGGGTCGATCAACATCATCGTCACCATCCTCAATCTGCGCGCGCCGGGAATGACGCTGATGAAGATGCCGATGTTCGCCTGGGCCTCGCTGATCACCGCCTACCTGATCATCGCCGTGATGCCGGTGCTGGCCGGCGCGGTGACCATGGTGCTGACCGACCGCCATTTCGGCACCCACTTCTTCAATGCGGCCGGCGGCGGCGACCCCATCCTTTACCAGCATGTGTTCTGGTTCTTCGGCCACCCCGAGGTCTACATCATGGCACTGCCGGCCTTCGGCATCGTCAGCCAGGTGATCCCCACCTTCGCCCGCAAGCCGCTGTTCGGCTACACCTCGATGGTGTACGCCACCAGCTCCATCGGCATCCTGTCCTTCATGGTGTGGGCGCACCACATGTTCGCCACCGGCATGGCGGCCACCGCGCAGCTGTTCTTCATGTACGCGACGATGCTGATCGCGGTGCCCACCGGCGTGAAAGTGTTCAACTGGATCGCCACCATGTGGGAAGGCGCGATGAGCTTCGAGACGCCGATGCTGTTCTCGATAGGCTTCATCCTGCTGTTCACCATCGGCGGCCTGTCCGGCATCACGCTCAGCGTGGCCGCGGTGGACATCCAGCTGCACGCCAGCTACTACGTGGTGGCCCATTTTCACTATGTCTTGGTGGCCGGCGCGTTGTTCAGCCTGTTTTCCGCGATCTATTACTGGTTTCCCAAGATGAGCGGCCGGATGTACAACGAGAAGCTGGGCAAGCTGCATTTCTGGTGGTCGATGATTTGGTTCAACGTCACCTTCTTTCCGATGCATTTCCTGGGGCTAGCCGGCATGCCGCGGCGGATTCCGGACTACGCGCTGCAATTCACCGACTTCAACCGCATCGCCAGCGTCGGCGCCTTCATGTTCGGCTTGGGCCAGCTGATCTTCCTGTACAACATCCTGCATGCGCTGCGTCACGGCGAAAAAGCGCCGCACAAGCCCTGGGAGGGCGCCAACACGCTGGAGTGGGAACTGCCGACTCCGGCGCCCTACCACAGCTTCGAACAGGCTCCTCGGCTTGAGGTCGGCGAGAACGGCGTGATCCTGTCCTGCCAGGAGGGCGGCGAGGGGCATTCGCACTGAGAGGGGAGGCGGGCATGGACGCGATGGCGATGCGGCGGCGGAATCTCCGGCTGGTGAAGCGGCTGGTGCTGATCGTTGCGATGATGTTCGCTTTCGCCTGGGCGATGATTCCGCTGTACCGCATCGTATGCGAGAAAACCGGCCTCAACGACGTGGTCAAGGCGGACGAGCTGGAGAAAGAGGATCTGGTCGCCGGCGACGGCGAAGTCAGGATGACCTTCGACTCCACCGTGCAGGCCGGGCTGCCCTGGCAAGTGCAGCCGCTGACCACCCACCTCAAGGTCAAGCCCGGCACCTTCGTCCAGGTGCAGTACCGGATCACCAACGCCAGTTCGCGCGAGGTGGTGGGCCAGGCGCTGCCGCGTTATTTGCCGGCCGAGGCCGGCGAGTATGTCAAGAAGCTGGAATGCTTTTGCTTTACCCAGCAACGCTTCAAACCGGGCGAGACCCGCACCTTCCCGGTTGTGTTCGTGATAGACCGCAAGCTACCGGCCTCGATCACCAGCATCACGCTGGCCTATACCGTGTTCGACGTGCCGGGCCAAGGGAAGGGATAGCCATGAGCTGGGGACAAGGGGTCAAGGCGGTGCTGGGCGCATTCATCGGCGTGCGCAAGGGGGCGGCCTCGCAGGTCGACCAGGCGCTCAAGCCGTGGCAATTGATCGTCACCGCGCTGGCGTTGGCGGCAGGGCTGATCGCAGCCCTGCTGCTGCTGGTGTCCTGGGTGACCCGCTAGGAGGAGTGAGATGGCAAGCATAGAAGAGCAGGACCGTTATTTCGTGCCGACGCCGTCGCGCTGGCCCATGGTTGGTTCGCTGGCTTTGTTCTGCATAGGCCTGGGCGCGGCGTTCGCCGTCAACGGGATGCTGCTGGGCAAGGTGTCGCTGGCGCTCGGGATGCTGATCCTGGTGGCGATGCTGGTGGGCTGGTTCGGCGATGTGATCCGGGAAAGCCGGCTCGGCGTCTATCTGGGGCGAGAGGACATGTCCTTCCGCTGGGGCATGGGCTGGTTCATTTTCTCCGAGGTGATGTTCTTCGGCGCGTTCTTCGGCGCGCTGTTCTGGGTGAGAACGGTGTCGGTGCCGGAGCTGGGGTCGCTGGACTACAAGATCCTGTACCCGGATTTCGAAGCCTCTTGGCCGTTGTCCACCGGCCCCGGCATCACCCAGGCCTACCAGGCGATGGAGGCCTGGGGACTGCCGTCATTGAACACGATGATCCTGCTGAGCTCCGGCGCCACAGTCACTTGGGCGCATTGGGGGCTGCTGCAGGAAAAGAGAAGCCAGTTCACGCTGGGGCTGCTGTTGACCGTGGTGCTGGGCTGCACCTTCCTGGCCTTGCAGATGCACGAGTACGGCCACGCTTTCAGCAAGCTGAATCTGACGCTGGCTTCCGGCGCGTATGGCATGACCTTCTTCATGCTGACCGGTTTCCACGGCCTGCACGTGCTGCTGGGGTCCATCATCCTGTTCGTGGTGTGGCTGCGCAGCATGCGCGGGCATTTCGATGCCCAGCACCACTTCGCCTTCGAGGCGGCCAGCTGGTACTGGCACTTCGTGGACGTGGTGTGGTTGTTGCTGTTTATCTTCGTTTACTGGCTATGAGGGAAATCAGACATGGTGCGGGCGCCACCAGCCGAACAGCGCGCCCAGCAGCAGCAGCAGGAATAATCCAATGGATAGTCCAACCCGCAGGGTCAGGGAGCGCACCAGGCGCTGAGAGCCGTGTTCGGCCTTCATCAGCCCGGTCAAACCCCAGAACAGGGCCAGGACGATACAGGCAAGCAAAAACAGGATGACGAGTTTCATGACTGTATCCTCCACGCAAACTGATCCGGAACACAAGCCAAAGTCTAAATGGCAACGAACGCTGTGGTTGTTTCTTTTGGTAATCAACTTATTACCATATGCATTGGCAGTATGGCAGTGGCAAAGGGGTCAAGACAAGGAGGTGCTGCTGAGCTCCCTGACCAGCGCGATGAGTCTGGCGCCGGTGCCTCTGGTTTATCGCGAGGCGGAGCCGCCGCCGGAGTTCACCCGGGTCAGGTTGAGCCGGGCCGAGCCGGCCGGACCTGTGATCGAGTTGCGCAACAGCTTCATGGCTGGCCAGGCGGGGAGGCGTATCCTGCAGCCATGGCGGCAAGGGGACGACCGTTCGCTGGTATTGCTGGACCTGGGGTGGCTGGTCGACGGCGCTCCCTTGCCGGCTTTCCGGCCGGAGCAGGTGCAGGCCCAGGGGTACCGGATGCCGACGCCGCGCCATTTCGTGCTGTCGGGCGCGGTCAAAGGCGCCGAAGGTCCAGTCGACGCCGTGGACGAAGAGGCGTTGCGCCGCCGCTATCCCGGGCATTGGTTCCAGGGCGTGGTGGTGTTGGAAAGCTCCCCGGAGCCGTTGCTGCACTGGCCGGTTGTGCCGGAGTTCATGCCTGACCGCCACTATGCCTACGCGCTGCAATGGTTTCTGCTGGGCGTCTGCATCAGCGGCGCCAGCTGGCTGATGTGGAGGCGCAGACATGAAATCCATTAACCGGGGGCGGGTGGCGCTGTTGGCGATGGGCTTGCTGTGCCTGGCACCGGTGCTGGCCGCGCTGCTGGCTTACTGGCTGCTGCCGCCCCAGGGGGGGCGCAGCTATGGCCAATTGCTGCCTACTCATCCTTTCGCCGCCGCGGCGCAGCCGCAATGGCCGCGCGGCAAGTGGGTGCTGGCGGCGGTATTGGGCACGGAATGCCATGGGCGCTGCCAGCAGCGCTGGCATGCGATGCGCCAGATAGAAAGGGCGCAGGGCGAAGCGGCCGGCCGCCTGACCAGAGTGGCTTTGCAGGTTTCGGAACAGGCGCCGCGGCTCGATGTGCCGCACCGGCTGCCGCATTCGACGGAGTCGGCTTTACCGGCCGGCAATCAGGGCTTTTATCTGGTCGATCCGCTGGGCAATCAGGTGCTGTTCTATCGGGACGGCGCGGATCCGCGCCTGATCATCGATGAAGTGGCCAAGGTGTTGAAGGTGAACAACGGGCTGGGCTGAGCCGGCGGCTGACCGGCGGACACGCTGTGCACTGGGGGGCGCTCGCCATGCGGAAACTGGTTTGGCTGGCTTTGCTGCTGGCCGTCGTCGTGGTGCCGTTCGGCGCCTATGTCAGATTGTCCCACGCGGGCCTCGGATGCCCGGACTGGCCGGGTTGCTACGGCCAGATTTCGCCGGCGCACGCGGCTGACAGCATACTCCAGGCGCAGGCGCTGTCGCCGGAGGGTCCGGTCAGCCTGGGCAAAGCCTGGCGCGAGATGCTGCACCGCTATCTGGCGGGCAGCTTGGGCGCGTTGATCGCGCTGATCGCCTGGCGCGCCTGGCGGGAAAGGCACCAGCGTCTGCCGGCGGGGCTGCTGCTGGCGGTGCTCGGCGTGCAGGGTTTGCTGGGCATGCTGACCGTCACCTTGCTGCTCAAGCCTGTCATCGTCACTTCCCATCTGCTGGGCGGCATGGCGGTGCTGCAGATTCTCGTCTGGATGGCTTTCTCCCCCGGCTTGTCACCCGTCGCCGTTCCCGCAAGGCAAGTCAGGCTTGCCGCTTGGCTGGTCTCGGCGCTGGCTCTGCAACTGGCGCTGGGCGGCTGGGTGTCCAGCAATTATGCGGCGCTGGCTTGCCAGGGTTTTCCCGCCTGCAACGGCGAAAGCTGGCCGGCGCTGCGTTTCGATCACGCTTTCCATCTGTTGCGCGAACTGGGCGAGGCGCCGGACGGCAGCCTGCTCGATTTCGCCAGCCTGGTGACCATACATTGGCTGCACCGGCTGGGCGCGCTGCTGGTGTCTTTGTTGCTGTTGTCGCTGCTGTGGCTGGGCTGGCGGGAGCCAGCGTTGCGGCGGCACCTGCTGTGCCTGGGCATGGCATGGGCGGCCCAGGTGGGCCTGGGCGTCGCCAATGTGCTGTTGCAACTGCCGTTGCCGCTGGCGGTGGCGCACAACGCCGGAGCGGCCTTGCTGTTGGCGACGTCCTTGTTGCTGTTGTCCCGGCTGCATGCGAGGGAAACGGAAAGGCGGCGCGTGGCCTGGCCGAGGCTGCCGTTTTTTCATCACGAGCGTTTGAGCGGGCCGGGAGAGGGGCGATGAGCGCCGTCGGCCTGCCGCTGTGGCGGCAACACGCCCACGCCTTGTGGCAGCTGTCCAAGCCGCGGGTGGTGGCGCTGATCGTGTTCTGCGCGGTGATCGGCATGTTCCTCGCCAGCCCGGGCGTGCCGGATGCGGCGGTGGTGGCGCCGGCCACGCTGGGTATCGCGCTGGTGGCCGGCGCGGCGGCCATGGTCAACTGCCTGGTGGAGCGCGGCGTTGATGTCAGGATGCGGCGCACCGCCTGGCGGGCCACGGCCACCGGCGAGGTGGGCGCGCGGGAGACGTTGCTGGCGGCGCTGGCGGTCGGCGGGATGGGGCTGGCGCTGCTGCTGGCCTGCTGCAACGCGTTGACCGCCTGGCTGACCCTGGGAACTTTTGTCGGCTACGCCATTGTCTACACCTTGTTGCTCAAGCCGAACACGCCGCAGAACATCGTGATCGGCGGCGCCAGCGGCGCGATGCCGCCGGTGCTGGGCTGGGTGGCGGTGAATGGCGAAATCGACGCGTTCGCGCTGGTGCTGTTCCTGATCATCTACACCTGGACGCCGCCGCATTTCTGGGCGCTGGCCCTGTACCGGCGCGACGATTACGCCCGCGCCGGCCTGCCGATGCTGCCGGTCACTCATGGCCAGCGTTACACGACGCTGTCCATCGTGCTGTACGGTTTTTTGCTGACGGCGGTCACGCTGTTGCCGGTGGCGCTGGGCGAGGCGGGGGCAATATATCTGGGCGCGGTTTTGCTGTTGGACGGCAGATTGTTGTTCCTTGCCGTCAAGCTGCATCGCCAGTATGCTGACACTTTGGCGCGCCGCCTGTTCGCTTGGTCCATCTGGTATCTGACCTGGCTGTTCGCGGCGCTTTTGCTTGACCATTACTACCTGATTCCATTGAGCTGATGTCCCGACTCCTGAAGTGCCTGTTAGGCTTGTTCGCCGCGTTGGTTTTGTCCGCCTGCGCCCAGAAAATCGATTTCAAGGGCACCGCCATCGAGGACGCCTCGATGGGGGGCGATTTCAAACTGACCGATTTCCACGGCAAGCCCCGCGGCCTGGATGAATTCCGCGGCAAGGTGGTGGCGCTGTTCTTCGGCTATACCAGCTGTCCCGACGTTTGCCCGACCACGATGCTGGAGTACGCGTCGGTGATGAAGCAACTGGGCGCCGACGGCGACAAGGTGCAGGTGATGTTCGTCAGCGTCGATCCCGAGCGGGATACGCCCCAGGTGCTGGCCGGCTATGTGCCGCATTTCGACAAGCGCTTCATCGGTCTGACCGGCGGCGCCGGCGATATCGAAAAGGTGATGAAGCAGTACAAGGTTGTCGCGCAGAAGGTGAAGAACGAGGAGGGCGGCTACACCGTCGACCACAGCGCCGGTTCCTATCTGCTGGACAAGGAAGGCAAGCTCAGGGTGTACGAGGCTTACGGCACCCCGGCGGCCAACCTTGCTTCTGATATCCGGCAGTTGTTACGCTAAACTTGGCGTATCACTCAACCCCGCAGACATGAAGGCCGGAATATCGTGAGCAACGACAATACGCCAGCCATGCCGGCAAGTTCGCATCAGCCGCTGGATCTGGCCAAGTTCACCCTGAGCTCGCCGACCGAGATCGCGCAGCATCTGACCAATATCGCCAAGCATGGCCATATGGTGACGGTTTTTGCCAACAAGGGTAAAAACTTCATTCTGACCCGGCTGTTGGAGGTGGATTACCAGGCCGGCGTTTTCATCTTCGACTGGGGCGCTGAGGAAGAGACCAATGCTCAGGTCCTGAACAGCGAGCGCAATGTCTTCGTCTGTTCTCCCGAGGGCGTGAAGACCCAGTTCGTCACCGGCCAGATCAGCCGGGTGACGATGGATAACCGGCCGGCCTTCCAGTGCCGGCTGCCGGAACAGGTGATCAAGCTGCAGCGGCGCGAGTTTTTCCGCATCCAGACGCCGCTGGGCCAGCCGATTTTTTGCCATATCGGCGATTTCGGCCAGCGGGAGATCGATCTCGCGCTGTTCGACATCAGCCTGGGCGGCCTGAGCCTGTGGCTGCCGGGCGTTGATACGCCGGGCTTCGACATCGGCCAGCAGTACCGTCAGTGTTCGATCGATCTGAAACCATTCGGCACGCTCTCGCTGGGCGTCGAGGTGCGCCACCGCCTGACCGCGCGGATGCGCAACGGCAACGAGGCGATGCGGGTGGGGTGCTCCTATCTCAATCTGACGCCGCCGATGGAAACCATCATCCAGCGTTATGTCGGCTTCCTCGAGCGCGAACGCCGCGCGATGGTGGGTTGACCGGAATTATCGTAATCCTTTTCGCAGTAGAACATCATGAAGCTGACCATTGCCCTGTCCAAGGGCCGAATCTTTGAAGAAACGCTGCCCTTGCTGGCGGCTGCCGGCATCGTGCCGGCGGAAAATCCGGAATCCTCGCGCAAGCTGATCATCGGCACCAACCACCCGGACGTGCAACTGGTGATCGTGCGCGCGTCCGACGTGCCCACCTATGTGCAGTACGGCGCGGCCGATCTCGGCATCGCCGGACGCGACGTGCTGATCGAGCACGGCGGCGCCGGCCTGTACCAGCCGCTGGACCTCAACATCGCCAAATGCAAGATGATGGTGGCGGTGCAGGAAGGCTTCGATTACGACGCGGCGGTGCGCCGCGGCGCGCGGCTGAAGATCGCCACCAAATATCCGCAGATCGCCCGCGAGCATTTCGCCAAGAAGGGCGTGCACGTCGACATCATCAAGCTGTACGGCTCGATGGAGCTGGCGCCGTTGGTTGGCCTGGCCGACGCCATCGTCGACCTGGTGTCCACCGGCGGCACGCTGCGCGCCAACAAGCTGGCGGCGGTCGAGCACATCATCGACATCAGCTCGCGCCTGGTGGTGAACCAGGCTGCCCTGAAGCTCAAATACGATGCGATCCAGCCGGTGCTGGACGCTTTCGCCGGCGCCGTGCCGGCCTGACCGTTTCCAACTCATGACGCTCCGCCGGTCAACCGATTGCCGGCGGCCGGCGTTGCCCATTCTTCAAGCTCCAAGCATCAGAGAATCATCATGTTGAAACTGTCCTCCTCCCAGCCCGACTTCGCCGCGCGCCTGAAAGCGCTGCTGGCCTTCGAAACCGCGCAGGACCCCGCAGTCGACGCCGCCGTGGCGTCCATCTGCGCCGACGTCCATCATCGCGGCGACGCGGCGCTGGTGGAGCACACCAACCGTTTCGACCGCATGCAGGCGGCGGGCATGGCCGACCTGACGCTCAGCCGCGAGCAGCTGGAAGCCGCCTGGGGACGTCTGCCGGCCGATGTGCGCGACGCGCTGTCCGCTGCCGCCGACCGCGTGCGCCGCTACCACGAGAAGCAGCTGGCGCACAGCTGGAGCTATGAGGACGAAGACGGCACCTTGCTGGGCCAGCAGGTGACGGCGCTGGACCGCGTCGGCATCTACGTGCCGGGCGGCAAGGCCGCGTACCCGAGCTCGGTGTTGATGAACGCGCTGCCGGCCAAGGTGGCCGGCGTCGGCGAAATCATCATGGTGGTGCCGACGCCGGGCGGCGAGCGCAACGACTTGGTGCTGGCCGCGGCCTACATCGCCGGCGTCGACAAGGTGTTCACCTGTGGCGGCGCCCAGGCGGTGGCCGCGCTGGCCTACGGCACGGAAACCGTGCCGCAAGTGGACAAGATCACCGGCCCGGGCAACGCCTACGTCGCCGCCGCCAAGCGCCGGGTGTTCGGCGTGGTCGGCATCGACATGGTGGCCGGCCCGTCGGAGATCCTGGTGATCTGCGACGGAGACACGCCGCCCGACTGGGTGGCGATGGACCTGTTCAGCCAGGCTGAGCACGACGAGATCGCCCAGGCCATCCTGCTGTGTCCGTCAGCCGATTACATCGCGCAGGTGGAGGCCAGCATCGCCAGGCTGCTGCCGTCCATGCCTCGCCGCGCCATCATCGAGCAGAGCCTCGCCAACCGCGGCGCGCTGATCGAGGTGCGCGATCTGGCCGAGGCCTGCGAGATCAGCAACTATATCGCGCCGGAGCACCTGGAACTGTCGGTGGCCGATCCGGAAGCCCTGCTGCCGCAATTGCGCCATGCCGGCGCCATCTTCATGGGCCGCTTCACCTCGGAGAGCCTGGGCGACTACTGCGCCGGCCCCAACCACGTGCTGCCGACCAGCCGCACCGCGCGTTTCGCCAGCCCACTGGGCGTCTACGACTTCCAGAAGCGCAGCAGCCTGATCCGTGTGTCGCAGGCGGGCGCGCAGAAGCTGGGCCGCATCGCCAGCCTGCTGGCGCACGGTGAAGGCCTGACCGCGCATGCCCGCGCCGCCGAGCTGCGTCTGGACGACAGCGGGGAACAATAAAGCCCGACGCGGCGCTGAGCCGCCGCTCCTCAGGCGCTTTGCTGATTTTCGCCCGTTTCTCCTGGATGGCGTGCCCGGGCCGCAACAGGCGCGGCGTCTTGAGCGCGCCGCGGTAGCCCGCCGCGCCGCGACGCGTTACGATGTTTTTTTGCCCGCTCGCGGGCCCATGACGGCGCTTGCGCCGCAGACACACGATGACGACCAAACTGACCGCCAAGCAACTCGTACGCGACGAGATCGCCGCCATCGGCGCCTACCACGTGGCTCCGGCCGCCGGCCTCATCAAGCTGGACGCAATGGAAAACCCGTGGCCGCTGCCAATCGAGCTGCAGCACGAGCTGGCCGCCGAACTGGCCCAAGTGGCGTTGAACCGCTATCCGGACGCCAACGGCGGCGGCCTGAAAGACGATCTGCGCGCCGCCTTCGCCATTCCCGCGGCGGCCGACATCGTGCTCGGCAACGGCTCTGACGAGCTGATCACGCTGGTCACCCAGGCGCTGGCGCGCCCCGGCGCCAAGCTGCTGGCGCTGGAGCCGTCGTTCGTGATGTACAGGATGAACGCGCTGTTCTCCGGCCTGCAGTACGTCGGCGTGCCGCTGCGCGAGGACTTCACGCTGGATCTGCCGGCCACGCTCGCAGCCATCGAGCGCGAACAGCCGGCGGTGGTGTTCGTGTCCTACCCCAATAATCCCACCGGGCCGCGCTACGCCCGCGACGAGGTGATGGCGATCTGCCGCGCCGCGCCGGGACTGGTGGTGGTGGACGAGGCCTATCAGAGCTTCGCCTCCGACAGCTTCATGGACCTGGCCGGCGAGCTGGACAACCTGCTGGTGATGCGCACGTTGTCCAAGCTGGGCCTGGCCGGCATCCGCCTGGGCTACGCCGCGGCCAGCCCGGCCTGGATCGAGCAACTGAACAAGGTGCGGCCGCCGTACAACGTCAACGTGCTGACCCTCGCCGCCGCCCGTTTCGCGCTGAAGCATCTGGATGTGTTCAACCGCCAGGCGGCTGAATTGCGCACCGAACGCGCGAAGCTGTCCGAGGCGCTGGCCGCCTTGCCGGCGCTGGCGGCCTTTCCGTCCGAGGCCAATTTCATCACCGTCCGCGCGCCGGACGCGCCGGCGCTGTTCCAGCACCTGAAGGCGTCCGGCATTCTGATCAAGCAGCTGCACGGCGGCCACCCGCTGCTGGCAAACTGCCTGCGCCTGACCGTGGGCAGCCCGGATGAGAACGCCGCGCTGCTGTCCGCCATCCAACGTTTTTTTGCCTGAAGCCATGAGAACCGCAACCGTCACCCGCAATACGCTGGAAACCCAGATCACCGTCAGCCTGAATCTGGACGGCACCGGCGTCGGCCGATTTGAAACCGGCGTGCCCTTCCTCGACCACATGATGGACCAGATCGCCCGCCACGGCCTGATCGACCTGGACGTCAAGGCGGTGGGCGACCTGCATATCGACGCCCACCACACGGTGGAAGATATCGGCATCACGCTGGGCCAGGCCTTCTCCAAAGCCATCGGCGACAAGAAGGGCATCCGCCGCTACGGCCACGCCTACGTGCCGCTGGACGAGGCGCTGAGCCGGGTGGTGATCGACCTGTCCGGCCGTCCGGGCCTGGTCTACAACGTCGACTACACCCGCGCCAGCATCGGCCAGTTCGACGTGGACCTGTTCTCCGAGTTTTTCCACGGCTTCGTCAACCACAGCATGGCCACGCTGCACATCGACAATCTGCGCGGCCACAACAGCCACCACCAGGCCGAGACCATCTTCAAGGCCTTCGGCCGCGCGTTGCGCATGGCCTGTGAGCACGATGAGCGCATGGCCGGCATCACGCCGTCCACCAAAGGGACGCTGAGCGCATGAGCCGGGTCGATCCTGGCATCGCCGGACTCAACCACCTGTGCCTGTCGGTGCCGGATCTGGCGGCGGCGAAGGCCTTCTACGATGCCGCGATGCCGGCGATGGGCTGGCGCGCGGCTGGGCCGACCGCCTATGCCGCGGGCAACTATGAAGTCTATCTGCAGCAGAGCCAGGTGGACGGCGCGGGTTTCATCCGCCATGGCGTCGGCTTGCAGCATCTGGCCTTCAACGCGCCCAGCCGGCAGGCTGTGGACGCGCTGCATGCGCTGCTGCTGGAGATCGGCGCGCGCGTCATCGACGCGCCGGCCGAGTATCCGCATTACAGCGACGGTTACTACGCCGTCTTTTTCCAGGACCCGGGCGGCATCGCGCTGGAGTTCTGCCACACCCCGAACATGAGCTTGTAGCAAGATGAAAGTCGCAGTCATCGACTACGGCATGGGCAATCTGCACTCGGTGCTGAAGTCCCTGCAGGCCGCCAATGAAAACGGCGCCGATATTTTCCTGACCCGCGACCCGGAAGCAGTGGTGAAGGCCGACAAGGTGGTCTTCCCCGGCCAGGGCGCGATGCCGGACTGCATGCGCGAGCTGAACCGCCACGGCCTGGCCGAGGCGGTCCGTGAAACCACGCAGAGCAAGCCGTTTTTTGGAATCTGCGTCGGCGCGCAGCTATTGTTCGAACATAGCGAAGAGGGCGATACCGCTGGCCTGGGGCTGTTTCCGGGCGATGTGCGGCGTTTCGCCGACGATCTCGTCGCCGGCGGCGAGCGCCTGAAGGTGCCGCACATGGGTTGGAACCAGGTGTACCAGACCCGGTCCCATCCCTTGTTCGCCGGCATCGCCGATGGCGAGCGCTTCTATTTCGTCCACAGCTACCATTTCGCGCCGGCCGACGCGGCGCTGACGCTCGCGGAAAGCGATTATCCGCAGCGGTTTGCTTGCATCGTCGGGCGTGGCAACATATTCGCCACGCAGTTTCACACCGAAAAGAGCCACCGGGCCGGACTTCTGATGATGAAGAACTTCCTGGCCTGGGACGGCAATGTTTAACTCACGAATACACCTAGCACCATGCTGCTGATACCCGCGATAGACCTGAAAGACGGTCAATGCGTGCGCCTGAGACAGGGCGCAATGGACGATGCCACCATCTTCTCCGACGATCCGGTCAAGGTTGCCGCCCACTGGCGCGACCAGGGCGCGCGACGCCTGCATCTGGTGGATCTGAACGGCGCTTTCGCCGGCAAGCCCAAGAACCTGGCGGTGATCCGCGACATCCTCGGCGAAGTCGGCCAGGACATGCCGGTGCAGCTGGGCGGCGGCATCCGCGATCTGGACACCATCGAGGCCTATCTCGACATGGGTCTGTCCTATGTGATCATCGGCACCGCCGCGGTCAAGACGCCGGGCTTCCTGCACGACGCTTGCGACGCCTTCCCCGGCCAGGTCATCGTCGGCCTGGACGCCAAGGACGGCATGGTGGCGATCGATGGCTGGGCCAAGATCACCAACCATAACGTGATCGATCTGGCCAAGCGCTTCGAGGACTACGGCGTCAACTCGGTGATCTACACCGACATCGGCCGCGACGGCATGATGACCGGCGTCAACATCGAGGCCACCGTCAAGCTGGCGCAGGCGCTGACCATTCCGGTGATCGCCTCCGGCGGCCTGACCAACCTCGACGACATCCGCGCGCTGTGCGCGGTGGCGGACGAGGGCGTGGAGGGCGCGGTCACCGGCCGCGCCATCTACGAGGGCAGCATCGATTTCGCCGCCGCGCAGACGCTGGCGGACGAACTGGCCGGCTGAGCCGGCTGACCGCGTGGGAGCGGCGGGCATGTCCCGCCGCCTCGGCGCGCCTGAAGCTTTCTGGAAACGCACATGCTTGCCAAACGCATCATCCCCTGTCTGGACGTGACCGCCGGCCGCGTGGTCAAGGGCGTCAACTTCCTGGGCCTGCGAGACGCGGGCGACCCGGTGGAGATCGCCCGCCGCTACAACGAGCAGGGCGCCGACGAACTCACCTTCCTCGACATCACCGCAAGCTCCGACCAGCGCGACATCATCCTGCACGTCATCGAGGCGGTGGCCGAGCAGGTGTTCATCCCGCTGACTGTCGGCGGGGGCGTGCGCAGCGTCGCCGACATCCGCCGCCTGCTCAACGCCGGCGCGGACAAGGTCAGCATCAATACCGCCGCGGTGACCCATCCCGAATTTGTCCGCGAAGCGTCCGATCATTTCGGCAACCAGTGCATCGTCGTCGCGCTGGACGCCAAGGCGGTGACGCCGGAGAACGACCGCTGGGAAATCTTCACCCACGGCGGCCGCAACCGTACCGGGCTGGACGCCGTCGAATGGGCGCGCAAGATGCAGGCGCTGGGCGCCGGCGAGATTCTGCTCACCAGCATGGATCGCGACGGCACCAAGACCGGCTTCAACTTGCCGCTGACGCGCGCGGTGTCGGACGCGGTGAACATCCCCGTCATCGCCTCCGGCGGCGTCGGCAATCTGCAGCACCTGGTCGACGGGGTGAAGGAAGGCCATGCCGATGCGGTGCTGGCGGCCAGCATCTTCCACTTCGGCGAATACACGGTGACGGAAGCCAAGCAGGCGATGCGCGACGCGGGAATCGAGGTGAGGCTATGAGCTGGCTGGACGAAGTGAAGTGGGACGACAAGGGCCTGGTGACCGCCATCGCCCAGGACGCGGCCAGCGGCCGGGTGCTGATGGTGGCGTGGATGAACCGCGAAAGCCTGCAATTGACCGCCGACACCGGCATCGCCCACTACTGGAGCCGCTCGCGGCAAAAGCTGTGGAAGAAGGGCGAGGAGTCCGGCCATCTGCAAAACGTCAGCGAGCTGCGGCTGGATTGCGACGGCGACGTGATCGTGATACAGATCGAACAAATCGGCGGCATCGCCTGTCACACCGGACGGGAGAGCTGTTTCTACCGCCGTTTCGAGAACGGCGGCTGGACGACGGTGGACGCGGTGCTGAAAGACCCGCGCGCCATCTACCATCCCTGAATTGCGGCCGGTCAACGCCGGCGCCGCCGGCCGGGTTACAATGGCGGACCGGCTTTGTCAGAATGTCATGCCCGCGCCGTATACTGGAAGGCTGGCGGGCATCAGGGCCTGAACAGGGCTCGAAAGGATAAGGATATGACCCCGGACGTGTTGAAGAGCATCGCCGATACGCTGGAGGCCCGGCGCGAGGCGGCACCGCAATCGTCTTATGTGGCCTCGCTGTTCCACAAGGGCGAGGACGCCATCTTGAAGAAGGTGGCGGAAGAGGCGGCGGAAACGCTGATGGCCTCCAAGGACAAGGACAAGCTGCATCTGGTGCGCGAAGTGGCCGACTTGTGGTTCCATACCATGGTGCTGTTGACATATCATGGCCTGCGTCCGGAAGACGTGGTGATGGAACTGCACCGCCGCGAGGGCATTTCCGGCCTGGACGAGAAGGCCTCGCGCAACCCCACAGCCTGATTACGGAATACCAACGATGAGCGACTGCCTTTTCTGCAAGATCGTGGCGGGCCAGATTCCCGCCAACAAGGTTTACGAGGACGACGACGTGCTGGCCTTCCACGACATCCGTCCGATCGCGCCGGTGCATTTCATGATCATCCCCAAGCGGCACGTCGACTCGCTGGCCCATTGCGGCCCCGAGCACGAGGCGGTGCTGGGCAAGATCCTGACGCTGGCGCCCCGGCTGGCCAAGGAGCAGGGCCTGGAGTCCGGCTTCAAGACCGGCATCAACACCGGCCGCGGCGGCGGCCAGGAAGTATTCCATCTGCACGTGCACGTGTTCGGCCACAAGGGCTGAGCGCGGCTCCCGTATTTTCATCAAGGAAGAGTCACAATGGGTTCTCTGAGCATCTGGCATTGGCTGATCGTGCTGCTGATCGTGGTATTGGTGTTCGGCACCAGAAAGCTGCCCAGCATCGGCAAGGACCTCGGCAACGCGGTCAAGGGCTTCAAGGAAGGCATGAACGAAGGCGCCAAGGAAGGCCAGCCGCCGGCCAAGGACGCCGGCCGCATCATCGACGGCGAAGCCGACAAGAAATGACGTGGTGACGCGGCGTGCTTGACATCAGTTTCGGCGAATTCGTCCTGATCGGCGTGGTGGCGCTGGTGGTGCTGGGCCCGGAGCGGCTGCCCACGGTGGCGCGCACCGTCGGCGCGCTGGTGGCGCGCGCGCAGCGCTTCGTCGCCAATGTGAAGGCCGACATGCAGCAGCAGGCCAATCTGCAGGGGCTGGACAGCATCCGGCAGGATCTGCAGGACGCCGCGCAGAGTTTCCGCGGCCAGCTGGAGGCCGAGGTGCAGCAGGTCCGCGACACGATAGACCAGGGCGCCGCCGACGCGCGCGCGCTGGCCGATGAGGCGGCCGAGCCTTTCCACGAAGCCGAGCGCACGATACACGGCGGCCTCGAGCCGGACGCCGAGGCGAGGGAGGCCGAGGCCCGCCCCGCTGAGGAGGCGCCGGCCGCCCAGGCCGACGCTGCGCCGCCGCGCGACGAGAATCAGCTGGATCTGTTCGACGACGCGCCGGCGCACCGGCCCGCTTCCCAACCCTCCGCATCACAAGCCCGCGAATGAACGAACAACCGCTGCTCGCGCACCTGATCGAGCTGCGCACCCGGCTGGTGCGCGCCCTGTTGGGCATCGCCCTGGTGTTTCTCGGCCTGTTCCATTGGTCGTCCGACATTTACCACCTGTTGGCCAAGCCGCTGCTGGACGCGTTGCCGCAGGGCGGCAGCATGATCGCCACCGAGGTGACGTCCACCTTCTTCGTGCCGATGAAGGTGACCATGCTGGTGGCCTTCCTGATTTCGCTGCCCAATACGCTGTACCAGGTCTGGGCCTTCATCGCGCCGGGCCTGTACAGCCACGAGAAGAAGCTGGTGCTGCCGCTGGTGCTGGCCAGCCTGGTGCTGTTCCTCACCGGCATGGCCTTCGCTTATTTCCTGGTGTTCCCGGTGGTGTTCCACTTCATGTCCGCGGTGACGCCGGCCGGCGTCAGCATGATGACCGACATCGACAAATACCTGTCCTTCGTCCTCGGCATGTTCCTGGCTTTCGGCACCACCTTCGAAGTGCCGGTGGTGGTGGTGCTGTTGACGCGGATGGGGGTGGTGACGGTGGCCAAGCTGCGCGAGGCGCGGCCCTATGTGATTGTCGGCGCCTTCGTGGTCGCGGCCATCGTCACGCCGCCTGACGTGCTGTCGCAGACGCTGCTGGCGGTGCCGCTGTGGCTGTTGTTCGAGGCCGGCGTGCTGGTGGCGGCGCTGCTGGAGCGCAGGGCCCGCGCCCGGGAGCAGGCGGAGTCCGCGCCATGAGCCGCGAAGCCTGCCGCGCCGGCGCGTCCGCCGCGCTGATCGCCTTGATCGCGCTGACCCTGGCCTGGGAGCTGTGGCTGGCGCCGCTGCGCCCCGAAGGCTCCTTCCTGGCGTTCAAGGCGCTGCTGCTGTTGCTGCCGCTGCGCGGCATTCTGGCCGGCAAACTCTACACCTACCAGTGGTCCAGCATGTTCATCCTGGGGTTCTTCATCGAGGGCGTGATGCGCGGTTGGGCCGACCATGGCCTGTCGCAGCGATTGGCATGGTGTGAAGTCCTGATCAGTACACTATTCTTCATCTGTGTGTTGGGATACGCCAGGAGCTTCAAGAAGCTCAAGGCCTGAGACTAGCCAGAATCAAGAACAAGACCGGCATCCCATGATGCCGGTTTTTTTTTGAGCTTTTTGCCACTGATATGGCGTGATTTTAGCCGTTCAGAATGCCGTGGCTGGCAGGCCGGCTGGACGCTCATCTAGAATCGCTGCACAAAACGGACCGGGCTCAGCCCGGCCACTATTTATCTCATCGGGTGTGGGGAAGTGACAATGCGGAATTTTTCTATCGCGGCCAGGATTACCCTCGGCTTCGGGCTGCTGTTGGCGGCCCTGGTGCTCACCGGCGTGTTCACGCAGCTGGGACTGAACAAGATCACCCGGCGCGCGGCCGAGGTCAGCTCGCAGGAACTGGTGTTCTATACCGACATCGTCGAATTGCAGCGGAGCATGGGCAATTTGCGCCGTTTCGAGAAAGACTATTTCATCAATATCGCCAGCGACGCCAAGCGCGCCGAGTACCAGGGCAAGTGGAAGGAAGCGCTGGCCGGCGCGCAGAAGGCGATCCAGCAGGCGGGCAGTCATCCGCTGGACGACGGCGCCAGCCAGAAGCTGGCCAAGCTCGGCACGCTGCTGGCGGGCTACGCCGACGGTTTCGGCAAGGTGTCGGCCCAGGTGGAGGGCAAGCAGCTGGCGTCCACCGCCGACGCCAACCACGAACTGGACAAGTACAAGGACAACATCCACCAGATGGAAGGCACGGCCGAAGAACTGGCCAAGGCCGCGGCCGACGCGGTCGGCCTGCTGGATGACCAGATCGACGCCACCGCCACCACGGTGCGCAGCCAACTGATGACCGAGATCATCATCGCGCTGGGGGTCGGCGCGCTGTTCGCCTGGTACATTATTTCGTCCATCCGCCAGCCCTTGCTGAAGATGCGCGACGCTAGCCAGGAGCTGGCCGACCAGCGCAATCTGCGGCTGCAGCTGCCGGATTTCGGCCAGAACGAGTTGGGCAGCGTCGCTGGTTCGCTGGGCAAGCTGGTGGACAGCGTGCGCTCGGTGGTGGTGGAGTCGCAGCAGCATTCCGCCAGCTTGGCGCAGGCGGCCGGCCAGCTGTCCGGCGTCAGCGAACACGTGTCGTCGGCCTCCGTTCACCAGTCTGAGGCCGCCTCCAGCGGCGCGGCGGCGATCGAGCAGATGTCGGTCAGCATCAATCTGGTGGCCGACAGCACCCAGGATGTCGAGCGCCAGGCGCGGCTGACCATGGAGCAGGCCAGCGCCGGCACCGAGCTGGCGCAGAAGGCGGCCGGCGAGATCCGCCAGATCGCCACCACCATCACCGAGACCGCCACCGTGATGGATGGCCTGAACCAGCGCTCGGCCGACATCGGCGACATCGTCCGCGTGATCCACGACATCGCCGACCAGACCAATCTATTGGCGCTGAACGCGGCGATCGAAGCGGCGCGCGCCGGCGAGATGGGGCGCGGCTTCGCCGTGGTGGCGGACGAGGTGCGCAAGCTGGCGGAGCGCACCAGCCAGGCCACCACCGAAATCTCCAGCCACATCGACGGCGTGCTGGCCGACACCCAGCGCGCCTACCAGAGCATGCAGCAGGCCAACAGCCGGATCGAGAACGGCGTGGTCAGCGCGTCCAGCGTCGCCGACGCGCTGGGCCAGATTCGTGAGCTGGCCCAGCAATCGGTGCAACGCATCGCCGACATCGCCAACGCGATCAAGGAGCAGAGCCTGGCCAGCCAGTCGGTGGCGCGCAATGTCGAGCAGATCGCGCAGATGAACGGCCAGACCACCGAGGCGGCCACCGAGGCCAGCAAGCTGGCCACCGAGCTGAGCGGCCTGTCCGAGGAGCTGGACGCCTGCCTGCAGCGTTTCCGCACCTGAGCGGCCCTGCTCCGCGCAAACAAAAGCCCCGGCAAGTCCGGGGCTTTTGTTTGCCGGGCGCTTAGTTCAGGGCCAGCGCCGCCAAGGTGTTGTTCCGCAGCGCCCGCCGCAGCGGGGCGACCTCCATGCCGCGCAATTCGGCCAGGACCTCGACGAAACGGGCCAACTGGAACGGCTCGTTGGGCGCGTCCTGCGCGTACTCCGGGCGGATGTCCGGCGCGTCGGTTTCCAATACCAGGCTGGAGAGCGGCAAGGTCGCCGCCAGCGCGCGGATGCGGCGCGAGCCGCTATAGGTCATCGCGCCGCCGAAGCCGAGCTTGAAGCCCTGGCGGATGAAGGCTTGCGCCTGTTGCTCGCTGCCGTTGAAGGCGTGGGCGATGCCGCATTCGATCTTCTGCTCGCGCAGGTATTTCAGCACCCGGTCCACCGAGCGGCGCACGTGCAATACCACCGGCAGGCTGTGTTTGCGCGCCAGCTTCAGCTGTTCGACCAGCAGCGCCTCCTGCCGCGCCGGGTCCAGCTCCGGCAGGTAGAAGTCCAGGCCGATCTCGCCGACGGCGGCCGGCGCATGCCGCGCCAGGTACGCGTCCAGCAGGGCCAGGTGCTCGTCCAGATGCCGGTCCAGGTAAATAGGATGCAGGCCGAAGGCGATCCAGCAGCCGTAGCGCTCGCGCATCGCCAGCACGTCATCGAAGGTGTCGGCCATCACTGCAGGCACCAGCAGCTGGCCGACGCCCGCCGCGCGCGCGCGCGCCGCCACGCCGTCCACGTCCGGCGCCAGCTCCGGCGCGTCCAGGTGGCAGTGGCTGTCTATCAGGCAGTCTTCTGCCGGCAGCGGATCGAAGCGCATCACAGTTTCCAGGTGAAGCCCAGCAGCGTCTGCCAGCCGGCGGTATGCTCGCCGGTGTTTTCCGCGGCCCAGCGGCTGCCGGCGCCCAGGTCCAGCGTCCAGTGGCGGGAGAGCGGGTGCGACATCACCAGCAACAGATTGCTTTGCTCCAGCTGCCAGCCAGATCCGTCGTCATGGTGATTCAAACCCAGCCGGCGCTTCTGGTTGGCCAGGCTGGCCCAGCCCAGCACTGAAAACTTCTGGCCCATCCAGTCGCCCAGCGGCGCGTCCAGCGTGGCTACCAGCAACTGGCCGGGATGGCTGTCGCCGATGCGGCTGGCGTAGCCGAAGGACAGGCTGCCGTCGCGCGGCAGGTCGAAGCCGTAGCGCGCCAGCGCCAGGCTCTGCGACACCCCGCCGCCCAGGCTCCAGGCCGGCTCGCTGGCCACGCCCAGCGACACCCAGCCGGCCGGCGCCGGCAGCGCCCAGCCGCCTTCGCCGTCCTGCACGTAGAGCGCGCCGAAACGGGTGCGGTATTGCAGGTCCACGCTGGGCTGCAGCCGCGACGAATTGCCGTATGAGGTTTGCCGCGTCATCAGCTCGGTGCTGATGGACAGATCGAGATCCTTGCCATCGTCGGCATGGCAGGACAGGGCGGTCAGCGACAGGCAGAGCAGGCTGGCGAGGGCGGGCGGGCGTAGCATCGGAGCTCCGGTATGGGGAAGGGCCGCGGCGCGGCCCGGTTCAAGCGATTATTTTAGCCAACTTGGCGGCGAAGCGCGCCAGATGCGGGTCGCTGTCAGAATAAGGCAACTGGTCGAAATCGAACCAATGCGCCTCGTGGAACTCCGTCTGGTCGTAGCGCAGCGGCAGCGTCCGCGAAACCGGCAGCGCGTACCACAGCGTCACATCCAGATGGCGGCGGGCGACTTCCGTGCGGGTGATGAATGAGGCGGCGGGCACAGGCAAGCCGCTGACGCCCAGCTCTTCGAACAACTCGCGCGCTACTGTGTCGCGGGGGTGTCCGTCGGGGTCGACATGGCCGCCGGGGGGCAGCCACAGTCTGGCATTCTTGTGATCCACCAGCAGCATGCCGGTCTCGTCCATCAGCGCGAAGTAGGTCGATAGGTGTTCAGGCGGTGTGGCTGGCTTTTCCCGCCGGTACAACTCGGCGTCCGAATCTATCCAGGCTAGCGAGGCCTGGAGGTGTTCCGCTTCCAGTTCATCAAGCGCAATGATGGCGGCCACTTCGGCACGAATGGCGGCGCGCAGTTCCAAACTCAATCTTGCTCCTCCGGCTGCAGCTGCTGCAGCAGGTAGAGCTTGTGGTAGATGCCGCCGTGCCGCATCAACGCGTCATGGTCGCCGGATTCGGCGATGCGGCCGTGGTTGAGCACGACGATGGCGTCGGCGTCGCGGATGGTGGACAGCCGGTGGGCGATGGAGATCAGCGTGATCTTGCCGGCCAGCCGCGCCAGCGCCTGCTGCACCAGCTGCTCGGTTTCGCTGTCGATGCGCGAGGTGGCTTCGTCCAGCAGCAGGATGCGCGGCTTGCCCGCCAGCGCGCGGGCGATGGCGATCAGCTGCTTCTGGCCGCTGGACAGCCGCGCGCCGCTCTCGCCCATATCGCTGTCGTAGCCGTTTTCCAGCGACAGGATCAGCTCGTGCACGCCGGCGGCGCGGGCGGCGGCCTCTATCTCGCCTTGCGGCAGGCCGCGGCCCATGTCGATGTTTTCCCGCGCGCTGGCGGCCAGCAGGAACGGGTCCTGCGGCACCAGGCCGACGCCGGCGCGGAAGGCGGCGTCGCCGATGGCGTAGAGCGGCTGGCCGTCGATCAGGATTTCGCCTTGCTGCGGCCGGTAGAAGCGCAGCAGCAGCGACAGCAGCGTCGATTTGCCGCTGCCGGTGTGGCCGACGATGCCGATGAAGCTGCCGGCCGGAATATCCAGGCTCAGATCGTGCAGCACCGGATGCTCGGCTTGGTAGCCGAAGCGCAGGCCGCGGAAGCTGACCGCGCCGTCGGCGACATGGCCGGCTTCCGAGGCTTGCGGCGCGGCCGGCTCGGCCAACAGCTGGCTGACGCGGCTGGCGGCCACCACCGCCTGCTGCAGCTGGCCGAATTGCAGCGTGATCTGGATCAGCGGCTCCACCACCCGGCCGATGTAGCCGACGAAGGCGTACAGCACGCCGATCTCCAGCCCGTCCAGCGGGCGCTGGCCGTAGCTGTGGATCACCGCGACCAGCAGCAGCACGTTGAGCAGGTCCAGCGCCGGGCGCAGCAGCCAGGCGTTGGCGCGCAGCTCGCGCAGCCGCGCGTGGTAATAGCGCTGGTTGGTGTCGTCGAAGCGGCCGATGAAGCGGCCTTCGGCGTTGCTGGCTTGCAGCACGGAGATGCCGGAGATGGATTCCGCCATCTGGGCGTTGATGTCGCTGCGCAGCGCGCGGGCGCGGGCCACCGACGGCGCGCTCAGCCGCTGGTACAGCCAGACGATGGCGAGGGTGGCCGGGAACAGCAGCAGGGAAACCAGCATCAGCCGCCAGTCAAGCCAGGCCATCGCCGCCAGCGCGCCCAGCACCACGATGCTGCTGTTGAGGATGACGAACAGCGCCTGCACGTACAGCGCTTTGACGGATTCGGTATCGTTGGTGACGCGGCTGACCAGCTGGCCGGTGATCGCCTTGTCGAAGAAGGCCATCGGCAGCCGCATCACATGGCCGTACACCCGCTCGCGCAGCCGCAGCACCGCGCGCATCGCCACGCCGGCCAGCCGCACCAGCTGGCGGTAGCGCAGCGCGGCGGCGGTCAGGCCCAGCAGCAGGCTGCCGGCCAGCAGGCCGGCGATGGCGCTCCAGTCCAGCCGGTGCGGCAGCAGGTAGTTGTCGATGAATACCTTGCCCAGCAGCGGCGCGCCGGCTTCCAGCAAGGCGGCGATCATCAGCCAGAATCCGCCCCGCCACAGATGGCGGCGGTCGGGGCGGGCGGCGTCGATGAGCAGGGAGACCGCTTCGCGGGTTTGCAGGCGGTTGGCGTCAGATTTCATCGAGGCTGGCCTCCAGTTGTTGATAGCGCCATTGGCTGGCGTACCAGCCGTCTTGCCGCAGCAGCTCGTCATGGCTGCCTTGCTCGGCGATGCGGCCATGGTTCAGCGCCACGATGTGGTCGGCGTCGGCCACCGCCGACAGCCGGTGGCTGACGATGATGACGCTGCGGCCGCGCCGCGCCTCGCGCAGATGGCCGAGGATGCGGCTCTCGGTATCGGTGTCCACCGCCGACAGCGCGTCGTCCAGCAGCAGCAGCGGCGCGTCGGCCAGCAGCGCGCGGGCGATGGCCAGCCGCTGGCGCTGGCCGCCGGACAGCGCCACGCCTTTTTCGCCCACCGGCGTCGCATAGCCTTGCGGCAGTCGGAGGATGTCGTCGTGTACCGCCGCCAGCCGCGCCACCCGCTCGATCTCTTGCGGGCCGGCGTCCGGCCGCGCCAGCGCGATGTTTTCCGCCACGCTGGCGGAGAACAGGAAGGCTTCCTGCGGCACCCAGCTGATCGCGCCGCGCAGGGTTTGCAGCGAGTAGTCGTCGATGTCGGCCCCGCTCCAGCGTATCGCGCCTTGTTGCAGCGGGTATTGCCGCATCAGCAGCTTCAGCAGCGTGGATTTGCCGCTGCCGGTGGGGCCGACCACGCCCAGGGTCTGCCCGGGCGGCAGTTGCGCCGACACCTGGCGCAGCGCCGCGGCGGCGTCTTCCGAATAGTGGAAGGTGAGGTCGTCGAAAACCAACGCGCCGGGCGCGAGTTCGGTCCGGCTGCCGTCGTCGGCGACGTCGGGCTCGGCGTCCAGCACCGGCTGCAGCCGGCGCCAGGCGGCGGCGCCGCGCTGCAGCAGCGACAGCACCCAGCCGGCGGCGAACATCGGCCAGATCAGCTGCACCAGGTACATGCTGAAGCTGGTGAGCGCGCCTATGGTCAGCTGGCCGTGCCAGACCAGGTAGCCGCCCAGCGCCAGCGCGATGGCGGTGGCGGTGACCAGGGCGACGCCGACGGCGGGCTCGAACGCGGCCTCCCAGCGCTGGGCCTCGAAGCTGCTGTCCGACGCCGCGGCCGCCAGCCGGGACAGTTCGGCGTCGTTGCGCGCCTCCAGCCCCAGTGCGCGCAGCGTGCGCACGCCGGAAAGGGTTTCCTGCACATGGTCGTTGAGCTGGCCGAAACGGGAGAGGGCCTCGCCCCATTCGCGGTGGATGTGGTCGGAAATGCGGGCGAAGGCCCAGGCCATGAAGGGAAAGGGCAGCAGCGCCGCCAGCGCCAGCCGCCAGTCCACGCCCAGCGTCATCATCGCCAGCACCAGCGCCAGGGTCAGCAGGCCGTCGAAGCCAGCCAGCATCGCTTCGCCCGCCGCCATCTCCACCGAGTCGATGTCGTTGGTGGCGCGGGCCATCAGGTCGCCGGTGCGCTGGCGCTGGAAGAAGGCCGGGCCTTGTCCGGCCAGGCTGCGGTACAGCTTGCCGCGCAGCTCCACGCCCAGTTTGTACGAGGCGGTGAACAGCTGCAGCCGCCAGCCCACGCGCAGGGCGTAGATGGCCAGGCCCATCGCCAGCAGCCGGCCCAGCTCCATCAGCAGCGCGTCGCCGGACAGCCGCCGCGCCACCAGCGCGTCAACGATATGGCCCACCTGGCGCGGGATCATCACGGTCAGCACCGCCACCGCGGCCAGCATCAGCGCGGCCAGGATGTAGGAGCGCCAATGGCGGGAGACGAAGCTGAACAGCAGGCGGGTCAGGGACATGGGGGCGCCGGGGGTCGTTCGGAGCCGTCCATTCTATGCAAACTCCAATGTCATTGCCACCCGGCGCTCAATGCAGGTATACGCCGCGCTTGGGCGGCGGCGGCGTCTCCATCGGCAGGCCTTGCATCTCGCGCAGCGACGATTCGATGGTGTGGCACAGCGTGGACAGCGGCAGGTCGTTGCCCTCGGTGCCGAACGGCTCCTCCAGCTCTTCGGCGATCTGTTCCAGCGCGAAATAGGTGTAGGCGATGAACACCGCGATCGGCGGCGTCAGCCAGCCTATGCTGCTGGCCAGCCCGGCGGGCAGCAGCAGGCAGTAGATGGTCACCGTGCGGTTCAAGAGCACGCGGTAGGTGAAGGGCATCGGCGTGGTGGCGATGCGCTCGCAGCCGCCCAGTATTTCCGACAGCGTGTTCAGATTGCGGTCCAGCGCGTGCCATTGCAGCTCGCTCAGCCGCCCTTCGCGCTGCAGCCGCTGCGCCTCGCGGCCCAGCCAGGCCAGGATCAGCGCCGGTCGGAAGCCGCCGGCCATGATCCGCTCCCGCTCTTCCGCCGGCAGCAGCCGTTTCAGGTGCTGGTCGGCGTCGTCGCCGCGCAGCTGCGCCTTCAGCGCGTAGGCGAACGCGCAGGCGGCGTCGACGAAGCGGCGGCTGTCGGCGTCGTCGCCCAGCGCCGCCAGCATTTGCCGCCCCAGCGAGCGGCTGACGATCAGCAGGCTGCCCCACAGCTTGCGGGCTTCCCAGAAGCGGTCGTAGCTGACCGAGTTGCGAAAGCCGAGGAAGATCGCCAGCGATACGCCCAGCAAGGTGAAAGTGGGGATGCCCAGCGACGACTCGCGCAGGCTGGCCAGCCACCAGTGGCGGATGGAGGCGGCGGCGATGGCCACCGCCAGCACCAGCATCAGCCGCGGCAGGATGCGCGGCAGCACCGAGCCTTGCCAGACGAACAGCAGGCGGAACCAGGACGGAATGTTGCGGACTATCATGGCGGAACAGGCGGGATGGGTACGTTAAAATGGTACACAATAATCCCGGCCAGGTTGTTACGTGTCGGGAATATTTCCGCTTCGCCCGCCCGTTTTCAGAACAGCTGCTTGTAACCCAGCTGCCATTCGCGGCGGACGAGGGCGCCAGACTGCACCTGTTTCCAGCTGGCGGACACGCTTTGATGCCGGTTCAGGTAGCGGATCTGCCGCAGGCTGACGCGGCTGAATGCGCTGCCGCTGTCCGCCTGATTGAAATGCCGGCTGACCGACAGCCAGGTTTTCATGTCCCATAGTTCGCGCACCATCACGCCGCCTTCCAGTTCGCCGAAGGCGTAGCCTTGCCTGCCGGTGGCGGCGAGCCCGCCGCCCGCCAGCGCGTAGAAGTCCGCGTCGCGCTGGACGCGCCGGGCCAGGCCGAGCGCGCCGTTGATTTGCGCGACGGACCGCTCCTGCAAGTTTTGATCCAGTTGCTGCTGGTAGGCGATGTTCAGCCGTCCCGCCAGACCGCCGGCGATCGGGTCGCGCGGCAGCAGGGTCTGCATGCCGTACAGCACGAATTGCTGCAGTCTCGGCGATCCGCCGCGCAGAGGCATCCGGAACGTCGGGGCCAGGATTTGCAGCTCGTTTTCCTGGTTGTAGCCGCGGTTGTCGTCGTCCAGGCGATGGGAGGCGGGCACCAGGCTGATTTCCAGATTGTCTTCGCCGTCGCGCCGCAGCCAGGACAGGCTGGCCTGGGAGGAGGGCGGCGTGGACATCGGACCAAAGCCCTTGCTCATGTCCAGAGACATCCCGGGGTAGCGCTCCCGCTCCAGGGCCTCGAGCCGCGCGGCGTTGGACAGCCAGCGTTCGCGGGCCAGCTGTTGTTCCAGGTACAGGTGCTGGTTGAGCGCCTGCGCGTGCTCCAATTGCAGAAAGCCTTCGGGGCTGGGCGGCTGCGCCAGGCCGGCGGGCATTTCGCCCTCCGCCAGCGCGCGCTGGTTTTCCCGGCGGCGGGCGGCGGGCAGCGTTTCATCCAGGGTCCGCACCAGCCAGCGGCTGGGCGCGATCATCCTGCTGGCCTGGACCAGGCCAGCGTCGCTGGCTTCGCGCACCAGTTCCATCGGCGCCAGCCAGCGCTTGGCCGGCAGCGGCTTGCCGCTCAATCCCATGATGAAGTGGATGACGGTCGCGCAATTGTACTTCTGGAAAAAGTAGGTCAGCCGCGCCCGCTTCAGTTCCAGCAGGTGCAGCCGGATCAGTTCGCGCTGCCAGGCGTCGAACGACAAATCGTATTCCCAGACGCTGCGCTGCTCCTGATCGACGTAGCGCCGCAATTGCTCGTGATAAGGCGACAGCGCGAAATAGCCGGTCTTGCCGATGAGCAGGCTGTCCACCAGCAGCTTGGGCAGGTTCCAGGTATCGGCGTCGGTGTAGAAGGAGATCGCGTGCTCCAGAGGGCTCCCGTCCGGCCGCGCGCCGGAAATCTTCAGGAAAGCATGCCCCAGCATGCTGGCGGGCAAGGCCTGGTTTTCGCTGGCGAATACCAGACTGATGCGGTCCATCGGCGCGCGCGCGCGGAAGTCCGCCACTTCCTGGCATTGGTCCAGCGGCAATTCCGGCGAGTTAAGCGCTTTTCGCAGCCACCAGTAGCGAGCAGGGAAGCGGCAGACCGCGTCCTGAGCGCCGCCGTACAACAGGCGCAGCGTCGCGTCGAGTTCCCGGGCTGCGGAGAAGGGCTGGCCGGAGAGAAGAAAATCCGGATCGGTGACGAGGGGCTCGCCGTTCTGGCTATGCAGCAGAGATTGCCACTCGATGGTTTCGGCCAGACGCGCGGAGCGCGCCGTGGCGATCAACTGCTCGGGCAGGCTGTCTTCGGCCTGGGCGCAGTGTGCCGCGAGCAAGCAAAAAAGGGCGGCAATGCTGCCGCCCTTGGCGATGATATCGCGTAGTTTCATTATTTCCGGCAGGAAACAACGATGTTGTCCGAGTACTTCCACATTTTTTCGGTGGAGTAGTCGGTGGTGGAGCCGAACGCGCCGCCGCTCAGGATGTTGATGAAGAATTTCGGATCGACCGTTTTTTCCGCGACGGTTTGCTGAGCGCAACCTTCGGTTTCGGTCATGATGATCTTGTTCTTGTTTTCACGCTTCAGGTCGACGATGCCGGGCGCTTTGAATGCTTGGCCATCGATGGTGCCCTTGATTTCAGTGCCGGTGGAGCTGGACACGTTAACTTGTTGGGTTTGGTCGTTCAGAATCGAGGCGCAACCGGTCAGGCCGAGGGCCAACAGGGCGGCGGGCAGCAGCAAGTGTTTCATTTTATTTTTTCACGGAAATTAAGGCGGGAATGCCTGGTTTTACGAGGGTGTCCCCCGTAAAGGGCGTTGATGCTAATTGAAAAAATAATGGGGCGCAACTTGAATTATTTACCAACCATATTGTTGTTAATCTGATTTTTGCCGCCGCAGGTAAATCATATTTCACGCATGTAATTTTTTCTGAATATTTGAATTGTTTTAAGTACGCCGAGCGGGTTCTGGCTATGCCAGCGCTGGCTGCGATTCTTTGAAATAGAGCATATATTTCAATTTTCTAAATTGAAGCAATTGCTCTTTATTATGTTTCGTCTTTGTGGTTTTTATTGGCCGGAATTGATTTTAATTAATTGAGCCTGGCATTTTTGTTCCACTCTTTTGTGTCGGCGCAAGAGTGGAATGAGGCTGTCGCTCTGATGGCGGCGAAGCGCTTTGCGCGCTGTTTAAGCAGCCATGGCCAATGGCATGGGAGGCTGGCGCATTCTGACCGCGGCGGCGGATGGAGCGCCGGAGGCGTTCGGACAAGCGAATGCCGGATGGCGTTTCGGGGCGGGGCGGAGCCGATTCAGCTTTTGTCGGCTTCGGCGGGAATGCGCAGCGCGCGGTTGACCAGGCCGGTGTCTTCGTCCCGGCTGTCGTCCAGCAGCCGCCATTGCAAGGCCTGGCCGCCTGTGGAGAACAGCACCACCAGTTCCTTGGTCTGGTGGGACTGGCTGCGGAACAGCGGCGACACGTTGGTGAAGTTCTGCCACTTGGGTTGGTACTTGTCGCTGCGGTAAACCCACACTTCGCGGCCGGCGGCCAGGCGCACCCGGTCGTCGGGCTGGCCAAGCAGGGTTTGCAGCCGGTCGCGGGCGGAAGCGGCGGCATCCTGTCTGAGCAGAAGCTGCCGGATGTCCTGATTGTCGGCGTCCTGCAGTCTGGCGTTGCCGACGGTGGCGCAGCCGCCCAGCAGGGCGGCGAAGACAAAGGGAAGAAAAGGAGAGCGCATCATGGTTGTTTGGCCATGGTTTCGAAGATGACCCGGGTGTCGTCCGGCCAGTCCGCCGATTCCAGCGGCAGCGAGTACAGGTATTCGCGCGGGTAGGGCCAGGCGGCGTAAGGACTGGTGGTGATCGCGCTGCCGTACTGCCATATCGCCGGCAGCACCAGCTTCTGATCGCCGTGTTCCAGCGTGATGGAGAACAGGGGTTGATCGGCGATGAACAGGTAGTGGCGGGGCCGATTCTGGTAAGGGCCGGCCTCCACCTGCAGCTGGCCCATTTGCTCCATCTGGCCTAGAAGGACCAGCGACGCCTGGCGCAGACAGCTCGCCACCTCGTCCAGGCAGGCGGCTTTGCGTTCGCCGGGTTCGCAGAGTTCTGCCTCGCCGCCCGGATTCAATCCGCCCTGCGCGTCCACCAGGCATTCCAGCCGCAAATCGCCCAGCCGGCGCGCATTGTCCGGCAGGCCTGGCGTGCGGATGTCGGGCCGCCAGGCGAAACCGCCGCTTCGCTCCGACACCGCCTGCACGCCATATCCGTCCAGGAGGGCGGCGGCTGAAAACCCTGTGTCCGCAGACTGCGGCAGCCGGGTCTTGCCGGCCGGGCCGGTTTGCCATAGCGAGAAGGTTGCAGGCCTGGCCGGAAATACCCGGTAGCGCAGGGCGGCCTGCGGCGCCAATTGCTGGTTTCGCTCGAAGGCCTGGCGGGTCTTGGCGAAGACCGCTGCCGGGCGGGCGGCGATGTCCGAAGCAGGCGGCGTGTCGGCGCAGCTGGCGGCGGACAAGAAAACGGCCAGCCAGGGCAGGGGCCAAATCATGGAGAAAGAAGTATTCACGCTGGCGTCGCAGAGGATGTTTTTATGCTTAATCTGCTATTTTACGCAAAAATAGATGCTTTTGGCATTGCAATTGGGCTGCTTGAGCGGGTGAATCGGCGGCGCCATCCGTTTCAGGCTGAGAACGCGACATGAGTGTCGTAAGGAATGGTTTGTGCTGGTGCTGATGTTTCGGAGTGAATTAATTGCGCAAGGGGCCTCGCGGCCGGTTCAGAGACCGCCCCAGCTGCTGCATCGGCATGCGGCAGGCCCCGGAGCTCAGCGTGGCCGCCGTCGACCAGTCGGATTTCCCGTCCGCGCGGCGGAGACGGCGGAGGGCGGCGTCCTCAAGCCGTGGCGGCATTGTCTGGGCTGGAGCGGGTATTGGCCTGGGCCGCCACGCGAGATCCGAGCAGGCGCGGGGAGGGCATGCTCGCCATCATTGGCAAGCTTACGCCCGCTGCGACGAGGCGGCGGGCCTGCGCGCAGGCCTAGCTGGATGGGGTCAGGCTCCGGGCGCGCTCAGTCCCACTGCAGCGCGCCCTTTTTCCATTCGTAGACGAAGCCGATGACCAGGATGGCCAGGAACACCGCCATCGCTCCCAGGCCGAACAAGCCCAGTTCATCCTTGAGCGTCACCGCCCACGGGATCATGAACGCCACTTCCAGATCGAACAGGATGAACAGGATGGCCACCAGGTAGTAACGGACGTCAAAGCGCTTTCGCGCGTCGCCGAAGGCATTGAAGCCGCACTCGTACGGCGACAGCTTTTCCGGGTCCGGCCGGTTGGGACCGAGCAGCTTGCCCAGCATCAGCGGCAATACGCCGACCAGAAGGCCGACCAGGATGAACAGCAGGATGGGGAAGTAGTTCTGCAGCATGTGGCGGTTTTCCTGCGCGAGATGACGAAACAGGAATAGACCGCCACAGGACGCCGAGTGCCGCGGCAAACGGTAAAAGTTTGGTAAAAGCCGCACGGCATGGCCCGGCCTGTCATAACAAAGGCCATCCTGCTGAGGATGGCCTGAGTTGGCGTTGTCGCGCAGAGCGCTGGCAATCTGGCGTCGCTGCCGCCTGTCGTCTCGCAGTGTGACCGTTGCCGGAGTCCTGGCCGGAATAGCGGTCTGGTGGGTGCTGCGGATGGCGGTGTGGCGCGGCGCAACCAATCAGAGTGCGGGATCGGAAGGTTCGCCTGAGTTTGCCGGTATGCGTCGCTCCATGGTGAGATGATCGGGACTTCTTGTGCTTTATATCGGTCTTTTATAGCTATCCTAAATAGCTGTTTTTCTTATTTTTTGTTACGGCTGGTACGCTTCTTGTCTGGGCCGCTGGCCCTTGTCCAGCTGGCCATGCTGCCACGCCGCCATCCTTCCGGTTTCCCTTCGTCGCTGTTACGGTTATGTCGTTGTCAAAATGCGAATGGGAGCGAATGTGAAATCGATACTGGCTTTGGCCTGCCTGCAACTGTCGCTGTCGCTGCTGCCGCTGGGCGCGCGGGCGGAGGCGCCGCTGGGCGCGGCGCAGCAAAAGACGAATTACCAGGCGACGCGCGCCTATTATCAGCAGCTGCTGGCCGACAAGGGGCGGGGGGCCGAACTGGGCATGCTGATGAATATGCTGCCCAAGGGCGGCGATCTGCATCACCACTACACCGGCGCGCTGTACGCCGAAACCTATCTCGATTGGGTGGATAAGCAGAAGTACTGTGTCTACCCGACCACGCTGAGAATAGAAACCAAGCCGGATCAGGCGCAACCGGGCGCGCCCTGCCTGAGCGGCAGCCAGATCAAGGACGACAACGCCTTGTACCGCAAGCTGCTGACGCTGTGGTCGGACAAGGATTTCGACAACCACAGCCATGACCAGCCCCCGCCGGACAAGCAGTTTTTCGACACCTTCGGCTATTTCGGCGGCGTTTCCGGCTATTCGCCGCGCGAGGGCCTGCAGCTGCTGAAAACCCGGGCCAAGGCGGAAAATCTGCAATATCTGGAAACCATGCTGCGCGGCGCGCCATCCGGCAACAGCGCGCTGGCCGTCAATCTGGACAGCCTGGCTCCGGACGCCGCTCCGGCCGCCATCGAGCAGGCGCTGGGCCAGGCCACGGCGGCGCTGGCGGCGGACGCCTCCACCGCCGAGCAAGTCCAGCGCTACCGGCAGGATCTGGCCGGCTTCGCCCAGGGCATGGACGACGACGATTTCACGCTGCGCTTCCAGACCTATGTCTCGCGCAACAACAAGCCGTCGGCCACCTTCTCCGCCCTGTACGCCGGCTTCGCCGCCGCGCACGACAACCCGCTGGTGGTGGGCCTGAACATCGTCGGCCCGGAAAACGGCATCGTGGCGATGCGCGATTACGCACTGCACATGCGCATGATCCACTTCCTCAAGCAGCGCTTTCCCGATGTGAAGCTGGCGCTGCACGCCGGCGAACTGGTGCTGGGCATGGTGCCGCCGGAGGGCCTGCGCGACCACATCCGGCTGGCGGTGGAGCTGGCCGGCGCGCAGCGGATAGGCCACGGCATAGACGTCGGCCACGAAAGCCGCCCGGACAGCCTGCTGAACGAGATGCGCCGCCGCGACGTGGCGGTGGAAATCAACCTCACCAGCAACCAGTTCATCCTGGGCGTGCAGGGCGCCGCGCATCCCATCCTGCTGTACCGCAAGTACGGCGTGCCGTTCGTGATCTCCACCGACGACGAGGGCGTGTCGCGCAGCGACATCAGCAATGAATACCTGCTGTACGTCAACCGCTACCAGCCCTCGTACGACGAGCTGAAGCGCACTGTCTACAACAGCATCCGCTATTCCTTCCTCAGCCCGGCGGACAAGGCGCGGCAGCAACAGCGGCTGGAGCAGCGCTTCGCCCAGTTTGAGGCGAGGGCGGCCGCCTTGCGCAAGATGGGGCGCTGACGCGGCGCGGAAACAAGGCGTGGCGGCGGGAAATCAGCGCGGCGGCAGCCGGCTGATTTCCATCACGCCGGCCATCTCGCTGTAATAGAAAAAGTCCGACCCATTGTCTTTCAGCCAGGCAATGCCGGCGCGAACGCGCTTGGGCACCTGGCAAAACAGATCGTCGCCATTGCCGGCGCATTGCGCCGCCGCGCTGCTTGCCGCTGGCCATCCCATCTTTTGCCAGAAAGCGGCCCGTTCCTCTGCCGATAAATTGTGCAGCAATACGGGCGCGGTTCCGTCATTGCCGCTCAACGCTAGTCCATCGCCAACCTGGCGCAGGTTCCAGACCGGTTCGCCGGCTTGCGCGGTGTATTCGTGGCCGAATACGCCGGCCGGAAAGCCCTGAGCCTGGGCGAAGCCGCAGCACAGCAGCAGGATGGCGATGAGTGGTTTCATGGGCGGCGCCGCTTGATTTGAAACGGCGGATTATGACGATAAACAGGCCGACGGGCCATGGGAGGCAGGCGTGTCGTAAATGTAGCGCGCAGGGTGCGATACCCGGCCAGAAACCAGTCGATGCCGCCGTCTTCCCGCCGGGCATGGCACCGGCCGACGCATCGAAGAGTCCAAAACAGCCAGCCGTAGTGAAGCAGCTGGCTGTTGGCATTTATGGAGCAGGGCTTACAGCACGCGGGTGAGCAGGGTGAGAGACTGGTTCATCCGTTTATCCAGCGGCTCCAGCAATTCCTTGATGCGGCTGGACGGCAGGCGCACGTCGTCGCCCAGGCAAGCCAATAGATCGATCACGGACTGCAAACCCAACTGGCCATGGGCCAAGTGGCAGATGGATTCCACCACTGCCTGCTCGATGTCCTGGCACAAATGCGCGACGCGCGCGGCCGGCTCTCTGACTTTGGACTGGTCCTTATTGGCCAACTGCTCCTGCAAGGCGGCAAAGGCTTCATGCAGCCGGGTCATGGCCAATAGGCTGGGCGGATGCGTGGGGGCTTGGTTGTTCAGGGAGAACGCGAGGCGCGACGAACTGCGGGTGATGCTAGGCATGGCAAAACCCTCCTGGATAGGTGCTTAACCCTGCCAACCCCAACGCCAAGTAGGGGTGGCAGGCACATGGCGGGATTGGCGTACCGATCCAGGAGCGGCGCATCATAGATGCTCCCACCATGGCCCGCCATAGAGGACGTGCGATGGTGTACGGACGCGACAAGGTCCAGCCTTGCACACAAGTCCGCCTGAATGCGGGACGCCAATCCCGGTGCCGCTATTGAAGGGCACGGGTGAGATTATCCGGCTGGAAGGCTTGTCAGGCAAGCTGATGGGGTAGGAGTGGGGCTAGGTTTTGAAGCGGTACGTAGAATCCGCTGCGCGGATGATGATTTGGATTGCCGGGGCTGCCCGGCGGCAGGGAGGGGATATTTGCGTGGCCAAATATCCCCTCCACCCCTAAAGGCCACCCTGCAAGCCTGGCCTGCGGCTTCCCGCCGGGTCCTGTCAGGCCCGAGGCGCGGCTGAACTCGCCCCGCGCTAACGTCGCGGGGCTCAAACAGACAGCCGCTTAAAACCTCGGGTCTGCCACCCGGCGGCAGGCTTGAAGGGATTGGGGCGCATCGCAAACGTGTTTGCGTTTTGTGAGCGATGAATAGCGAATGGGCGTGGTTAGTCGATTATAGAGCCGAACCGACTTGCCCCTATCCCATCAGCGCAAGCCGACTCCGAAGCCCTTTTCAAGGTTTTAAGCCGCAGTCTGTTTGAGCGGGGCGACGTTAGCGCCCCGCGAGTTCGGCGGCGCCTTGGGAAGGGCTTTGGGGGCGGGGTTTCGCAGCGCTGTTGGGTCGCCTTTTCTTTCGTCTATTTCTTTTGGCGAAGCAAAAGAAATGGACCCGTTCAGCCGGGCGGGACCGGCACCTAAATCATTGTCCGCGAAGCGGACACCAGGCCTTTAATGACGCGGTGGACGTTAGGCTTTGCATGGTTCAGTTCAACCTACCACCATGCGATTATGTTTTATTAATTTTTAGCTTGAAAACATTAAATCCTAGCCTTTTTAATGATACTGCTGCGTTTTTAAAGCTAACTTTACTGAAGAAAGGTATGTCAAGTGGCCCACTATATTTGCACATTATTGCAATGCAGATACTATACTGGCTCGGGTCCAGTCGACCCTCTGGGGACGGTAGTCGAAAATCCATAGGCAAGAGTTCGTTAACATCTTTCCTGAATTTGATATCGTGAAGGAGGCACTCTGCAGAAACAAGTGCTTGGGAAAATAAATGGCTAAGTACGCTCGATCCAGAATATTTCTTAACATGAATTATTTCTTTTTCTTTCGAATATAAATCACAGAACTCGATGCGACTTAATTTCCCGCCAATCATGATATTGTTTTGATCCATTAGTGCATATCGTGAATCTTCATCTGCTATTGATCTTAAATACTCTGGCTCTGTTTTTGAATGGTACGGTGGTAGATAAATATCAGAATCTGGGATGGTGCTAAAGTAGTTGTTAACTTCTTGAACAAAATTATGTTCAATGTTATACCAACTTCCATCGTTCAATATGTATTTTTTCTCATTTAAATCAATTTCAGCATTGAGGCAGCGATACACGCTCCATTTATATGATGGGCCATTGTCTATGCGATGTGCGCATATTCGTTTTGATTTTAGTTGTGATATGGATAACGTATTTTTATCACGTAGCTGATTTATCCAGTCTGAGATATCTAGTTCAGGGTAAATTCTCAGGCTATGAGACTTGTTCTGACCTTCTTTAAATGTAAATCCATCAATTTCTTCCCATGAAATCACCTCTGGAATTGCAAGCCATACTTTTTCAAAATTCCCTCTGATGATGTAGGCAATCAGAGTGGAGTCTAGTTCTTCAATAGTAGTTGAATCTCTTTCTTCTATTATTTTGTCTAGCCAAGGGTATCGTTCTTTATATTTGTTATCATTAAATGCACAATAAAGCCGCTCCGCAATGGCTGGGAATTTTTTTATTGAAGCCCTAGTGTATATTGTTACGGAGTCTCTTCCTGATAATGTTTCCTCATCTTTGATGCTTTCATTTTTTGGTACTTTTGCTGTGATTGATTTAAGTATGTCAGTTTCATCATTGAATTCGAAACTAGTTAGCTCAATTTCTTTTGTGGCTTGTTCTTTTGAGTGAAGTGAAATGTGGCTTATATTTGTTTTATCAATCGATGTAATGGCTGATGGATCTCCAATGTTGAGTGCTGTTATTAGTCCAAAATTTCTTTCATAAGCATGCTCATCTATAAGGTGGCGAGCATAACCAAATGTAAAGCAAAACCATCTATTCGCATGCTGATGCAAAAATATTGCTTTTGAGCTTAGATTGAAAATTGAGCTTGAATCAAATCCTTCTTGTCCTTTAAAAATAGATACCCACGATGGCTCACTTTTGAAGCCTCCTTTGTAGATAAGCTTGCCAAGCTCCTCGCCATCTTCTTTTATGTCAATAGTTTCAAATCCTATGGCATTTATAAAGGTGTCGATGTCTGTGTAGCTATTTTTTATAAGAAAGACTGTAAGCTTATATTTACTTTCGACATGGCTTTTCTTCATTTTCAACAATATATCAATGATAGTCAGATTGGAGCTTCGGTTATAGAATTTTTTAAGTAATAAGTATCTAAGTATTTTTAACTAGCTGCATCCCACACTTATGACATTAAGGTAATCTGTTTTAAATTTTCAATTTTTACTCTGCGGGCAACGTCATTTGGTGAAAAGGGTAAGTGTTGATATATGCCTCAGTAGTCTTCGGTGCATATATTTAAAGGTATTTATGACCTGTCAGGGTCAATCGAACTGAATAGCATAAAGCCCAACGTTTACTGAGAAAATCTCTAAGCACAGTGAGCGTTAGTCAACCATTGATGCTAGTGAGTTGGGGCAGGGCGCGAGCCGCGCTAGCAGATAGGAATGGCTTCGATTGAGGCATGTCGGGCAGGGGGATGCGAGGGGAGGGCAACATCTCAGCCCCGCCTGGGACGAGGGAGGGCTCTGGCCCGAAACGGACAACAAAAAACCGCAGGGCTTGCGCCGTGCGGTTGTTTGCTTCGCTTGATGTCTTGTGGTGCCCAGAGTCGGACTCGAACCGACACACCTTGCGGCGGGGGATTTTGAATCCCCTGCGTCTACCAATTTCGCCATCCGGGCGACATCTGCGAGAGAACGAATCTTAACCCTGCGCCAAGCGCTTGTAAATAGTTGGCGCTCAGTCTTTTTTCAGTTTCAGCGCGTGGTCGTACAGCTGCTTGCGGTTGGCGCCGGTGATCTGCGCGGCCAGGGTGGCGGCCTGCTTGGTGGGCAGGTCGGCGGCCAGGATCTCCAGTACGCGCAGCGCTTCGGCCGGCGGCGCGTCGGCGTCGGCTTCCGCTGCGGGGGCGGCGTCGATGATCAACGCGATTTCGCCGCGCTGCTGGTTGCTGTCGGCTTTCACCCATTCCAGCAGCTCGGCCGCGGGACTGGCGCGGAAAGTTTCGAAGGTCTTGGTCAGCTCGCGGGCGATCATCACCCGGCGCTCGCCGCCCAGTTCGGCCACGATGTCTTCCAGCGCGTCGACGATGCGGTGCGGCGCTTCGTAGCAGACGGTGAGGTGGGGAGCGGACAGCCATTGTTGCAGCGTCCTGCGGCGCTCGCCGCTTTTGGGCGGCAGAAAGCCGTGGAACTGGAATGTCGGCGCGGTGAAGCCGCTGGCGGAGAGCGCGGCGATCACGGCGCTGGCGCCGGGCAGCGGGCGCACCGGGTGGCCGGCGGCGCGCACCGCCTCCACCAGCCGGGCGCCGGGGTCGGATACCGCCGGGGTGCCGGCGTCGGATACCTGCACCACGATCTGGCCTTCGGACAGCCAGCGCACCACCTGTTCCGCCATGCCGCGCTCATTGTGTTCGCGCAGGCTGACCAGCCGTTTGGCGCGGATGCCGTAGGCGGACAGCAGCTGGCCGGTGACGCGGGTGTCCTCGGCGCAGACGACGTCCGCGGCCTCGAACGATGCCAGCGCGCGGGCGCTGATGTCGGCCAGATTTCCAATGGGCGTGGCCACCACATATAATGTCCCGCTACAGAAACTATCCCTGGCGGCATCGATAAGGTGGGCGAACGAGGTATGCAAAGACTGACTCCGTTGTTGTTGGTTGGCGTCTTGCTGACGTGGTTGACGCCGGTTGGGGCGCAAACCCCCGACTATATCATCCAAAGCAACGGCGCGCCGATGCGCGCGCTGGTGCAGCCGCCGGGCCAGACGCCTAGGCTGGCGACGCCGACGCCGACGCCGACGCCGACGCCGACGCCGACGCCGACGCCGACGCCGGCTGCGGTTCGGGCCGATGCGCCGGCATCCGGCGCGCTGGCGGCCAAGCCGGCCACGCGCGGCAAGATCAGGATAGGCGTGATTCTGCCGACGGAGTCGTCGGCGCTGGGCGAAGCGGCGGCGGTGGTGCGCAGCGGCGTCGAGGCGGCGGCCCAGGTGGACCAGAGCGCCGAGCTCTACAGCGTGGACGCCACCGGCGACAACGTGGTGGAACGTTACCGCGCGGCGGTGGCGGACGGCGTCAACGTGGTGATCGGCCCGCTGTCGCGGGAATCCATCGCCAAGCTGGCGCCGTCGGTGACGGTGCCCACCATCGCGCTCAATTCGATTGACCGGCAGGCGGCGGCCAATCCCAAGTTGTATTCGCTGTCGCTGATCGTCGAGGGCGAGGCGCGCCAGCTGGCGCGGCTGATGCGCGACGATGGCCGAGCCAATCCGCTGCTGGTGGTGGGCGGCGACGCGCTGTCGCAGCGGCTGGGCAAGGCCTTCGCCGATGAATGGCGCGCCGTGACCGGCAAGCCGGCGCGGCAGATGGCTTTCGACGCCAACGACATGACGCCGCTGCTGCAGGCGGCCGGCCAGGCCGACGCCGTCGCGTTGGCGTTGGACGTGGCGCAGGCGGCCAAGCTCAAGTCGGCGCTGACGCCGGATGTGCCGGTGTACGGCACTTCGCAGCTGAACGTGGGCGGCGTCCAGCCTGAGCTGGCCGGCGTGCGTTTCATCGACATGCCGTGGTTCCTGATGCCGGCGCATCCGGCGGTGCAGCGTTACCCGCATCCGGCGGTGCCGCTGACGCGGCAGACCGAGCGGCTGTACGCGCTGGGCATCGACGCCTATCGGCTGGCGGTGCAGCTGGCGGTCAGCCGTCCGGGCGCGGCGGTGAGGCTGGACGGCGTCACCGGCGATTTGAGGCTGGGACGGGATCGCGCGTTCGAACGCCAGCTACCGGCCGGCGTCATGGGCGGCAACGCGCTGCAATGAACCAGGCCGGCCGGGACGCCGAGGATCGCGCGCTGGCCTTGCTGCAGGCGCGCGGCCTGAAGCTGGTGGCGCGCAACTGGCATTGCCGCGGCGGCGAGCTGGATCTGATCATGCGCGACGGCGACGCGCTGGTATTCGTAGAGGTCCGCCATCGCGGCGGCAGCCGCTTCGGCGGCGCCGCCGACAGCATCACCGCGGCCAAGCAAAGGAAACTGATGCTGGCCGCGGAAGTCTATCTAAGCAGCCACAATATCGACTCGCCCTGCCGCTTCGACGCGGTGGTCAGCGTCGGAGGCGCCGAGCCGCAGTGGCTGAAGAATGTGATCACGCAGTAACTGTTGAGAAAAGGGGATTCCCCAATGGATCTGATTGACCGGGTCAACGGCCATTTCCTGGAAAGCATCGCCGCCAAGCAGGAGGCGATGGAGCTGCTGTCGCCCGGCGTGGCGGCGGCCGCCGAGCGGATGGTGGCCTGCCTGATGAACGAGGGCAAGATTCTGGCTTGCGGCAACGGCGGTTCCGCCGCCGACGCCCAGCATTTCGCCGCCGAGATGGTGGGCCGCTTCGAGAAGGAGCGTCCGGGCCTGGCGGCGATTTCGCTGGCCACCGACACCTCGGGGCTGACCGCCATCGGCAACGACTACGATTTCGACATGGTGTTTTCCAAGCAGGTCAGGGCGTTGGGCCACACCAACGACCTGCTGCTGGCGATCTCTACATCCGGCAATTCCGCCAACGTGATCGAGGCGGTTTACGCCGCGCACGAGCGCGGCATGAGCGTGATCGCGCTCACCGGCAAGGACGGCGGCAAGATCACTGAAATATTGTCGCCGGAAGATATACACCTGAACGTGCCGTCGCTGCGCACCTGCCGGATCCAGGAAGTGCATATCCTGCTGATCCACGCGCTGTGCGACGCCATTGATTGCATGCTGCTTGGAGGGGAGTAAGAAATGAAGCGCAACGCATTTGCATTGTTGCTGGCCGCGGGACTGGTCAGCGTTTTGAGCGGCTGCGTCGGCCTGGTGGCCGCGGGCGCGGCCGGCGGCGCGCTGGTGGCGTCGGACCGCCGCACCAGCGGCGCCTATGTCGACGATCAGGCGATCGAGCTGAAGTCCGGCGAGCAAATCGCCAACCGTCTGCCGTCGGCCCACGTCAACCGCACCAGCTTCAACCGCGCGGTGCTGCTGACCGGCGAGGTGCCGAGCGAGGAGGCCCGCCAGCAGGCCGAATTGATCGTGCGCGGCCTGCCCAATGTGCGCCGCGTGTACAACTACACCACGGTGGGCCCGGTATCCGGCTTCTCCGAGCGCAGCAACGACACCTGGATCACCAGCAAGGTGCGCACCCGGCTGCTGGACGGCAAGGGCGTGAATCCGAACAACATCAAGGTGGTGACCGAGCGCGGCGTGGTCTACATGCTGGGCCTGGTGACTCAGGGCGAGGGCGTCGAGGCTTCGCGCGTGGTCAGCGAGACGGCCGGCGTACAGAAGGTGGTGACGCTGTTCGAGTACATTCAGGACGTGACGCCGGCGCAGTAAGCGCGGCGCGCAATGAGCAAGCGGCCCATTCGGGCCGCTTTTGTTTTATCCGCGCGGATGGCGTCAGAGGGTGTCGTGCTGCGGCACCAGCAGGTCGGCGCACAGCACGTGCAGGCTCTCGTCGATCTCGATCGCCATCGACATCGTCACGCAGGAGCGCGGATCGGTCATCGACAGGTAGGGCTCGCTCATGTACAGCACGCCGGGCTGGTCCACCGCATGCTGGAAATAGCTGCGGCGCGACCACACCGCGCCGGTGGTGTCGGCCAGCGGGCTGTAGCGCGGGTCGGTGCTGGAGGCGGACTGGCGGCTGTTCAGGTTGCGGCCGATCTGCCGGCCTTCGCTGTCCAGCAGGAAGCAGCGGATCACGTCCGGCAGCGACAGCATCGGCTTGGCCGCCAGGTCGAACGGCGTGCTCTGCATCAGCGAAATCGCGCTTTGCACGAAGCATTGCCGCGCCAGCTCGATCTGGCGGCGGGTGAGCTTGCGCTTGAGCAGCGCGTGCGCCATCAATTCGTCCCAGCGCTCGTCCAGCCTGGGGGTGATCAGCTCGTCGGCGTCGGGGAGCTCCGCCGGCCGGGCGATGAAGAAGCCCTGGATCAGATCGCAGCCGGAATCCATCGCCACCAGCACGTCGCGCTCGGTTTCTATGCCCTCCACCACCACCAGCGCACCGATTTCGTGCATCAGCCGCACCAGCCTGGACAGCAGGGCGCGGCTGCGCGGCTGGACGATGGCGTTGCGCAGCAGCTGGCGGTCGAATTTGACCAGGCTGGGTTCCAGCTGGCACACCCGCTCCAGGTTGGAGTGGCCGACGCCGAAATCATCGATCGCGATCATGAAGCCGTTGTTCTTCAGGATGTTGACGCCTTCGATCAGCGCCTCGTCCACCTCCAGCACGTGCTCCAGCACCTCCAGCACCACCTGGTGCGGCTCCAGGCCGGCCTGGCGGATGTGGTTGACCAGCGCCATCGCGCGGTCCGGGCGGGACAGCGAGGCGGCGTCGATATTCAGGAACAGCCAGCGGGGATGATCGGACTGCAGTTGCAGGTAGCGCTGGATGTGGGCGCGGCACACCGCCAGGTCGAGCTGGTGGCGCTGCTCGGGCGACACCGCGGTGTAGAAGGCCTCCGCGGGGGAGAGCGCGGTCTGGCCTTGTTCGGCGCGCAGCAACGCCTCCACGCCTATGCTGCGCCGGTGCGCCAGGCTGTAGACGGGCTGGAAGTGGCTGCCGATTTTCAGGCCGGCGTGCTCGAATGCTGTCATCGCGATACTGCCTCCGTGTCCAAGATGCGGGCTCTTCGGCCCTTGTCCGCTGCTGAAGCAATCGGCATTCCAGTTTAGTGCATGGGCGTAGAAATAAAAAACGGGCCCTAGGGCCCGTCGTCAACGATTGTTAAGCATGCGGCGAAAACAACAGCCGCTCACAATATCGTCAGTCCTGCTGAATGCCGGCCACCAGCCACTTGCCGCCGGTGCCGCCGTCCTTCACGTAGTGCCAGGTTTCGGTGAACGGCACGGCCGGGGCGCCGACTTCCTCGCTGACATTGCCGCTGAAGGTGACGCTGGCGATGTAGGCGCCGTTCTCGACGGTGGCGTCGGACAGCTGGCAGTCCAGCTGCGAGAAGTCGGCCACGCCGCTGTTGCCGGCGATGTCGCCGGCCAGCGCGCTGAACAGGTCCGGCGTCATGTACTTGCGCACTTCTTCCAGGCTCTCAGGCGTGTTCAGGCTCTGCAGGTGCAGGAAGGTGGCCTTGGCCTGGCGCAGGAAGTGCGGGGTCTCGGTGCCGTCCGGCAGGCGCGCCGGAGCGGGCGCCGCGTTGAAGCCGCCGCCGAAGCCGTTGCCGGCCGGGGCCGCGCCGCCGTTCAGGCCGGAGCCGATTTTGGGAATGGCGTCGAAGTTCGACTGGCCCTGGTTGTCGACCATGCCGCGCGGCATGCCGGCCGGCTGCGGCGCGTTGGCGGCCGGGTTGCCGGCCTTGCGGCGGAAGAACATCATGCCGCCGACCAGAACCAGGCCCAGCAGCGCCAACATGCCCCACGGCATGCCGCCCTTTTCAGGCTGCTGCGCGGGCTGATGGGCCGCTTGCGATTGTTGGTCGGCCGGCGCGGCGTTTTGCTGCTGGCCCTGTTGGGCGGCCTTGTCGTTGCCGGAGGAGCCCGCCATGTAGCCGATGGCTGCGCCGGCGACGGCGCCGGCCGCGCCCGCGGCCAGCGCGGTGCCCACGCCGCTCTTGGCCGGAGCCTGAGCCGGCGGCACGGCTGCGCCGCGCGGCGCGGGCGCGGCCATCGGTTGCGGAGCCGGAGTGCTCGGCTGGTAGCTGCGGGTGGGCGCGGAGCGCTGCATGCCTGCGCTCTTGCCCTTGCCCAGGCGCGCGGCCTCGGCAAACGGGGTGGCCAACACGGAAACCATGGTGAAGGCGAGTACGATCGTCTTCGCGCGAGTGGTCATGTTTTATTTTCCTGGTAGGTTTGAATTGCCCGGATATGACCGGGCCGATGCGAATTAGTTTTGTGCCGCCGGCAGAATTTCAAGCACGCGCGCGACGCCGCCGGCGATGCCGAAGCGCACATTGTAGCAATACAGCGACACGCCGTAGATCCGCTCCGGATCGTCCTGGTAGGCCGGGCGCGGGTCCTGCGCCAGCACCTGCTCCACCAGCTGCGCGAAGCCGGCCGGCGCGTCCGCCTCGGCCAGATGTCGCCGCGCGGCCTCGCTCCATTCCACCCGCAGCAGCGGGGGAGGGCCGTCGACGAAGCCGCCCGACGCGTCCGGCCGCGATTCCACAAAGGGAATATAAGGTTTGATATCGAGCACCGGGGTGCCGTCCAGCAGGTCGGCGCCGGCCAGCTCCAGCGCCACGCCGTTGTCGACGCTCACCGAAACCAGCTCCACCAGCGACAGACCCATCGGGTTTGGGCGGTGGGTGGAGCGGCTGGCGAACACGCCCACCTTGGCGTTGCCGCCCAGTCGCGGCGGCCGCACCAGCGGCTGCCAACCCCGGTCCATGGTCTGGTGGAACACGAAGCTGATCCAGACATGCGAAAACTCAGCCAGGCCGCGCACGCAGTCCGGATGGTCGTACGGCGGCAGCAGCTCCAGCCGCACGCGGGCGGCGCTGACCAGAGACGGCTGGCGCGGAATGCCGAATTTCTCGCGATACGGCGAATGGATGACGCCTATCGGTTCAAAACTGTAGTTCATGCCGGGATTGTAGCACTGGCAATCCTTTGGGTCTTTTGTCGTCTATTTTGATTTTTTTGTGAAATAATTTTCCTTTTTGTTTTGGTTTTTTGAAGAAAATTGGCGAAAGGGGATGGGTGGAGCGCGGAGAAGAACAGAAAACACAGGGTGTCGCGGTCCGGGACGGCGCGCGCGCGATGGGCGGCGGGCTGATCGCTGCGGCGGCGTTGATCGCGCTGGGGAAAGCGTGGCCGGCCATGGGGGCCGGTCTCGCCATGCTGGGCATTGGCTTGGCGATATGGATGATTTTCCGCGGGCGGCGCGCCGCAAACCGCTTGGTCATCTGGGAGGCGGCCGGCAGGCTGCATCTGCGGGGTCTCTGGCTTGCGCGGACTGTTGATTGCGCGGAGCTGGCTGCCGTTGGATTTTACTACCGGGGCCATGAGCCCGCCGGCGTCAGAGTGGCGCTGCGAAGCGGCGGCGCAGTCGATTGCGTGTGCCTGGGGCCTTGGGCAGGCGTGGAGGAGCGAGTGGCGTTCGCCGATGCGGTCGAGGCGTTCTGTCTCGACCGGGGCTGGCGTTTCGATGCAGGCAGCGGGCGCTGGCGGCCCTGAGCGCCGCTGCGGAAGCGGACGCAAGCCGGGCAGGGGATGGCCCGGCTTGCATCGGGCAGGGTCAGGCGGCGGCCGCGCCGATGAAGTGCTTGTTGTGGCGCGCGCTGAGCCGGCTCATCGGCAGCAGCATGAAGAAGTCGGCGCAGTTGAAGTCCGGGTCCCAGGCGGGCTCGCCGCAGACATGGGCGCCGGCGCGCAGGTAGCCCTTGATCAGCGGCGGCAGCGGCACCGGCGCGCTGTCGTCCACCACCCGGTCCAGCGGCAGCGGCAAGTGGGGAAACACCCGCCATTCGGCCGGCGACAGATATTGGCCTTCCAACTGGCGGTACAGGCTGACCGCCTGATGGCCGCCGTCGGTCAGCGACACGCTGGCGCAGCCGGCGAGATAGGCGCCGCCTTGCTGCTGCACGTAATCGGCCAGGCCGGACCACAGCAGCGCGATCACCGCGCCGGAGCGGAAGTCGCGGTGGACGCAGGAGCGGCCCACTTCGATCAGGTTGTCGCGCAGGTTGGAGAGGCGGGAGAGGTCGAACTCGTGTTCGGAGTACAGGCTGGGCGCGCGGCGGGCGGCTGCCGGGGGCAGCATGCGGTAAGTGCCCACCACCATGCCGGTGTTGTGGTCCTCGACGATCAGGTGGTCGCACAGCTCGTCGTATTCGTCGCGGTCTATGCCCAGCTCGGCCGATGCCAGCTCGGCGCCCATTTCGCCGGCGAACACCTCGAATCGCAGCTTCTGCGCGCGGCGGATATCTTCGGCGCCCTGGGCCAGGCGCACGGCCAGGCGCGGCTTGGTCCTGCTTGCAAGCTGTTCATTTAGCAGCATGTTTTGCCCCTCGTTGTGGTTCGTCACATGCTAGGGGGGCTGTTTGACGTTGCGATGTCCATATCATGACTATGCGGTGAAGGGTCTTTGACGTTTCGGTGACGGCAGCGGGGTTATTGAAATCAAAGACTTATCAGCCAAACCGTTTTGGCGTAAAATAGGCCGTTTTTCCGTTCGGTTTGCTCTTTCAGCCATGATTTATCCGACAAGCTTCGACGTGATAGTGGTGGGCGGCGGTCACGCCGGCACCGAGGCCGCGCTGGCCGCCGCGCGCATGGGCTGCGCCACGCTCCTCCTGACGCACAACATCGAGACCCTGGGCCAGATGTCGTGCAATCCGTCGATCGGCGGCATCGGCAAAGGCCATCTGGTGAAAGAGGTGGACGCGCTGGGCGGCGCGATGGCGCTGGCCACCGACATCGGCGGCATCCAGTTCCGCACGCTGAACGCGTCCAAGGGTCCGGCGGTGCGCGCCACCCGCGCCCAGGCCGACCGCATCCTGTACAAGGCCGCCATCCGCGAGATGCTGGAGAACCAGCCCAACCTGACGCTGTTCCAGCAGCCGGTGGACGACCTGCTGATCGAAGGCGACCGCGTGGTCGGCGCCATCACCGCCATCGGCATCACCTTCCGCGCCAAGACCGTGGTGTTGACCGCCGGCACCTTCCTGTCCGGCAAGATCCACGTCGGCATGGAGAACTACACCGGCGGCCGCGCCGGCGACCAGGCGGCGAGCACGCTGGGCGAACGGCTGCGCGAGTTGAACCTGCCGGTGGGCCGGCTCAAGACCGGCACCCCGCCGCGCATCGACGGCCGCAGCGTGGATTTCTCGGTGATGGAAGAGCAGCCGGGCGACACGCCGGAGCCGGTGTTCTCCTATCGCGGCAAGCGCGAAATGCATCCGAAGCAGCTGCCGTGCTGGATCACCCACACCAACGAGCGCACCCACGACATCATCCGCAGCGGCTTCGACCGCAGCCCGATGTTCACCGGCGTGATCGAAGGCGTCGGCCCGCGCTACTGTCCGTCGATCGAAGACAAGATCAACCGCTTCGCCGACAAGGACAGCCATCAGGTGTTCCTGGAGCCGGAAGGCCTGACCACTCATGAATTCTATCCGAACGGCATCTCCACCAGCCTGCCGTTCGACATCCAGCTGGCTGCCGTGCGCTCGATCCGGGGCATGGAGAACGCCCACATCCTGCGCCCCGGCTACGCGATCGAATACGATTATTTCGACCCGCGCGGCCTGAAGGCCTCGCTGGAAACCAAGGCCATCCAGGGCCTGTTCTTCGCCGGTCAGATCAACGGCACCACCGGCTATGAAGAAGCCGCCGCCCAGGGCCTGCTGGCCGGCCTGAATGCCGGTTTGCACGCCCGCGAGCAGGATGCCTGGTGTCCGCGCCGCGACGAGGCCTACCTCGGCGTGCTGGTCGACGACCTGATCACCAAGGGCGTGTCCGAGCCGTACCGAATGTTCACCAGCCGCGCCGAATTCCGTCTCCAGTTGAGAGAAGACAACGCCGACCTGCGCCTGACCGAAATGGGGCGCAAGCTGGGCGTGGTGGGCGACGAGCAATGGGATGCTTTCTGCCGCAAGCGTGACGCTGTCGAGGCGGAAAAGGCGCGCCTGCAGACCACCTGGCTGCATCCGTCCAAGCTTGCCGACCCGGCCGCGCTGGCGAGCGTGCTGGGCAAACCGATCGAGCGCGAGTACACGCTGCAGGACCTGCTCAAGCGCCCCAATGTGGGCTACCGCGAGCTGATGGCGGTGCCGGAAGCCGCCGACGGCGCGCCGGAACTGGCCGACGAGGTTGCCGAGCAGGTGGAAATTCAGGTCAAATACCAGGGATACATCAATCGCCAGAACGAAGAGCTGGCGCGCCGCGACAATCTGGAAGACATCCGTCTGCCGGGCGACATCGACTACGGCCTGGTCAAGGGCCTGTCCAAGGAAGTGCAGCAAAAGCTGAACCAGCAGCGTCCGGAGACGCTGGGCCAGGCTTCGCGCATCCAGGGCATCACCCCGGCCGCCGTCGCCCTGCTGATGGTGCACCTGAAGCGCGGCTTCACCGACGCTAAGACCGCATGACACTACATACCACCGAATTGAAACAGGGGCTGGCGCAACTGGCGCTGGATTTGACCGAACCGCAGCTGGAGCTGCTGGAGCGCTATCTGGCGCTGCTGGTCAAATGGAACCAGACCTACAACCTCACCGCGATCCGCCAGGAAGAGCGGATGGTCAGCTATCATTTGCTGGACAGCCTGAGCCTGGTGCCGCATCTGGCCGGCGGCACGCGCATGCTGGACGTCGGCTCCGGCGGCGGCATGCCGGGCATCCCGACCGCCATCGCGCGGCCGGACCTGCAGGTGGCGCTCTTGGATTCCAACCACAAGAAAACCACCTTTCTGCGCCAGGTGGTGCTGGAGCTGGGCCTGCCCAACGTGCAGGTGGTCACCGACCGCGTCGAGGCCTACCAGCCGGAGCAGAAGTTCGATCGCATCACCAGCCGCGCGTTCTCGGAGCTGTCCGAGTTCGTCAAGCTGACCCGCCACCTGGTGGCCGAAGGCGGCCAGTACGTGGCGATGAAGGGCGTGTATCCGTATGAGGAAATCGCCTTGCTGCCGCAAGGCGTGGCGGTATCGGAGGTGCTGCCGGTAACGGTGCCGGGGCTGGACGCCGAACGCCATCTGGTGAGGATGGTGCTGCAATGAATCCACGCGTGATCGCGGTGGCCAACCAGAAGGGCGGGGTGGGCAAGACCACCACCGTCGTCAATCTGGCGGCCGGTTTGGCCGAGCTGGGCCGGCGGGTGCTGATCGTCGATCTGGACCCGCAGGGCAACGCCACCATGGGCAGCGGCATCGCCAAGCAGTCGCTGGAGAAGTCCGGCTACGACGTGCTGCTGGGCGAGGCCACCATCGAGGAGGCGCGCCAGGACGCCAAGGCCGGCGGCTACCACGTGCTGCCCGCCAACCGCGATCTGGGCGGCGCCGAACTGGAGCTGGTCAACGAGCTGGCGCGCGAGGCGAGGCTGAAGAGCGCGCTGGCCGAAGTGGCCGGCCAGTACGACTACGTGCTGATCGACAGCCCGCCGTCGCTGAACCTGCTGACGCTGAACGGCCTGGTGGCCGCCGACAGCGTGCTGATCCCGATGGTGTGCGAGTACTACGCGCTGGAAGGCTTGTCCGACCTGGTGGCCACGCTGCGCAAGGTGAGGGTGGCGGTCAATCCCAAGATCGAGATCATGGGCTTGCTGCGCACCATGTTCGACGCCCGCAACAACCTGTCGCAACAGGTGTCGGAACAGCTGGCCCGCCATTTCGGCGAGAAAGTGTTCCAGACCGTGATTCCGCGCAATGTGCGCCTGGCCGAGGCGCCCAGCCACGGCCTGCCGGGCCTGGTCTACGACCGCAGCTCGCGCGGCGCCCAGGCCTATCTCGCGCTGGCGCAAGAGCTGGTCGAGCGCCTCGAACCCGCAACCGCAACTCCCACCGTCTGACAATATGGCCAAACTCAAAGGATTGGGGCGCGGACTCGACGCGCTCCTGTCCACCGTTGACGCGGTGGACGACAGACTTTCCACCCTTCCCATCGACAGCATCCGCCCCGGCAAGTACCAGCCCCGCAGCTTCATGAACGAGGCGGCGCTGGACGAACTGGCCGCGTCCATCCGCGCCCAGGGCATCATCCAGCCGCTGATCGTGCGCGAGTTGGGCCTGGGCGACTACGAGCTGATCGCCGGCGAGCGCCGCTGGCGCGCGTCGCGCAAGGCCGGCCTCTCCGAGGTGCCGGTGGTGATCAAGAGCGTGCCGGACGAGGCGGCGCTGGCGATGGCGCTGATCGAGAACATCCAGCGCCAGGAGCTGGACCCGATCGAGGAGGCGCAGGGCATCAAGCGCCTGATCGACGAGTTCGGCCTCACCCACGAGTCCGCCGCCGACGCGGTGGGCCGCTCGCGCAGCGCGGTGTCCAATCTGCTGCGCCTGCTGGTGCTGCCGCAGCCCTTGCAGCAGATGATGCACGAGGGCCAGCTGGAGATGGGCCATGCTCGCGCCTTGTTGAGCCTGCCGACGGTTTCGCAGCTGGAATTGGCCAACGAAGTGGTGCGCAAGGGCATGTCCGTGCGCGAGGTGGAGCGCAGAGTACAACAGCATGCTGCGCAAAAAACCACAGTTGCGGCGCAGCAAAAACGCGTAGATCCCGACGTGGCGCGGCTGGAGGAGCAGGTTTCCGAGGCTATCGGCGCCCGTGTCAGCATCCGTCAGGCATCCGGCGGCAGCGGCAGGCTGGTCATAGATTATGCGAGTCTGGACGAGCTGGATTTCCTGCTGGAGAAACTGCAAAAAAATCCTAAAAAATGAGTTTGTTGCAACGCAAAAAGTCTGCTGGAGCAAAGTTGACGCAACTCAAGCGCAAAGCCTATAATCCAGCGGTTTTTTTGCACTGGCGATCATGATCTATTCGGAAGTGAAGCGCGTGCTGCGCCTGCAGGCTAGTTTGGTCGGCCTGGCCGTAGTCGTCGCGCTACTCGCCAGCGCAGGCAGCGTGACTGTCGCCGTGTCCGCCCTGCTGGGCGGTCTGGCGGTGCTGGCGCCGGCCCTGGTGTATGCCAGGATCGCTTACGCCAAGCGTCACGTGGCGCCCGCGGCGCTGATTAAGGCGCATTTTCTGGCCGAGGCGGTAAAGTTTTGCCTGACCGTACTGTTAAGTGGTGCGGTTTTGGCCAGTTTCAAGGATTTGTCCGTAGTTGGATTTTTGGGTGGGTTCTTTGCCGCCACCTCCGGCTACGGCTTCGGGCTTCTAATCAAAAATTGAGAAAAGAGCGATGGCAAGCAACGCAACCGATTACATCAAGCACCATCTCACCTTCTGGAATTCGGATCCTTCCGCCGGTTTCTGGAGCCTGCACGTAGACACCTTCTCCATTTCGCTGGTTCTCGGCTTCCTGTTCGCCGCCGTGTTCGCCGTGGTGGCGCGTCGCGCCAGCATCGAAGCGCCGGGCCGCCTGCAGCTGTTCGTCGAGATGATCGTCGAGATGGTGCAGACCCAGGTTCGCGAAGTGTTCCACGGCAAGAGCAAGATGATCGCCCCGCTGGCGCTGACCATCTTCTGCTGGGTGTTCCTGATGAACTTCATGGACTTGTTCCCGGTAGACCTGTTCCCGATGGCCGCGCAGTGGATCGGCTACACCTTCTTCGGCCTGGAGCCGCACCACGTGTACTTCCGCGTCGTGCCGTCCGCCGACGTGAACTCCACTTTCGCCATGTCGCTGTCGGTGCTGATCCTGATCGTCGGCTTCTCGATCAAGGCCAAGGGCCTGGGCGGCTGGGGCAAGGAACTGCTGACCGCTCCGTTCCACAGCTCCCACCCGGTCGGCGCCATCATCCTGGCCCCGCTGAACTTCGCGTTCCAGCTGGTCGAACTGGCCGCCAAGCCGATTTCGCTCTCTCTTCGTTTGTTCGGCAACCTGTACGCCGGCGAACTGATCTTCATCCTGATCGCGCTGCTGCCCTGGGGCCTGCAGTGGGTGCTGGGCGCGCCGTGGGCGATTTTCCACATCCTGATCATCACCCTGCAGGCCTTCGTGTTCATGATGCTGACCATCGTGTACCTGAGCCTGGCGGTGGAAGCGCACTGATTTACCGTAGATTCATCCTTCTTTTTACCCAACCATCCTTGCTTTAAGTCTTAGGAGATACACAATGGAAGCACTCGTTTCTCAGATTCAGTCGATGACCGCTATCGCTGCCGCTCTGATCATTGGCCTCGGCGCTCTGGGCACCGCTATCGGCTTCGCCATTCTGGGTGGCAAGTTCCTCGAGTCCTCCGCTCGCCAGCCGGAAATGATCCCGGTTCTGCAAACCAAGCTGTTCATCATCGCCGGTCTGCTGGACGCGATCTCCATGATCGGCGTTGGTGTTGCCATGCTGTTCACCTTCAACAACCCGTTCCTGTCCGCTGCCCTGGCTATCGTTAAGGCGGCTCACTAATCCGTTTCCGACGGATATGTAGACGGTTGTTGCAGTCATACTCTGGAGGAAAACAAGCGTGGAATTTAACGTAACACTACTGGGCCAGGCGATCACGTTCGCCATCCTGGTATGGTTCACCATGAAGTTTGTTTGGCCTCCGCTTACCAACATGATGGATGAGCGGGCCAAGCGTATCGCTGATGGCTTGGCCGCCGCGGAACGCGGCAAGCAGGATCTGGAAGCCGCTGAAAAGCGCGTTGCGGACGAAATCCGCAAGGCGAAGCAGCAGGCTACCGAGATCGTGGTTGCCGCCGAGAAGCGTGCTAACCAGATCGTGGATGAAGCCAAGGAAGCGGCGCGCACCGAAGGTGCCCGCATCGTGGCCGACGCCAAGTCTGAAATCGACCAGGAAGTGCTGCGCGCCAAGGAATCCCTGCGCGCGCATGTCGCCGACCTGGCCGTTTCCGGCGCCGAGAAGATCCTGCGCAAGGAGATCGACGCCGCTAAGCACGCCGACCTGCTTGCCTCCATCAAAGCGGAGTTTTAACTAACTCATGGCAGAACTCATTACCGTCGCAAGGCCCTACGCCGAAGCGGTATACAGCCTCGCCACGGAACAGGGCAAGCTCGACCAGTGGTCGGACGCGCTGTCGTGGCTGGCTGCCATGGTGAACAACCCGGATCTGGCCCAAGTCGTCACCAATCCGAAACATACCGCACAAGAGGTTGAGGCGCTGATGCTGGATGTGCTCGGCACGCGCGGCAACGATGACGTGAAACGCTTCATCGCCGCGCTGATCGAGAACGCCCGTTTGACGCTGCTGCCTGAAATCGCCGCGCAGTTTGAATTGCTGAAGGCGCAATCGGAAAACATCGTGGACGCCCTGGTGGAGTCCGCTTTTGCTTTGTCCGATGAACAGAAAGCCGAACTGACCAACACGCTTTCCAAGAAGTACGGCAAAGCCGTGCGTCTTGACGTGCGTGAGAACGCCGACCTGATCGGCGGCGTTCGCGTGTCGGTGGGCGACGATGTCATCGACGCTTCCGTGCGCGGCAAACTGCAGGCAATGGCAGTAAGCCTCAAGAATTAGGAGAGATCATGCAGTTGAACCCCTCTGAAATCAGCGATCTGATCAAGGCCAAGATCCAGAATCTGGCTGAAGGCGCTGAAGTTCGCACCAAGGGCACGGTTATCTCCGTGACCGACGGTATCGTCCGCATCCACGGCCTGGCCGATGTGATGCAGGGCGAAATGCTCGAATTCCCGGGCAACACCTTTGGCCTCGCCATGAACCTGGAGCGCGACTCTGTCGGTGCCGTGGTTCTGGGCGAGTACGAGCACATCTCCGAAGGCGACGAAGTCAAGTGCACCGGTCGCATTCTGGAAGTGCCGGTTGGTCCGGAGCTGATTGGCCGCGTGGTCAACGCCCTGGGTCAGCCGATCGACGGCAAAGGCCCGGTCAACGCCAAGAAATCGTCCCCGATCGAAAAGATCGCTCCGGGCGTGATCGCGCGTCAATCGGTATCGCAGCCGATGCAAACCGGCCTGAAGTCCATCGACTCCATGGTTCCGGTTGGTCGCGGCCAGCGTGAGCTGATCATTGGCGACCGTCAGACCGGCAAGACCGCCGTGGCTCTGGACGCCATCATCAACCAGAAGGGCAATGGCGTCATCTGCATCTACGTAGCCGTAGGTCAGAAGGCTTCCTCCATCGCCAACGTGGTTCGCAAGCTGGAAGAGCACGGCGCGATGGGTCACACCATCATCGTGGCCGCCACCGCTTCCGAAGCCGCAGCCCTGCAGTTCATCGCCCCGTACTCCGGCTGCGCGATGGGCGAATACTTCCGCGACATCGGCGAAGACGCGCTGATCGTATACGACGACCTGTCCAAGCAAGCCGTCGCCTACCGTCAGATCTCGCTGCTGCTGCGCCGTCCGCCGGGCCGCGAAGCCTATCCGGGCGACGTGTTCTATCTCCACTCCCGTCTGCTGGAGCGCGCCGCGCGCATCAACGAAGACGAAGTGGAAAAGCTGACTGGCGGCGCCGTGAAGGGCAAAACCGGTTCGCTGACCGCTCTGCCGATCATCGAAACCCAGGCCGGCGACGTATCCGCGTTCGTTCCGACCAACGTGATTTCGATTACCGACGGCCAGATCTTCCTGGAAACCGACCTGTTCAACGCGGGCATCCGTCCGGCCATCAACGCCGGTATCTCGGTATCTCGCGTGGGCGGCGCCGCTCAGACCAAGGTGATCAAGAAGCTCGGCGGTGGTATCCGTCTGGCTCTGGCCCAGTACCGCGAGTTGGCTGCGTTCGCGCAGTTCGCCTCCGACCTGGACGAAGCCACCCGCAAGCAGCTGTCCCACGGTGAAGTGGTGACCGAACTGATGAAGCAGAAACAGTTCTCCACCCTGTCCACCGCGGAAATGGCGCTGACCCTGTGGGCGGTGAACAAGGGCAGCTACGAAGACGTTCCGGTGAAGAAAGCCCTGGCTTTCGAAGCCGAGTTCCTGGCCAACGTGCGTGCCAACCACGCCGAAGTGCTGCAGGCCGTGAACGCCTCCGGTGATCTGTCTGCCGACAACGAGAAGGTACTGGCCAAGGCGATGGAATCGTTCAAGGCCGGCTACAGCTTCAACTGAGCCTTCGACTCACGTCGTAGCTAGAGAAAGGTTCAGGATATGGCAGTCGGTAAAGAGATTCTCACCAAGATCCGAAGCGTGCAAAACACGCAGAAGATCACCCGCGCTATGCAGATGGTGTCGACCTCGAAGATGCGCAAAACGCAAGAGCGTATGCGCGCTGCCCGTCCTTACGCCGAGAAGGTGCGCACAGTCATGGCGCACCTCGCTCAGGCGAACGCGGAACTTGGTCACCCGCTGCTTGCCCGTCGCGAGACGATCAAGCGCGCCGGCATCATCCTGGTTTCCTCCGACAAGGGCCTGTGCGGCGGCTTGAACGTGAATTCGTTCAAGCGCTTCTTCGCCAAGGTCAAGGAACTGCAGGACGAGGGCGTCGAAGTCGACGTCTGCTGCTTGGGCCAGAAAGGCCTGGGAGCTGCCCAGCGCGCCCGTCTGAACGTGGTGGCAAGCGCGGTTCATCTCGGCGATACGCCGAAGATGGAAAAACTGATTGGCCCGCTTACGGTTCTGTTCAAGCAGTACGCCGAAGGCGAACTGGATGCGGTCTACATCGTGTACTCCAGCTTCGTGAATACCATGAAGCAGGAGCCGGCACTTGAACAGCTGCTTCCGCTGACCCCGCACCACATGGTGGTGGAGCATTCGCACTCGTGGGATTACCTGTACGAGCCGGATGCGCCGACGCTGATGGAATTCCTGGTGCGCCGTTATCTGGAATCGGTGGTGTATCAGGCTCTGGCCGAGAACATGGCTTCCGAGCAGGCCGCGCGGATGGTGGCGATGAAAGCCGCCACCGACAACGCGGGCAACACCATCAAGCAGCTGCGCCTGGTGTACAACAAGGCGCGTCAAGCGGCGATTACGACCGAGCTGTCGGAAATCGTGGCCGGCGCCGCCGCGGTGTAGCCCACTTGCGGAACACAAAGTTTATTTTTAGGAAGCGATAATGAGCCAAGGCAAAATCGTACAAATCATTGGCGCGGTGATCGACGTGGAATTTCCGCGCGACGCCATGCCGAAGGTTTATGATGCCCTGAAGCTGGTGGACGCCGACCTGACGCTGGAAGTTCAGCAACAGCTGGGCGACGGCGTGGTCCGTACCATTGCTATGGGTAGCTCCGATGGTCTGAAGCGTGGCATGGCCGTAGCCAACACCGGCGCACCGATTTCGGTGCCGGTTGGCGCCGCCACCCTCGGCCGCATCATGGACGTACTGGGCAACCCGGTTGACGAAGCTGGCCCGGTGGCTACCGACGCACGTCGCGCCATCCACCAGCCGGCGCCGAAGTTCGACGAACTGTCCGCAGCCTCCGACATCCTGGAAACCGGCATCAAGGTGATCGACCTGCTGTGCCCGTTCGCCAAGGGCGGCAAGGTGGGTCTGTTCGGCGGCGCCGGTGTGGGCAAGACCGTGAACATGATGGAGTTGATCAACAACATCGCCAAGGCCCACTCGGGTCTGTCGGTGTTCGCCGGCGTGGGTGAGCGTACCCGTGAAGGCAACGACTTCTACCACGAAATGAAGGACTCCAACGTCCTGGACAAAGTGGCGATGGTTTACGGTCAGATGAACGAGCCGCCGGGCAACCGTCTGCGCGTGGCCCTGACCGGCCTGACCATGGCGGAGCACTTCCGCGACGAGAAGGACGAAAACGGCAAGGGCCGCGACGTTCTGCTGTTCGTGGACAACATCTACCGCTACACCCTGGCCGGTACCGAAGTGTCCGCTCTGCTGGGCCGTATGCCGTCCGCGGTGGGTTACCAGCCGACGCTGGCCGAGGAAATGGGCCGTCTGCAAGAACGCATCACCTCGACCAAGGATGGTTCCATTACCTCCATCCAGGCCGTATACGTCCCTGCGGATGACTTGACCGACCCGTCCCCGGCGACCACCTTCGCCCACTTGGACGCTACCGTGGTACTGTCGCGCGACATCGCCTCGCTGGGTATCTACCCGGCCGTGGACCCGCTCGACTCCACCTCGCGCCAGCTGGATCCGCTGGTGGTTGGCGACGAGCACTACTCGGTTGCCCGCGGCGTGCAGTCCACCCTGCAGCGCTACAAGGAACTGCGCGACATCATCGCGATTCTGGGTATGGACGAACTGTCCGAGGAAGACAAACTGGTCGTGGCTCGCGCCCGTAAGATCCAGCGCTTCCTGTCCCAGCCGTTCCACGTGGCCGAAGTGTTTACCGGTTCCCCGGGCAAATACGTGCCGCTGCGCGAAACCATCAAGGGCTTCAAGGCCATTCTCGCTGGCGAATACGACCACCTGCCGGAACAAGCGTTCTACATGGTTGGCGCGATCGACGAAGCTGCCGAGAAAGCCAAGACCCTTAACTAAGGAGAGGGCGGATGTCCAAGATGCGTGTGGAAGTGGTTAGCACCGAGCAACTCATCTTCTCCGGCGAGGCGGAATTCGTCGTCGCGCCGGCTACCGAAGGCGAGATCGGCGTCTACCCGCAACACGTGCCGCTCCTGACCCGTATCAAGCCCGGCGTGCTTCGTCTGAAGGTGCCGGGCGCCAAGGAAGAAGTACTGGTGGCGGTGTCCGGCGGCATGATGGAAGTGCAGCCGAGCCTGATCACCGTGCTCGCCGATACGGCGATCCGCGGCGAGGATCTCGATGAGGCCCGCGCCAATGAGGCGAAACGCGCTGCCGAGGATGCCCTCAAGCGCGCGACCGACGACCTGAGCACGGCCAAGGCCCACGCCGCACTGGCGGTGGCGATTGCCGAGCTCAAGACGCTGGACTACCTCAAGAAGCGCGCTCACTGATTGCGCGAGACGTAATCGTGTATAGTGCTAGGCTGCCACGCAAGTGGCAGCCTTTTTCCGTTCTGGTGAAGCAAAAAGATCATGGATAGTCTGAGTATCGTCATTCTGGCTGCCGGCAAAGGCAAGCGCATGTATTCCTCCCAGCCCAAAGTCCTGCATCCGATCGGCGGCGAGCCGATGCTGGCGCGGGTGATCCGCACCGCGCGCGGCTTGAATCCGTCCCGCCTGGTGGTGGTGTACGGCCACGGCGGCGAGCAGGTGCGCGCCAGAATCCAGGATGCCGACATCGTATGGGCCGAGCAGGCGGAGCAGCTGGGCACCGGCCACGCGCTGAAGATGGCGCTGCCGCACCTGCCGGCGGACGGCAAGACCTTGGTGCTGTATGGCGATGTGCCGCTGACCAAGGTTTCCACGCTGCAAAGGCTGGAGCAGGCCGCCGGCGACGGCATGGCGGTGCTGACCGACGTGCTGGCCGACGCCAGCGGCTACGGCCGCATGGTGCGCGGCGCCGACGGCAAGCTGAAAGCCATCGTCGAACACAAGGATTGCACGCCGGAACAGTTGAATATCCGCGAGATCAACACCGGCATGATGGCGTTGCCGAATGCCCGCCTGGCGGGATGGCTGAACGCGCTGAACAACGGCAACGCCCAGGGCGAATATTATCTGACCGACGTGCTGGCGCTGGCGGTGCGCGACGGCGTGGCGGTGGAAAGCGCCAGCGTCGACGCCAGCTGGGAAGCCGCCGGCGTCAACAACAAGCTGCAACTCTCGGAGTTGGAGCGCATTCTGCAAACCAACCAGGCGCGCGCGCTGCTGGAAGCCGGCGTCACGCTGGCCGACCCGGCGCGCATCGACATCCGCGGCGAGCTCAAACATGGCATGGATGTCAGCATCGACGTCGGCTGCGTGTTCGAGGGCGTGGTGGAGCTGGGCGACAATGTCGAGATCGCCGCCAACTGCGTGCTGAAGAACGTGAAGATCGCCGCGGGCTCCAAGATCGCGCCGTTTTCGCATCTGGAGGATGCGACGGTGGGCGAGGAATGCCGGATCGGGCCCTACGCGCGCCTGCGTCCGGGCGCGGAGCTGGCCGGACACGTGCACATCGGCAACTTCGTCGAAGTGAAGAAGAGCAAGATCGGCGATGGCTCCAAGGTCAATCACCTGAGCTATATCGGCGACGCCGAGATCGGCCGCAAGGTCAACGTCGGCGCCGGTTCGGTCACCTGCAACTACGACGGCGTCAACAAATTCAAGACCCAGATCGGCGACAACGTCTTCGTTGGCTCGGGCACGCTGATGGTGGCTCCGGTGCGCTTGGAGCGCGACTCCACGATCGGCGCCGGCTCGGTGATCAGCAAGGACACCCCGGCAGGCGAATTGACCGTGGCGCGCGCGCGCCAGATAACGGTGCCGGGCTGGAAGCGGCCGCAGAAAAAATCCTGAGGCTTGCTGCGGCAGTTGCCGCAGTCTCCCGCTCACAGCGCAGCGCCCTGTTTTCCTCTTCCGGAACAGGGCGTTTTTCTTTGGATGCTCCGCTCATGCTTGCTTGTGCGCGGCAAGGGGCGACGAGAGCGCTTCCCATGCCGGCAGCCGGTATTTGCGGCGGCCATATGCGTAATAAAGCGCCATGCTCAGGCCAAAAAGCGCGCCGATGACAAGCCCGGCGACGGACAGAATCAGCCCGCTCGGTTGCGGCCACGCCAATAGACCGCTCAGCAGCCACATCAATCCAACCCAGCTTGGGCCAAAAAATATGCCTAATAGCAGAGCGGCCTGCCAGAACGGCAGGAAGTGCGGCGGCGGGCAGTTCACCTGCAAGCGCCATAGCAGCCGGAATAATGGCGGCGCATAGTTGGCCTTGCCGATCCCGGTCTGAGCCAGGATTTGCAGGGCTTGCGCTCGTTGGGGCGGGGTTGGCGAGGCGGGCTGGCCGGGCATGACAGCGCTCTCTTTTCATGGCGTGGGTAGGCAGGACTTTGATTTTGCGATGACATGTGAATTATGTCCAGATGGCTGGGGCCGAGGATGCGAGGGCTCCGAGTGCGAGCTTTAGGGATATCTTGTCTTTCATGTGATTGAGCGTTATCATTCAAAAACTTTCGAAACGAAACTTGTGATGACAAAACGAAACACTCAGCAGCGCCGCCATGCCATCGCCGCGCTGGTGCAGGAGCGGGGCGAAGTCAGCGTGGAAGAGCTGACCCAGCGCTTCGCCACGTCCGAGGTCACCATCCGCAAAGACCTGGCCTTGCTGGAAACCGGCGGTCTGCTCCTGCGTCGTTATGGCGGCGCGGTGTCGCTGCCCAGCGAGATGGCGGCGGAGCCGGATGTCGGTCAAGTTTCGAAACGAAAGCAGGCGATCGCCCGCGCGGCGGCGGAAAGGCTGCGCGACCACAATCGCGTCATCATCGACAGCGGCACCACCACCAGCGCGATGATTCCGTTGCTGAGCAACAAGCGCGGCCTGGTGGTGATGACCAATTCGTTGAACGTGGCCGGCCAACTGCGCGAGCTGGAGAACGAACCCATCCTGCTGATGACCGGCGGCACCTGGGACCCGCATTCGGAGTCGTTCCAGGGCCAGATCGCCGAACAGGCGCTGCGTTCCTACGATTTCGACCAATTGTTCATCGGCGCCGACGGCATAGACCTGGAGCGCGGCACCACCACCTTCAATGAGTTGGTGGGCCTGTCCCGCGTGATGGCCGAAGTGGCGCGCGAAGTGATCGTGATGGTGGAGTCGGAAAAGATCGGCCGCCGCATTCCCAATCTGGAGTTGCCGTGGGACAAGATCCACACCCTGGTGACCGACGATGGCCTGGCGCAAGACGCCAGAGACAAGATTCAAGCGAAGGGCGTGACGCTGATTTGCGCGCCCGCAGTTCAAGACAGTAGTGCAAGGAGAAAATAATGTGCGGCATCGTTGGCGCCATCGCCAAGCGTAATATCGTTCCCATCCTGGTGGATGGCCTGAAGCGTCTGGAATACCGCGGTTATGATTCCGCCGGCGTGGCCGTGCTGGCCGGCGACGAAATCCGCCGCGTGCGCCGCGTCGGCCGTGTCGCCGAAATGGAAAGCGCCGCCGCCGAGGAAAGCCTGCAAGGCCAGCTCGGCATCGGCCACACCCGCTGGGCCACCCACGGCGGCGTGACCGAATACAACGCCCATCCGCACATCTCCTTCGGCAAGATCGCGGTGGTGCACAACGGCATCATCGAAAACCACGAAGAGCAGCGCCAGCGCCTGAAGGGTCTGGGCTACGCCTTCGAATCGCAAACCGACACCGAAGTGATCGCCCACCTGGTGCATCACTACTACCAGGCTGGCGACAGCCTGTTCGACGCGGTGAAGAAAGCCACCCGCGAGCTGACCGGCGCCTACGCCATCGGCGTGATCGCGCTGGACCGTCCGGACGAACTGGTGTGTGCCCGCATGGGTTGCCCGCTGCTGGTGGGCCTGGGCGAAGGCGAAAATTTCATCGCCTCCGACGTCTCCGCCATCCTGTCCGCCACCCGCCGCGTGATCTTCCTGGAAGAGGGCGACATCGGCCACCTCACCCGCGATGGCGTCAAGCTGATGGACAAGAACGACCAGGCCATCGAGCGCCCGGTGCATCTGTCCGACGTGTCGCTGGCATCGCTTGAATTGGGCCCGTACAGCCACTTCATGCAGAAGGAAATCCACGAACAGCCCAAGGCGCTGGCCGACACCATCGAAGCGGTGCAGGACGCCGGCTTCAATCCGGAGCTGTTCGGCCAGGCCGCCGCGGCCATCCTGCCGCAGCTGGAAGGCGTGAAGATCCTGGCCTGCGGCACCAGCTACTACGCCGGCCTCACCGCCAAGTACTGGATCGAGAGCATAGCCGGCCTGCCGTGCGACGTGGAAATCGCCAGCGAATACCGCTACCGCGACGCCTTCGCCAATCCCAAGCACCTGATCGTCACCATCTCCCAGTCCGGCGAAACGCTGGACACCATGGAGGCGCTGAAGTACGCCAAGGAGCTGGGCCACCAGTACGCGCTGTCCATCTGCAATGTGCGCGAATCCGCCATCCCGCGCGCCAGCGACCTGGTGTTCTACACCCGCGCCGGCGCTGAAATCGGCGTGGCCTCCACCAAGGCCTTCACCACCCAGCTGGTGGGCCTGTTCGCGCTGGCGGTGACCCTGGGCAAGACCCGCGGCCGCGTATCCGCCGAGATGGAAGCGCAATACCTGGACGAGCTGCGCCACCTGCCGGGCAGCGTGCAGCACGCGCTGAATCTGGAGCCGCAGATCAAGGCCTGGTCCGAGCGTTTCGCCGCCAAGGACGACGCGTTGTTCCTCGGCCGCGGCCTGCATTACCCGATCGCGCTGGAAGGCGCGCTGAAACTGAAGGAAATCTCCTACATCCACGCCGAAGCCTATCCGGCAGGCGAGCTGAAGCACGGCCCGCTGGCGCTGGTGGACGAGAACATGCCGGTGGTGGTGATCGCCCCCAACGACGCGCTGCTGGAAAAAGTGAAGTCGAACATGCAGGAAGTGCGCGCCCGCGGCGGCGAGCTGTTCGTGTTCGCCGACGCCGACAGCCACTTCAGCGAATCCGACGGCGTGCACGTGATCCGCACCCCGCGCCACGTCGGCGTCCTCAGCCCCATCGTCCACACCATCCCGGTGCAGATGCTGGCCTACCATGTCGCGCTGTCGCGCGGAACGGATGTGGACAAGCCGCGGAACCTGGCCAAGAGCGTGACGGTGGAGTAAGTGGATCTGGCGCTCGTGACTAGTGTTTACAGACAATAAATATTTATCTTAAACAATAAAGATGTATCCCAGACAATAAAGATGTAACAAAGCCCGGCAAGTTTACCTGCCGGGCTTTTTTCTTCCTCATTTGACCTTTTAAAGCTTTGGTTGATTTAGGACTTGTCAGGAAAACTCATTATGCTAACTTTGGTAAGGCTAAAACTGAGGAGAAAAATACTTGTCTGTGAAGGATTGGCGACTTTCGCAGCGAGAAAGAAGCGCGCCTGTTTCCTTGTAGTGCTCTCCAATATCCTCACGAACCATTTTCCTTATTTCATTTAACTCGTCACGTTTTCGACGATAATCTGTTTCATGATGGTTCAGATCGTTGCTGCAAGCCCAAAAATATAGCAACTCATACGCAGATCCATCGGGCGTAGGAGTAATGCGGCGAAGAACATTGTCGTATGGTATTGCATTTGTTCCCCGCACATTTCGAACGTACCCATCTTGGGTAAGCCAGTCCGGCTCTTGTCTAAGTAAGCTTTGAGCAAGAGATGGCTCGATTAATAGCCTTGCCCCTTTATGTGTACTTTCGAGGCCAACTGCCCTTGCCAATGTATCGTCGTCCGGCAGTAATTTCTGAAACGTATCTCTTGTTATTCGTGGCTCATAATTGAGTTTGCCTTCAACAATGGCTCCGCGAAGTAGAAGTCCTTTATGCAGTAGCTTCATGTAAACCCATGATAGCTGATATAATGCGGCCTCTGGATTGTTTCCAGTTATCAGGATACTGTCACTAAACATCAATACATTAACATCGTTTTCTCGTTCCCAATCAGGATTGAGAGAATAAAATGTTGTGTTGTAAAAATCGTTTAGCTTTTCATGTGCGACGGCTGGACTGAGTCGGTATAGCCCTGATATTCCAAGTAGATCAGCATAAAACGTAAATGTCATTTTGGCCTCGTGGTGGTGCAGAGAGTTGCAGTTTTTAATGGAATTGATGGCGTAATTTAATTTGTTGGTGAATTATTATGTGTATCGTAATTGTGCATTTTGATATTTTGTATTTGATAAGAAAATAACAAGAGCTAGGCTCGGATAACAACTCCAATAATTAAGGGGAACAGCCTTTTTTGTAGGAGTTGGTGTCTAGGTCTTGTTTTTCCTGTCATCCATCCAAGCCAACCAACCGGCGCGATGTGCTCGGGCATCGTACAACGCGTGATGCCATGGCCGCTCTGGGGTGTGATAGCGCTCCACTGCTTGATTGAACACGGTGGTATCGATCATCGGCCTGAGATCTAGCCATCCAGTCAGATTTTTTGGCCATTCCCCTCCCAGCGCATTGGCAAGCAGGTCCCTGTCGTACTGCGAGTCGCTGGCGATTTTCACGCTGCGGGGTAGCGTTACAAACCATTGAAGTAAGCGTTCAGCTACTTCCGACCGTTTTACGGTTGCTCCGTGGATCTGTCCAAGCTCAGCCCAGACGACTTGTCGCACGAAAGAATTGCACTTGTCGCGATCGAAGTCTTGGATCTCAAGATAGAGCTCATGTCGTCCGTCTTCGCTGACCATGCCGATACTGATCAGCTCCCGCTCAGTGAAGTCTGTAAATTCTGTATCAAGAAAAAGTAGCATTGGTTTCCCCCTGACTAACGATGGCTGTCATGTGCAGCGTTGCCGGCCAGGCAATCACTCCATTGTAACGCGACAAACGCCAGCGTTATGATGAGTGGGTGATGCGAGTAGAGAAACTATGGCTAAGCGGCGTTATGGCTTCGATGAAGCCAAGATACAGCGTTACCTTGCAGAGGGTAGGGGTACCGGGCAGCTTGCGGCTTACAAACCGTGGTTGACCATTCAGGATGTCCCTTCAAGTGGCAGGGTCAGCCGCATATCAGGATGGAAGACTGCCCGCATTCATCACCTGCTGTCGGATGGCGAGACCGGCTTGTTCCTGATGTTTGATTGGGAGGACTCGGTTGTCGACGTACGGGAGCAGTTTCCCCTTGATCGGGAGATCACTCGCCAGATTGCTACCGACATTGGTGTCTCACATCCACGCGATACCCAGACCCAGACTGATCTCGTTATGACCACGGACTTTGTCGTGGATGTATCTGATGCGTCAGGCAGCCGGGTCATTGCTCGAACGTTCAAGCCTCATGCCGAGCTCGATGACAAAAGAGTGATAGAGAAATTCGAGATCGAGCGCCGGTATTGGGAGTTACAGAAAGTAGACTGGGGAGTGGTGACGGATGTCGAGCTACCCGCAGAACGGGTCCAAAACTTGCAATGGTTGCACCCAATGCGTTCGCTTGATGGTACGCAGATGCCTTACGAGGGGTATTGGCAGGATCGAGTAAGGGTAGTCCGTGAGAACTGGCATTCTGCTGGCTCTATGGCAATCAAAGGCTTCTGTCGCTGGCTGGAGCAGACCCATGGCTTTCAGTCTGGCGAAGGGCTGACGGTAATACGTTTCCTGCTGGCCAATAAGCAGTTGGTCATGGATCTCGATCGAGAATTTGACTCTCTCGCTGCGGTGTCCACGCTCAGGATGGCCGCTCCTGTTCACTCTGGGCAGTCCAGGAGTGCATGATGATTCTGGCCAATGATCTGCTGTTTTATCCGACTGCTGGCGAACCCTTGATTTTGCGTGTCCTGTGGATCCACCCGGCAAAGTCCATCGCCTTCGTCATAGATGTTCACTCCCCTACTGCGCTGCCCGTCATGCGGGAATACAAGGCCTTGCTTGCGGACCTCTCCGAGCGACGGGCACAGCTGATGGATGCGGATCCGTTTCTCCCTGTGGGACAGGAGCGGAGTGAAAAGCAAAAAGCAGTACGCGAGAAAGCGTGGGGGCTCATAACACCGCTAGTGAACAAGACTCCAGCGATCTTTGACAGATCTAAGCGAGGCCCCTTGGTCGCCGCGGTGGTTGCAGAAGGGCTTGCAACTCATCGCACGCTCTATGGTTATCTACGCCGCTACTGGCAACGTGGGCAAACGCCTAATGCGCTTCTCCCTGATTACATAAACTCAGGGGGCAAGGGAAAGTCTCGCATTGGGACAGGCAAAAAGCTTGGCCGTCCTCGAAAGTATGGGACCTCTTCAGGTAGAGGCTTGGCCGAGGGAGACTTATCAATCTTTCGGATTGCCTTGCAGCGCAACTATCTCAAGAACAAGCGCTTCACTATTCATTCAACGTATCAGGATATGTTGAAGGAGTTCTATTTTACCAAGGTGATCGACCCCGACACCGGTTTGGTGTCCCATGTCGACACCTCGCCGGATGGGCCGCCTACTCTGCGCCAATTTAGTTACTGGCTGGAAAAAGAAGGCCGCCAAGGGATTGAGAGAAAGCGCCGTACGCCACGCGTCTATGATAAAGACATGCGTGGGTTGCTTGGGACGTCTACCGCCGAAGTGAGCGGGCCAGGTTCTCGTTTCCAGATTGATGCCACCATAGCCGACGTCTACCTACTGTCGCGATGTAACCGTAGCAGGATCATCGGCAGGCCCGTGCTGTACGTGGTGATCGATGTTTTCAGCCGGATGATCGTGGGCATCTACGTGGGGCTAGAGGGGCCGTCATGGGTCGGGGCGATGATGGCGCTGGCCAATACCGCCGGTGACAAGGTGGCGTTTTGCAGGCAGTTCAACATAGAGATCAGCGAAGCCGATTGGCCATGTCACTTCCTTCCCGGAATCCTGTTGGGAGACCGTGGCGAGATCGAGTCCCGTTACATCGAAAGCCTGATCAACAACTTTGCCGTCATCGTCGAGAATGCCGCGCCTTACCGCGCAGACTGGAAGGGTATCGTTGAGCAGCGCTTCCGTTTGCTACCGGCAAAGTTCAAGGCGTACACCCCTGGCTATATTGAAACCGATTACGCTCAACGCGGCGGCCGTGATTACCGGCTGGATGCCACGCTCGACATGGACCAGTTCACCCAAGTGATCATCGAGTGCGTTCTGTACTACAACAACTCGCACTTGTTGGAGAGGTATGACCGGACCCGACAGATGATTCAGGATGAGGTGCCTGCCATCCCAATCGACCTGTGGGAATGGGGCATTGCCAACTGTAACGGGGCCCTCCGGCGTTGGCCGGAAGACAGAGTTCGCTTCTGCCTGCTGCCGGTGGGCACGGCGACGGTGACCACTTACGGATTGAAGTTCCTCGGTAGCTACTACAGTTGTGCCAAAGCCATCGAGGAACACTGGTTTGACATTGCTCGCCAGCGAGGCCGCTGGAGCGTAGGAATTTCCTATGATCCCCGGGTTAAAGACGAGATCTACCTGCACGATCCCGATGCAACGGCGGGGTACCAGGTGTGTTACCTGACTGATCGGAGCCGTGCCGACAAGGGCATGTCTGTCTGGGAAAGTGCCCAGCGACAGGAGCAGGAAGCTCAGCAGGCAAATAGTGGCAAGCAAAAGCAATATCAGGCAACCGCCGACTTGGCATCCCGTATCGAGTCGATAGTGGCCGATGCCGAAGCGCAGAAGCCTAGCTCGTCCGAATCCAACAAGCAACGTACCAGCAAGATTCGCCAGAACCGCACCGAAGAGAAGCAGGCCAAGCGGGAAAGCGAGCGCTTTATGCCGGCGGCCCCCGGCCAGCCGGAACCCGCCAAGGTCATTCCTCTTCGGCCTGATGCACCTGAAGACCTCGGCGTGCCGGACATTACCGAGATACTACGCAGTCTGAAAAATGACGGGAGGCGAGATGATTGATGCCAATGATGATCACCTCTGGCTTCCCGAGTACCAGAACAACCCATTCATTGCCCAACTACCCCCTATCCTGACGACAGCTGCCAGCATCCGCGCTCTCTCGGTGCCTGCGATATATGATGAAGCCGAACGCCAGTACCCCGACCATATTCGGGCGCATTGCCTGTTGCGGTTGAAGCGTTTCTTCGAACCGCTGGAGCATCACCTGGCTCTTGAGCAACATTTCGCCATGCTGCTGCGCCAAGGCTATGTCGGTAGGAACCCCAACAATGGCGACTACTTGCGGCACTTGCAGAACAACTACGAGCGGATCGAGAAGAAGGACTTGAGCGCCGGGAGCCAGCAGGTCAGTAATACCGCCGCAAGCTTTGCCTTGGTTGGATGCTCCGGAGTAGGCAAGACCAAATCCATGGAGCGGGTCCTGTCGCTGTACCCGCAAGTGATCTACCACAACGAGCCATTCAGCCTGCACCAGATAGTTTGGCTCAAGCTGGATTGTCCCTCGCGGGGATCACACAAGGACCTGTGCATCAGCTTTTTTGCCGAGGTCGATCACTTGCTAGGGACGAATTACCTGGCCAAGTACGGTCGGGATGGAATCTCTGCCGGCGTGATGCTGGTGCACATGGCGCAGGTGGCCAGCCTCCATGCCATCGGGGTGCTGGTGATCGACGAAATTCAGAATATTCAGGAAGCCAGTGGAATCAACGCCCATGACCTGATGACCTTTCTGGTTCGCATGGTGAATATCGTAGCCATCCCGGTTATCTTTATCGGCACCTTGAGCGCGTTGCCGTTGCTACAGAAGGACTTTCGTCAGGCTCGGCGGGCAAGTGGCCTGGGATCCATGGTATGGGAGCGTATGCCGCAAAACTCTAGCTGGGACTATTTCATCCAGAAGATGTGGCAATTGCAATGGACCCGTGAGTTCACCCCGCTGGATAGCGAGACCCGGACTGCGTTATATGAGGAAAGCCAGGGTATCGTCGACGTTGTCATCAACCTGTTCATGCTGACGCAAAAGTACGTGATCCAAATGCGTGCGGTCAGGAACAGGCCCGAGCGCATCGATGCCGCGATGATCCGCCATGTCGCTAAGCAACACTTCCAGATCATCGCCCCAATGATGGCAGCATTGAAGTCCGGCAACCTGAAAGCGTTGAGTGAGTTTGATGACCTGCTCCCACTGCACGAGCACGTCCAGAGGCTCTTCGATACCTGGACGTTGCAGATATCTTCCTCCGTGCGGCCCCCGGCAAGCTGTGTTCCGGCCCCTGCATCCGATGGGCCGCGCGATACTATGGTGAGAGTGCTCACCGACTTGGGGATGGAAGCTAGCGTTGCCCGAATGTTCACCGACGATGCGCTGGCGGCCAATCCTGCTGGTGACCCCCGAACCTTGGTCGGCGCAATCCTGACCCAGTGGCATCAGGGAACGGTCCCGGTGCCTACCAAGCCAAAGCCCAAGCGCGCAAAGACCCAACCCGCAGGATCGCTGCCAGAAAAAGACTTACGCCGCATTACCGAGGAGGGTAAGCAAGCAGGTCTTAGTGCTTACGAGGCCCTGAACAAGGCCGGGGTGATCAAGGCCCCTTTGGCCGACTTCGCGGCCTAGGACATCTTCCATGCTGGCGTACTTTCCGCAAATCTACCCCGACGAGCTGCTCTACAGCGTGCTGGCACGCTATCACCGCCATACCGGGTCAACCAGCCCCAAGCAGACTCTGGACGACCTGTTCGGCGATCGCCACGTGATCGCCAGGCCAGACTTACCCGGTCACCTGGAGCTGCTGGTACAGCGCATACCCACCTCGCGGGACTTAAATCGGGTCCGCGTGATCATGGAGCTGACCTTATATCCTTACTTCCTTGCTTTTGCCGATGAAGTGCGCCGAGGTTACGCGAGGCAGGCGATGGAGGCGAGGGGGACATCGGGGCTGTATTTAAAGCTGGGGCTGGCGGCCTCCCGGGTGCCGGTGGTGAACATACTGCGCTTCTGTCCAGAGTGCCTGCTTCAGATGGCGGGAGACTACGGGGAGCTGTACTGGCGGCGATCCCATCAGTTGCCAGGGGTACTGGTTTGTGTGGACCATGCTGTGCCGTTGAGAGAGAGCTCGGTGTCGCTCGGCCGCGAGAACCGCCATGTGTTCATTGCCGCAATCTCAGAAAACTGCCGGAACAGTGAGCCCTGCTGGGGCGGGGAAACCGCATCAGACCGGGATCACTTGCATGATCTTGCACGGCGTAGCGTTCGCCTTCTCAGCGAGGTGCCCCCCGCTAGAACACCGGTAGAGTGGAGTCGCTTTTATCAGGAAATGCTTGCCGACCGGGGGTTCCTGCGCGGCAACCATAAGATTGACCAATCCAAGCTGGCCCTGCGATGCCACGAGTGCTTCAGTGATGAGCTGTTCTGCCGCATAACGGGGATCCGTAGTGGCAGCGCCCTCGATACTTGGCTTATGGCATTTGGTAGGAAGCTCCGCAGCAGCCCCCACCCCCTGTGCCACTTGTTGATGCAGCAATTCCTCGAGTTTCTCCCGGCCGTCGAACGGCCCTTTGGCAAAGGGCCTTGGCCGTGCCTGAACCCACTCGAGAGTCATTGTGGGCAACCAATGATCAGTGAGGCCAGCATTCATCGCAATCGTGGACGCACAATCGGGGTCTTTCGCTGTGACTGCGGCTACCGATACTGCCGGCACCTGAGCGAAGAAGGGCTCCCCAGCGAGTGGCACAGGCCGTTGGACTACGGGCGAGCCTTTGATGCCGCGTTGCATGCAGCCACAGCCAGTGGCGTTAGCTTACGGAGCATTGCCCGCCAGTTGCATGTTGACCCGAATACCATTCGCCGGCAAAGCCGGCGGCTCGGCTTGCAGACGGTTTGGCAACTTTTGGGGACCGTGCGTTCTTCCTCTGGGAAGTCCTCGCTGCGACCGAGACCCAGGCGTTGCGCGGAAGTGGGGGGCCGCAAAAAAGATTGGCCCAGCCTGGATGCCGAGTGGGTCAACCGTATCAGGACTGGGATCGAAACGATCATGGCGATGGATCCGCCGCATCGGGTCACACTGACCCGGCTGGAGGGACTAGAGGGCAAGCGTGGCTGCCTGGGGAAAAAGCTCCATCGTTTACCCCGCACAGCAGAACTGATCCGCCAGGCCGTAGAGTCGGTGGGGGCTTTCCAGTGGCGGAGAGTGAAGTGGGCCATCGTGCGACTACAGGAGCAAGGCATTGCACCCATGCCCTGGCGAGTGCAGAAGCTAGCTGGCCTCCGGAGGTTGCCAGTACCACCAGGCCCTGAAGATGAAGAATGGTTTGATTCGTTGGGGGGGCGTGCATGCAAAGGCTGACCATCGAGACATTCGAGCGAGAGCCCGAGCCCCTCGAGGTGTACTGGCTGGCTGGGCTACTTCGGCACCCAGAAGAGGGCTGGCAGGTCCGTACCGTGGTGAGAGGGACGGAGTCAGGGCGTTTCCACATGCATGCCTTGTCGATTGGGTTATTACCCCTCCTGACACTGGGCTCTCGATTTGAAAAGGGCCAGCTGCTTCAATACCAATCTGCCGGCATGACAGTTTTTGCGACGGTTCCCGATGTGGCGAAGGCTGAAGAGCTTGGGTCCGATGCCCTGCCTGCTGGGCTTTATCCCTTCGGGGAGAATAAAGGTGGGGTGCAACGCTTACTGCGTTATCAAACTGACATCGGTACGCTGCTGGTTCCGACGATCGAGCTGATCCGGTTCCTGTTCGTGCACAACAAGACCTTGGCAAACGCGCTGATGCAACCAGGTAGCCTGATGACCCTGCATCGGCAGCAGAACTTCCAGCAGGGGGCTCCGCTGCTGCTCCATTTCAGTAGTGAGATGCCGGTCCGTCTCTTAAACCATGCCTTTGTCCAGGAGTTTGCCTGGCTGGCGTATGACCAGTCCGCACGCAAGAGCTGGGAGAGCGTGTACGGGTTTACCATTGGCAAGCCATATGTCAGCTTCATGCCTCCGCACATTCCTGATTCCAGCTGGACATTCCGTGGAGTCCAGCTGGGAGAGATTTGGCTGGTGCTAGAGCTGACGCATGTCTCAGGGCGGCAGCTGCCGTGCCAGTCACTGTCTTTTTCACATCCGGCAATGGTGCACCGGCCATCAGTACCTAAGGGTTCAGCATCGATTGGCTACAAAGATTCGACTGTTGAGAGAAGGGACAGGCAGTACAAGGTGTTTGAAGGTAAGAATTGCTCCCGGACCAACCAGCATCAGCCGGTATTGCCAATCTCCCCGAAAGGTAGTGGTTTCTCTAATCTGGTGCAGATCAAAAAAATTTGGTCATCAATAAAGCCATCCGTCGCGGGCAAGGGGAGAAAAAAAACGGGTGATGTCCCCTCCCAATCTGTACCTATGGTTGAACCTGCAAGCCTGGGGCAACAAGGGGAAAATGCAAATGTCCTGCCGATCGATTTACAATTGCTGGAGTCCGTTGCATGGAGCCAGCTTGGAACTCTGGAGTCGATGGCAAAGACGGTTCAATTGATGGCAACCATGCTGCCAGATATGCGGGTTTCGATGAGCTTCTGCAAATTACCTCTGGGTGGAATGTTTTCGATGACCGAGCGTCGGCAAAGGGTATGCCTGATTGCATTGTTTAGCTCTAAAAGCGTGCGCCCAGTTGTTTTGCTAGATGTTGAGAGGTCAGGCAATCATGCACTGTCAACATTGGCAATAAGCTTTAATAAGGATGATGACTCTATAGAGGCTGTAATACAGAGTGTTCTGAAGGGGGTGGTGAGTAATTACGGCCGCTGGAGTAATCTGGTAGAGAAAGATTTTTTTGGCATGTGTAATTTCACTCGCTTGCCACGAATAATTCCACATAGAGATAAAGCTTTTGAAAACCGCCATGTCTGGAAGTGGGCGGTAAGATTGTGCAGGAAACTTAATTTCCCAGCGTTTGTACGTGGGCGATTTGCGTGAATTGATAATTCAATGATATATGATCATGAAGGTGGGTTTTATAGTGCCATCATGATTTAGAAAATTATGCAGATTATATTTTGTAGCTTATTTATATAAAATGGTGATAAAGATGGATCAAGAAAATAAAAATTACGGCAACTCACCGGTAACACCGTTAGAGTTAAGGTTTTCACATAATGTAATCGAACATTTGGGGTTAAAGCTATATCAAAATAAACCAACAAATGTTCTTGCTGAGTTGGTTTCTAATTCATGGGATGCAAATGCAAGAAATGTGTGGATTGATTTAAGTACCGATGCTGATGGAAGTCCTACTAGTGTTGCCGTTGCTGACAACGGCGTTGGCATGGATGAGCAAAAATTGGTGGATAATTATCTCGTTGTTGGCAAAGCAAAAAGGGATCCAAGTGATCCCGGAGGTAAGATTATAGGTGGACGAGCCCCTATGGGTAGGAAAGGCATTGGCAAGCTGGCCCCTTTCGGTGTCGCAAAAGAAGTTGACTTAATCAGTGTAAGTAGCGGACTGTCCACATGGCTACGCTTTAACTATGATGACATGCTTGGTGAAGAGCATGGTGCAGCACAATCTCTTACGGTATATAGACCAAAGGAGATTGCAAGAAATGTCCCTCTTGCGCAAATAAATGCCAATGATGCAGATGGAGAGAAAGAGGTTGTAAAAAGGTTTATTGAGAGAATTGAAGAGAAAGGCGCAGGGACGCTTGTGCTTGCGAGAAAGTTGACTCTTCGTAGACCTATTTCACCACAGCAATTAATGGAGTCCTTGGGACGTAGGTTCACTGTAACTCTTGCAAGAGAGGACTTTAAGGTAGAAGTCAATGAAGTACTTCTTGGGGAAAGTCACGCATTTCCGACATGGGAGCTAAGAATCCCTCCTGAGGGCGTTGAAACTACGACAGTAAGTACCCGTCACGGTCCTAAAGAGGTGAAGTGTTGGGTTGGGTTTGTTGCAGAGGCTAGTTGGCCGCAAGAGCAAGCCGGTGTAGGTGTATATGCTCATGGAAAAATTGCACAGGATCGTCCCTTCTTTTTTGGAAATAAAGGTAATGAGATTTTCTCAAGGTATATGTATGGTGTAGTTGAGGCGGACTGGGTAGATGAGCTGTCATATGATGCGATTTCTACAGACAGAACATCGATTGATTGGGAGGATGCCGAGTTTGATGAGTTCAAAAAGTGGGGCGGGGAGAAAGTAAAAGCTTGGATCAATGCATATCAACGCCATAGAAAGGAGGCGGCGAAAGCGGAAGATACTAAGTTGGTAGATAAAGTTATTGAAAATAATACCGACCTTAAAGTTAGAGATTCTGAAAAAGAACACTTAGTCGAATTACTTGCTGACATTACTCCCCGGCTTGGAAAAGAGTCAGAGGATAAAGAAAAGCTTGTGGAAGCGGCTGTACGTGCCTGGGTCCATGAGCCTGCTAGGAAGTTAATTAAGAAGCTCTGGGAAGAAGCTTCTCTCTTTGATGCAGACAAATTTTCCTTAGTGGTGCAGCGGCTCGTTGATCAGCTAGTTCCAGAAAGTCTTTCACTCGCAGTCGTATTTGCACAGCGTGTATATGCTCTTACTCAGCTTGAAAATCACATTATGCTCGGCAAGGAGACTCAGCTTCAAACACTGATAGAAGAATTTCCATGGATACTTGACAACAGTTATGAAAAATTCTTTGCTAGAAGAGCTCTAAAGACTATTTGTGATGAGGCTGAGAAAGAGGGGCTCATTCAGGCGAGGGCTAGTCATGTATCAACGCCGACGGACTATACAAAACCGGATTTTGTATTTCTTTCAAATGCAGATGATGCGAATATTTTGGTCGTTGAATTGAAAGGGCCGGATGCAACCGCATCATGGCCTGAGTTTCATCAACTTCATTCGTATATGACGTTCTTGCAATCTAGGTTTTCAAAGTCAAATGTAACTGGCATATTGGTGGCGCGTAATTTTGATGAAGGCATTGAGAAGCAAAAAAGCAATGCAATGACTTATAAGAAATGGCAAGATTTGCTTCTTAGATCACGTAGAGATCATATGGATCTTTTGGCAGCATTGTTATCAGGTACAGATGCAGACGCAAATGATGCTCGTATCCAACAGATCTGTGAACTTGGAGGGAAGCCTGTGCGAGACTTTCTTGTTCAAATGAGCGATAACAATACAGTTTTATCAGACTTGGTTAAAAAACTTGGGCCTGTTAAGAGTTAATAAGCTGAGAAATGGTAACGCCAAGGCAGTATGTTAATAGAGGGCTGGAGTTGGTTGTGCATAATTATAGGAAACACTCCACCACCAAAGTTTGTGGAATCAATAGACAAAGTGTGCGCCGAGTCAGTAAGGAAGAAAAATGAATAACAAGCCATTCAAGCTTGAGTTTTCAAACCGAGTGATTGAACATCTCGGCATCAAGCTATATCAAAATAAGCCAACAAATGTAGTTGCCGAGTTTTTGTCCAACAGCTGGGATGCCGACGCAACCAAAGTCTTTATTGATTTAAAAACTGGCGCTGATCAAAAGCCCTACATTGTCATTACAGACAACGGAAGGGGAATGACGAGAAACGAGCTAACCGACGAGTTTCTTATCATTGGGCGGAACCGTCGAAACTCCCCAAGCGATAAAACCGCAGGTGGCCGCTCGCCAATGGGACGTAAGGGTATTGGAAAACTGGCAGGCTTCGGGATTGCCTCAGTGGTTGATGTTTTATCCCTACCAAACCCAAAGATCAGGACGGAAGAGAGTGCGCCAGAACCGCTCGTCTATTGGCTTCGCTTCCATTTGAGTGGCCTGATAGAAGCCTCCACGACGATTTCCAATAGTGTGTACGAGCCGGAGGTCATTGCTGATGGGGTCACCATCGAGGCGCTTAAATCGCGTTTAGAGGGGAATGAAGATAAAGCCATTTACGATCAATTTATATCGAACGCGCAGGACGGGGAAGGTGGCGTCTGTGTATATTTGAGTAACACCTCCCTCAAAAAGGCCATGAATATCGACCAGTTGCTTCAGTCAATGGGTCGGAGATTCACTGTGTCCATGCTCAGAGCTGATTTCGACGTAAGGGTCAATGGGAAACAAGTTACCCCTGAAGATGCGCTGCCTCCGCTTCATAGTTTTGGCTTCGGTGAGTATAGCAAGCCAGAGACTGAAAATATCAAAATTTGTGGCGAATCGAAAGAGGTTCGCTACTGGGTTCGCTTTGTGAATCTTCCAGGCTCCGACTGGTCTATTGAGCAAGCAGGAATCGGGATATACGCTCACGGGAAAATCGCACAGGATCGCCCATTCTTCTTTGACCTAAAAGGTAAGGAGATTATGAGTCGATACATTTACGGTGTTATCGAGGCAGACTGGCTTGATGAACTCCCGGTCGATGTGGTTTCTACAGACCGACGCTCTATCGACTGGGATACTGAACAAACCGCAGCATTCCACGCGTGGGGGCAGTCAAAAGCATCATATTGGATCGAGGAGTTTCGCAAGTGGCGCGCTCAGCAACCAAAGAACGAGATCATAAAGCGAATCAGAGAAGTATCTGGCACGCGCCTTTCTGGCACTGAAGAGGAAGCTTTGGCTGAACTTCTTAATGAAGTCCTGCCTAGTTTGGCTGACGACGAGGAGACGAAGAACAAAACGACTCGTAGTTTTGCGGAAGCGTGGACACATACGCCCACAAGAGTTCTAACCCAAAGCCTCTGGCAAAAGCTTTTTTCCTCCATGGACTCCGATTCAGCAGTTTTTGCCGGATTAATCGAGAGCTTGCGGAAAAGCATGGTTCCGGAAGCCATGGGGTTGGCAGTGACAATGGCTCAGCGTATCGCTGCAATTACGGTGATGCGCAAAATGATTGATACCAATAAGACTGAAACCCATTTGCAGAGGTTGATCGAATCTTTCCCATGGCTCCTTGGTCCCCAATGGGAAAAACTTTCTGCCAATGAAAATATCAGGACGCTCTGCAGGGCGGCAGATAAAGCTGGGGTGCCCGCAGATCCGGCTGTACCAGCCCAGAAGACCGATGCTCTCAAACCAGACTTTGTTTTCTTAAGCGATCCTGGAGAAGAGAAGGAGTTTATAGTTTTTGAATTAAAAGGACCAGAAGTAGGAAAAACTCTCACCCCAGCGGAATATCGTCAGCTGGACGAGTATATCTACTTAATTCGATCTAAGTTCACAAGTCCAAAAATTCGTGTTTCAGGAGTGCTGGTTGGTGCAGATAAGGGAGGTATCCACGAAAACAACTCGGACATCACGGTGAGGACATGGTCAGAAGTCTTGCTTGAGGCACGTCACCTACATGTCTCCTACCTCCAAGCTTTGCTGATTGCATCCAACCCCGACGCGAATGATCTACGCCTACAGCAGATATCAGACTTTGGCGGCAAGGATACTGTTGAACTAATTAAGCGATTTGCGCCTCTGGCGAGCTTTGACAAAGTCATACTTGAATCACTGGAGGCAATCGGTGATACGCCTAAACTTGCTATTCCGACGGAATCGACTGGCCTAGAGGGGCCATCTACAGCGGAGGGGACAGTAGCATAACTGTTCTGTCGCCAGAAGATTCAAACTAAGGATGGTTTGCAAAGTCGCGCCATGCTGCTCTTTGTATCGTCATGATGACCTAAGACGATACGGTCATTGACGCAGCAAAGTTTGGCTGAGGAATGATGGTGGCGTGAACACGGTGAAGGGGGAAATTGACTTACCCCCATTCACCGTACAAGCAGTAAAGGGAGAAGTCATCGGCTTGCATAGTGGTTGAATTGGTTTCAGTGCTAGCCTGTGGCTGGCGGTGCGGTGCAACCAATACCGCTGGCGGAATTCGGCCAACTGAGCCACGTGGGCGTACCTGTTATAGCCATCCCACCATGCGGCATGATCTGCCCAGCCTCCTCCGGCATCTCGAAGTAGTGTTCATTCAGGTATTCATCGCGTAACCGCTCATTAAAAATGACCACATAGCTACTTTGTATCGACTGCCTTGACTTGATCAGAGTTTGGCTCGACAAATAAGCTAAAGCTGTGAAGCATTTATGAGATGAGATATTGCAATCCCAAAACGGTATGTTACTAATGGAGGAACTGCTTCGCCTATCATCTCTCGGATTAAGTAGCCTTTGCGGAAATGTTGTTCAGGTGGCCAAGTAAATGAATCCGGAATTGCCTGTAATCGCGCACACTCTCTTGCACTTAAAACCCTGTTTTGGGTTGGATGAAGTTTTAAATCGCTGCTGAAGTGACCGCTAGCCGTAGTTATCGTTGGTGCTAGCTCATTTGGTAGCATGCGTTTATAACTTGTCTTGAACCCTTTAATCGCCCGTATGGAGCCGTCTTTGTTGGCTACGTGTGGGCGATTTTTCATTTCAGCACCGCAATTATTGCAATGAACAGTAAAAATTGGCGTCTGCTCATCCTCGCAATATGAGCACTTATTTTCCCAAGCACTTTTCCCACTGCCGTGGGGAATGCCGGCTATCCAACTGTAATGTTTTTCCGAATAATGTGGAACTTGATGTAATGGATCTAGCGGAGAGATCGCTGTTGTTTCATCTATCCCATCCAGTGCTTGTAGGTCATTTAGAGCCTCGATTATGTTCGATGGTGTACCACTAGGGTGTGCAGGCCAATTTTTCGGGGAGAGATAGTTTGTTAAAATGTTTGATGGATCTGAAAATTTGTCATTTCTAATAAATATGGCAACAGATCTACGTCGTCGTTGAGGGACGCCTATTTCCGAAAAACAAATGACTTCTTGAAGACCGACATATTCTGAAAGTGAGGCGCTTATAAATTCATGTACTCTCCCGATCATCTTCCCATTTTCACTGCGTATTTTTCGCACTAAAAAATTAGGGACATTCTCAAAAAGAATAACAGTGGGTTTCAACTTTCTGGCAACATAGAGTGCCTCAAAAAAGAGATGATTTCTTTCATCCTTGCTTGCGTGATTGGGGTCTTCGCGTAATCCACGGCGAGCATTAGCCGTGCTGAACCCTTGGCAAGGAGGAGTCGCAATTAAGAGGTCAATTTTTTTTCCATCAAGTGTCGCGATGAGATTTTCCTTGTCCTCTCGAATATTTCCCCATACATGCGCTCCAATATTTGCACGATGCACTGCACCTCTGTGAGGATCAATTTCGCATGCTGCAAGACAATGCCCTCCTGCCAGCTTCAGACCATAGTCACCGATTCCGGCTCCTGAGAACAAACTTACGAAAGTAAATGGCTCACCTAGGGGGGAGATTCCAGTTAAGAAATTTTTGTAATCGATGCTCCCATTTTTTTCATTCTGTTTTTTCTTAATCATTGATTTATCTTCGAGTGACATTACAACTGCTTTTTCAGCGGGTGGGGACAAGACGGTATCGATAATTTTCATTTTGTTTTTTCGCTATCTTGATCGTCATTTTGTGGCGATGATTTGCCCCTGACTGCAAAAGGAAGTTCCTTGCGGCGCACAAGTTCTATTAAGAAAAGACGTACAGCAGAACTTACCGTCAGCCCTAGATCGGCACAGATTTCACCTGCGGCATCTTTGAGAGGCTCATCTAGACGAAGCAGTAAGCTGGTTGTTTTTTTGGGAGCGGCCATACTTGCATTGTAGCATATGCAACGGATATTCAATGTATATATGATGTATATACGTTTTTTGAGTGAAATTTTTTGTTGAAAAACTACACATTTAGATGTGCCAAACGGGAAGAACCGCCCAGATGCTATAAGCGTCTAGTGTTGGGGGCAGAGTCGCTTACTTTGACGTGGCAATTGTGCCGATGAGGGGGAGCGAGATGGCGCTATCTAATGGCAAGAGAGAGATAAGCATGCATGCCAATGATCTTATTTTGTGCGCATAAAGTTCTGTAAGCGCTCGCTTAGAAAAGATGGGTCGCTTGTCTCGCATTCCCAGATGATCATTACATTCCAACCTAGTTGGCGAAGGGCGAAAATGTTTCTGTCATCGCGAGCTTGGTTGTCTCGAACTTTGGTGCGCCAGATCTCAGCATTATTTTTTGGAAGCCTTGCTCGTTTGCAGTGTGGATGGCCGTGCCAGAAGCAGCCATGAACAAAAATGATCTTCCGATGACCGGGTAGCACAATGTCGGGGGTACCTGGCAAGTCTTTGCGATGTAATCGGAACCGATAACCCAATCTATGTAGTGCTCGCCGTACCCGGATCTCAGGATCTGTATCGCGACGTCGCACCGCTTGCATTCGGATGCGGGTCTCCGGGGTGACGTTTGCGTAATCAGACCGGTTTTTGCTAGTGGTTGACATTTCTTACCCGAAGATCTGCCGACGAGGTGATGATACGGATTTATTGTAGTTCTTGGATGGCTGCGATGCATGTAAAGAACATCTTGTGCGACATCTTTAATTTCGTGGTGATATTTGTTTTTACAATTTAATCAATTTGTTAAGTTCATTTTATGATGCATCTTTATTGCATTAACACAACTAGAGCGAGTAAAGTCAATCGGATCCGAATAAAGTTTGCCGGAGTCTGACAAGTGAGAAGGGGCCGCTGGCCCCTTCTTCTTTGTTATGTCGTATCAATTCTTCAGATGTCCGCGTTTCGGCTGAAGCGGACGAACCAGGCAAAGCCCGCACTGGCGGCTACCGACCCAAAGTAGCAGTTCAACCATCCCGGAAACGGTCATTTAACGAGCTACTGTTTGATGTACTTCAAGTGGTATTTGTTAAGCCCTTCTATGTAGGCAGCCTTTGCCTCGAGAACTGGCAACTCACATTTATTGAATATCGTGCTAAGCGCTATGGTTGCGTGTGATATATGCCGACCTAGGTCTTCAAGAAATGCTCGAAGCAGCTTCAATTCGAAGAAAGGGCCAAGACTGGGCGAATCCCCTGTAGCCACAAGTTGAAACCCTTTGTAAGTCATGTGCGTCGCATATCCTGAAAACAGAGCGTACAATTTCTCCCGGTCCTGGCCTGAGTATTGCTGAAACGCACTCAAAGCCTTGCGCACTGCCGCGGGGCTGAAGTCCCTCTTTAGCTTTCTGTCGTCGGCAGCCTTCCACTGCGAAACCATAGTCGGGTCTGCTCGGAAAAGGTCTACGAGGTTAAGCAATTCCAGCGAGTCACGCATAATCTGGAATGCTGTTTGATAATACCCGGAAAGTCCAATTTTCAAGGCACAGGCTCCTGTGTTGAACAATCGAATGACAAACAGTTGCAGAGTGTGCGTATCACTGCCTGGAGTAGATGTGACCTGCAGCAGGACCGTAAGATGATCCAGTGCGTCGTGAACTGCTTGCAAATGGTCTGACAGAGCCTCGTTAGCCGTGATTGCGGTCAAGCTGTCGGTACGGATGGATTCTTCGTGTTGATGTAGGGTGCATAAGTTGTCTGGAGTCGTTGCCATAGTCAAAGTCACCATTATGAACATCTATTCCTGGCCGCATTTTTACGGCGGCGGCAGGCCGTAGCCGACTCTTTGCCGTCGGTCGAGCTTTAAAAAAGCAGATTCTTAAGAATGTTTGAGGTCGCAAAGGCCGAGCCACTCTCTTGCGCGAACTGTGGGCCTGCTCTTCGGGAAGCCGGAAGCACCATAGTTGTACGACTGACCATTTTCGTCTTCTGCCACCACAGTTGCCGAAGGATCAGGAACCAAAGCAACTCTTGCGGTTAGCTTTGAGTACGCATCAGTAGATAGTGCTTGATCATGTAGATACGCTATGTAGCCAGGCGTAAGGCGAACTTGAGAAGGCCATGCGCCATAGGTGACGAAGAAGCCTTCAATCGCAGCAAGGACCCGCGTCAAGGATTGACCGTAATATGCATTTATCATATCCAAGCCATTCCACTGAAATAGGTAGAAAATGATCTTAAGCTGCCATTGGCTGCCAGGAAAGGGAGATGTTAACGCTTGGATAAACCGCTGAGGGTTAGCTCATATGGATTGAATAAAGTGTTAGGTGCGTAGCCAATAGCAAAGTTTAGTAACGGACTTTTCATGTTGTGGGTGTGACATATCTGATTCATGATCTGGTAGCTCAACTCGCCTAACCCAAAGTGGAAACCACAGTGGGTCTTTGCTGTCTGCATCCGTCGCTATACGCACATTTTTTTTCATATTGCGGTCACAGGCGCCGAACTGGATGAAGTTCACTTGTGATTCAATTAGAGAACATTTATTTGGGCCACCTGATTGGCTTGGGTAGTAAAGCTGAAAGACATCATCCTCCCAAAAACAGATGGGACAAATATCGTAGGAACCAGGTGGCTCTTTGAAAACGTAGTAGCCACAGCATGGGCAAGTGAACATTAGCACCTAACTTGTTTGTATATGACAAAGACGCCGCCAATTCCTCCAAGAAGGAGCGGCAACCCCGCGAATGCCCAATTTACCAAGCAGAACCTGGCGACAATCACGGTAGCAGTTATCGCACGGACATTCTGGAGACTGTGTTTGGCCGGATACCGATTGGCTGCTCCTGACCGATAGCAGTCATGCTAGCGCAAACGCATGATCAACTGCTCTGGCCGAGAACCCGTCGTCTGTCTTTCTTGGCCATCCGGCTTGCGCGAGGGTGTTGATCTATCGCTAGCAGCGGCAGTCCGTACTTTCATCGCGCACATCATGCGCGCCGGAGAAAATGCATTTTTTCAACGAAGGAAAATGCGCGCTGCGCGAAGTGGTTGAACCGTTCGGCATCGCGCCTCAGTCCGGCCTGCTGGCCGCCGATGAGGCATAGGTGCGCGGCCAGGCCCACCATTTCGGCTTCGCCAGGTAAGAGAGCCAATCGGCGAGACGTCTCAATCGCGAATGCCAGGCGCTTTGCATCGACGCGTTGCTGGAACTCCGCAACCAGCGGGTCGTGCAACGACCAGGCGCGGATCGCCACTTCGCATCCGGGTTTTTTCTTTGCCGCGATGCTCAGATAGCGCTTCAGGGTCTCGCCCGCGCCATGACCGTCGGCTGCGTAGGAGAGCATGCGCTCCGCATGCTCGTTTTCCCAAGTGGTCAACAGGGTTCGGACGAAGTCTTCCCGGTTGCGGAAGTGGTGATAGAACGATCCCCGCGTCACGTTGAGCCGACGCGCGAGGCTCTCTGCGGAAATGCCCCCATAACCGACTTTATCGAGGGTATCGAAGCCCGCTTCGATCCAGTCGTGTCTATTCAGTGTGCGCATCGGCGTGCTCCATACAGGCTGTGTATGCCATGGGATAAGTTGATACGATGAATCACTTGGCATGTTATGCCGAGTGTGAGGCGTGCGGTGCTGATTCTGACGGGGATCACCGTGAAAGACGCCACCTCCGCCGAACGCGACGAGATCATGTCGATACTTACATCCTGGGAGTGCCTGCATAGCGATCCGGCCGCGCCGCCGAAGCAATGATCGCTTATTCCGGCCCGCGCCGAATCGACGGGCGCTGAGCAACAAGGTCTACGCAGGCTCACGCCAAGCCCAAACCATGGAGAGATTGCTTGATGATCAATGCCCATAAAGCTTATGCGATACCCGTGCCATCCGACAGCATCCTGGCGCCGCTTTATCGGGGCGCGGACCTGCTGGATGCTTATGCGGTGCAGTTGCCGGCGGGAGCCGGCGACGATCTTGAAATGCTGGTGCGCGCGGGATTCGAGCCGCAGGCATGGTGGATTCGCGCGCTGACGCGGCTGCGGGACATGATTATGGCGATAGTCGGCGTCAAATCGTCTCGCGCGGTGGGTATGGCGGCGGCGCGGGGGCCGGTGATCGGTTTTTTTCCACTGCTGTCGAAGAGCGCGGGGGAACTGGTAATGGGCGAGGACGATCGACATCTCGACTTCCGGCTGGCGATCCAGCAGCGCGCTGGCGCGGCAGGCGGCAGGGAGCTCGTCATTGTCTCTGTGGTGCATTGCCATAACTTGCTGGGGCGGACCTACCTGGCGGTCATCACGCCATTCCACCGCGTAATCGCGCGGGCTAGCCTGGAGCGGGTGGCAAGACGGGCGGTTTGAGCGCAACGTGGACTCGACCCCGGCCGGAGCGGCATGCGTAAGATCGGAAGCCCGCCGTTGCCGCGGGCTTTCTCGATGGCGCGCTTTCGAGCCGCTAATCAAATCGATCGACGCGCGCTACCTTTGGCCATCATCGGCGGGGAGCAGCGCCGCATCCAGCGCGGCCATGGCGGGAACCAGCATGGCCCGCAGGCGTTCGGCGCCGACGCCGTCGCGCGCCTGGATCGAAACGCCATGCAATAGCACCGCATAGAAGTCGCCCAGCGCGGCCACGTCGGTATCCGGCTTCAACTCGCCGCGCTGCAGCGCGCCAGCCAGCAGGTCGATGATCGATTGCGTGCGCTGGCGCCGATGCGACGCCAGCCAGGCGATGACCGGATCGCTTTCCAGCCCGCCGCTGGCGGCGGCGGACACCACCAGACAGCCTTGCGGCTGGCCGGTTTGGGTGTAGGTCTCGATCGCATCGACGAACATGCGCTCGATCGCGGCCCTGACCGTTTTCTCCTGCAGCATCGCGCGTTCGGCGAAGCCCCCCTGACCTGACTCGTACAAGGCCACCGCCTCGCGGAACAATGCCTCCTTGCTGCCGAAAGCGGCGTAGATGCGCGCCGATGCGATGCCGAGCGCATCGACCAGATTAGCCATCGACGTGCCTTCGTAGCCTCGGGCCCAGAAGGCTCGCATCGCTTTTTCCAGGGCCTGGTCTCGATCAAATTCTCTGGGCCGTCCGGCCATAGTTTGCTCACGGTTTGCTGTCGTGCGGTGGATTCTAGCGCATCCGACTGTTGACGCAAGCCATCGCAAGCTCTATTCTTTGTCGATCGACAAATAATTAAGGTGAAAGAATGAAAACGATCAAGGGTCCGAGCTTGCATCTGGCGCAGTTCAGCGATGCCGCCGCGCCATTCAACAGCCTGCCGGCCATTGCGGCGTGGGCGGCGCAAACCGGCTTCAAGGCGCTGCAGATTCCGGCGTGGGACGAGCGGCTGTTCGATGTCGGCCTCGCGGCGGAAAGCCAGGCCTATTGCGACGACATCCAGGGCGCGTTGTCGGAGCATGGACTGGTCGTCAGCGAACTGACCACGCACATCTTCGGTCAGCTGGTCGCGGTGCATCCAGCCTATGACAGCATGTGCGACAACTTCGCCCCGGCGGCGCTGCGCGGCAATCCGCAGGCGCGCACCGCATGGGCGCTGGAGAAGCTCGAACAAGCGGCCAGGGCATCGCGCCGGCTCGGCCTGACCGAGATGGGCACCTTCTCCGGCTCCTTCGCCTGGCCGTACCTGTTCCCGTTTCCGCAGCGCCCCGATGGCCTGATCGAAGCCGCCTTCGATGAACTGGCCAGGCGCTGGCTGCCGATTCTCAATGTCTGCGACGAGCAGGGCGTCAATCTCTGCTACGAGATCCATCCGAGCGAAGACCTCCACGATGGCGCGAGTTTCGAGCGCTTCTATGGGCTGGTCGGCGAACACCCGCGCTGCAATATCCTGTTCGACCCAAGCCACTTCGTGCTGCAACAGCTCGATTATCTCGACTACCTGGACATCTACCAGGAGCGGATCCGCATGTTTCACGTCAAGGATGCCGAGTTCAACCCGAGCGGCCGGCAGGGCATCTATGGCGGCTATACCTCGTGGCTCGAGCGCGCCGGCCGCTTCCGCTCGCTCGGCGACGGCCAGGTGGATTTCAAGGCGATCTTCTCCAAGCTCGCGCAGAACGACTACGCCGGCTGGGCCGCGCTCGAATGGGAGTGCTGCCTGAAGGATCAGGAAGACGGCGCGCGCGAAGGCGTCGAGTTCATCAATCGCCACATCATCAATGTGACAAGCAAGGTCTTCGACGATTTCGCCGGCGCGGCGGTCGACCGGACCCAGATCCACGCCATGCTGGGCATCGCCTGATAGCCACCGGAGAACATCATGAAACCATCCATCGATCGAATCGATCACGACAACTATACCCACCGCTATGTCCGCATCGACGGTCAGCGCATCCATTGCGTCTCCGCCGGTAGCGGGCAACCGGTGCTGCTGATCCCCGGCTGGCCGCAGACCTGGTTCGCCTGGCGTCATGTCATGCAGGCGCTGGCGGAAAAAGGCTTCATGCCGATTGCCGTCGACCTGCCCGGCACCGGCCATTCGGACCGCCCGCTCGACGGCTACGACACCGGCGCCGCCGCAGCCAGGCTGCACCGCGTGATGGCGCAGCTGGGCCACGAGCAATACCAGGTGGTCGGCCACGATGTCGGCATGTGGATCGCCTACGCGCTTGCCAGCGACTATCCGGATGCGGTCAGCCGGCTGGCGATCACCGAGGCTGTGATTCCCGGGCTGGCGCCGGCGCCGGACATTTTCGCGCCGCCGGAACAGAACATCTTCCTGTGGCACTTCATGTTCAACCAGGTGGCCGACTTGCCCGAGGCGCTGATCGCCGGCCGCGAGAAGGCTTATCTCGATTTCATGTTCGACCGCTGGTCCCATCGCCGCGACCGCGTGGCCGCCGATGTCTATATCGCGGCCTATGCGGCGCCCGGCGGTTTGCGGGGCGGATTCGCCTACTACCGCGCGATTCCCGAGACGATCAGGCAGAACCGCGAACGCGCGCAACGCAAGCTGGCGATGCCGGTGCTGGCCATTGGCGCCGAACACGCCACCAACGATGCGCCGCTGGCGACCATGCGCGACAACGCCACGGATCTGCGCGGCATCGTCGTGCCGGATTGCGGCCACTTCATCATGGAAGAGGCGCCCGAGGCATTCATCGCGCACCTGGTGCCCTTCCTCGAAGGGAGGGCCTGAGCATGCCGCTGGATCCGCGCATCGCCGCGTTTCTCGACGCGCTGCCTGAAGGGGGAGACGGCGCGTCGTTGGACGACATCCGCCGCGCCACCGAGCAGGACTTGTCGGCGCTGCATGGCCCCTTGCAGCCGGTCGCCAGGGTGGAAACCTTCATCGCGGCGGCCGGCGATGGGCATCCGCTTCGGGTTCGGGCGTACTGGCCGGAGCGCGCGGCTCACGCAGAGGGGCCGCAACCGGCCATCGTGTTCGCCCATGGCGGTGGCTGGTGTCTGTGCTCGCTGGAGCTCTACGACAACCCGTGCCGCGCGCTGGCCAACGCCAGCCAGTGCGTCGTGCTGTCGGTCGACTACCGGCTCGCCCCCGAGCACTGCTTTCCGGTGCCGCTGGAAGACTTCTACAGCGGCGTGGCCTGGGTCTTCGCGCAGGCGGCGCGACTGGGGATCGATCCCGCGCGCATCGCCGTGGGCGGGGACAGCGCCGGCGGCAACCTCGCCGCCGCGGCGTGCCTGCTGGCGCGCGACCGCAATGGCCCGGCGATCGCGCATCAGCTTCTGCTCTACCCGGCGCTGGACGATAGGCTGACGATGGATTCGCATGCCCTCTATGCCGACGGCTACTACCTGACCCGGGACATCATGGCGTTCTGCTGGGACGCCTACCTTGGCGAAACCGGCGACGGCCCGTCCGCCTACGCCGCCCCGATGCGGGCCGCGACGCTGGAGCGCTTGCCGCCCGCCACGATCTTGGCGTGCGAGTACGATCCGCTGCGGGACGAAGGCGAGGCCTATGCGCGGCGACTGCGGGCCGCAGCGGTGCCGTCGCATGACGAACGGCTGGATGGCATGATTCATGGCTGCATCCACATGCTCGGGCTCACGCCTGCCGCCGAGGCCTTGTTCGCGCGCTCGGGCACGCTGATCCAGGCCGCCCTGTCCGTCTGAGCGACACCGGATGCGAGGGCCGGCCCGACCGCATCGACCCGTCATCTCCAGCCCGGGGGCCCGCCTCCCGGCTGCTTCAAGATCGGGCCGGTCTTCGCATCCCGTCGCGTCGCGGATTCAGCGCCGGGCAAACGGGGGCGATTCGGTTGACACTCCCCGGTTGAGCTGCCAACCTTCCCGCTTCAATTTATTAGCCATTGCCAGTCATGAAAATCACTTCGAACACCGCCGTCACCCTGCGAATGAAAGTCACAGACAGCCAGGGCCTGGTTTACGACGATGGCAAGCACCCCGTCTCCTACCTGCACGGCGATTACGACAATCTTTTCTCCAAGCTGGAAGCCGCGCTTGACGGCCAGGAAGCAGGCTTTCAAACCACCGTGGCGCTCGCCGCCGAAGACGCGTTCGGCGCTCGCGACGAAGCTTTGGTCACCACCATGCCCAAGGCCGACTTCCCGCCCGGCGTCAAGGTAGGCGGCCAGCTTCAGCGTCCCGGCCCGGACGGCCAGCCGCGCTACTATTTCGTCACCAAGATCAAAGGTCCGACCGTATTGCTGGATGGCAACCACCCTTTGTGCGGCAAAGACCTGCGCTTCGCCCTCAAGGTCATTGATGTGCGTGAGGCAACCGCCGAGGAAATCGCTCACCAGCATGTGCATGGCGAGCACGGGCATCAGCACTGAGCCTGGCCCGCATAGCCTAAAGCCCTCCCCATTCCGGGAGGGCTTTGTTTTGCCTGGTCCCGGGCTGTGATCCGGAGTATGCGCCGGCCTGTCGCGAGATATCGATGCTTGCCCTCTCTGGATGGTTGCGAATAGGGCGGCGGCTTGGCGATGGCGGCTTTCTCTCGCATCAGCCATGCGCATCCTGCCGCATGCTCCGGTTCGCTCATGACCCATGCGCGGCCGGGGGATTCAAGGCGATCCGCTCAATTCCAAAGACATGATCATGCAAGGCGAGGAAGGGCCAAAATCGCCACGGGCTTATGCAATAAAGCTGATTCCCTGCGGGAATATTGTGTAATCTTCATAAAAGCGCCGGCAGTTTTCTCACCATATGCAACAGTGGGCTGGCGCCAGCATTGCATGACGCAGGTAATCGTTCTGCTTGTCAGTGAAATGGATCTCCATGACATTCGATAGCAAATCATTGCTTTCCGTTCTGTTGTGCCGCAGCGGCCGTCGCCTGTACGCGCTGCCGTTGACGCATGTGCGCGAAACCATGCGCGCGCTGCCGATCGACCCGGTGCCTTCCATGTCCGATTTCCTGCTGGGTCTGGCGCTGATACGCGGCGTCCCGGTGCCGGTGCTCGATTGCGCGCGCCTGTTGGGTTCGGCGCTGTCGACGCGGGTGTCGCGCTTCGTCACGCTGACGCTGGGCGAGCGCCAACTGGCGTTGGCGGTGGACGGCGTGATCGGCGTGCGGCAACTTTCCGCCGCCGCGCTGGCCGACATCGCTCCGTTGCTGGATGGCTGCGATGACGGCCTGGTGCAATCGATCGCGACGCTCGACGCGGAGTTGCTGTTGGTGCTGCGCGCCGGCCGCATGGTCCCGGAGGACATGTGGGAGGCCCTGGCGGTCGGGGACGGCGCGATATGAACATCGAGCCGTCGACCGCCGAGGTGGCGCAATTCCGCGATCTGATCGCCGGCCGTCTCGGCTTGCAGTTCGACGAAACCAAGCTGGGCAACCTGGCGCGGGTGCTGGCCCGGCATGGAGGCCGAGACCATGCGGCCTACCTGGCCGCGCTGGCGGCGGAGCATGCGCCGTTCGAGGCGCTGCATCGGCTGGCGGTCGACCTGACCGTCACCGAAACGTATTTCTACCGGAACGGCGAGCAGATCCAGGCTTTTGCCGAGGTGGCGATGCCGGCCTGTCAACTGGCGCGCGAAGGTTTGCCGGTTCGGGTGCTGTCGGCCGGTTGCGCCTCGGGCGAAGAGCCGTACACGCTGGCGATCGCCGCGCGCGAGACCATCGGCCTGGGCGCGGGCAGCGTGCAGATACGCGCCGTCGACGCCAATCCGGCCATGCTGGCCAAGGCGGGAGCGGCGCGCTATTCGGTCTGGTCGCTGCGCGAGGTGGGCCCCTCCATGCGCGCGCGCTGGTTCGCGCGCGATGGCGACCTCTACGCCTTGAGCGATGCCGTGCGCCGGTCGGTGCAGTTTGAGCAGCGCAATCTGGCTCGGGAAGACGCCGAACTATGGGCGCCGGGCAGCTACGACATCGTCTTCTGCCGCAACGTGCTGATGTACTTCAGCCCGGAGCAGGCCCAGGCCGCCGTGGCGCGGATCGCCGACGCCATCGCCCCTGGCGGCTATCTGTTTCTGGGGCATGCGGAAACCCTGCGCGGCCTGTCGAACGATTTCCATCTCTGCCATACCCACGCCACCTTCTATTACCGGCGCAAGTCCCAGGCTGGCGAGCCGGCGCCGGATATGAAATTCAGCCAGCCGGCATGGGGCGGGGCGCCATTCCAGCCGTTGCCGCAGGGTGATCCCGCCTGGGTCCACGTGATCGCGCGCGCGGCCCAGCGCATCGACACGCTGGCGGTGGCGGTGCCGCAAGCGGATCCCGGCCAGCACGCGCCGGCGCAGCCGGATCTGCACCATGCCTTGTCCTGCCTGCACAAGGAGCAGTTCGAGCAAAGCCTGGACCTGATCGAAAAGCTGCCGCAGCAGCATGCCGACGATCCGGACGTATTGCTGCTGAAGGCCGTCTCGCTCAGCCAGAGCGGCGCGCTGGCTGCGGCGCAGGCCATCTGCCGCACACTGCTGGCGCGCGACGAGCTCAATGCCGGCGCGCATTATGTGCTGGCCTTGTGCCACGAGGAAGAGGGCGACAATCCGGCCGCGCTGGCCCATTACCGCAGCGCCGCTTACCTGGATCCCGGCTTTGCGCTGGCGCGCCTGCACATCGGCGTGCTGGAGCGGCGGATGGCCGAGCTCGAGGCGGCGCGCCGCGATCTGGCCCAGGCCCTGCTCCTGCTGCAGCATGAGGACCCATCCCGGCTGCTGCTGTTCGGCGGCGGCTTTCCGCGCAGCGCGCTGATCGACCTTTGCCGGGCCGAACTGACTGCCCTTGGAGTCTCGCGATGAGTCCCGTTCCAACGCTGACCGGCAGCGCAGCCAGCTTGCGCGAGGAGTTCGATCGCTCGTTCTCGTTGGCCCCCGCGTCGCCAGCCGCCGGCAGCGTCAATCTGCTGACGATACGGATAGGAGCCGAGCCGTATGCGATCCGTCTGGCCGATATCCGCGGCCTGCATGCCGACCGGAGCATCCTGGAGCTGCCTGGCCCGCTGCCGGAGCTGCTGGGCGTCACCAATTTCCGCGGCCAGATCGTGCCGGTGTATCAGTTGGCCGCGCTGTTGGGCAAAGCCGCCGGCGCCGCGCCGCGCTGGATGGTGCTGGCGCAGGCCAGCGCGCCGCTCGCGCTGGCCTTCGAGGCTTTCGACTCGCATATCTGCGCCGATGCCGGACAGTTGATCGCATCGGCTGACGCCGCCGGCCAGGGACGCCCGCGCGAGGGCGTGCGCACCGGGGCCGGCGTGGTGCCCGTGCTGGACATCGGCGCGCTGGCCGCGCAGATCGAGGCGCGCACCGCTCATGCGCCGCAGGGGCAACAGCCATGAACGCGCGCCGCGCCTCCATTCCGCCCAGCACGGGAGCCCGCCATGGCTAAAGATCCCTACCGCTATTTCAGAATCGAGGCGGGTGAACTCGTCGAGCAGTTGAGCAAGGGCGTGCTGGCGCTTGAGCAAACCGGCGGGGATGAGGAGCAGATCGCGCTGCTGCTGCGCTGGGCCCATACGCTGAAAGGCGCGGCGCGGGTGGTGCGCCAGGCGCAGATCGCCGATCTGCTGCATGGCGTGGAGGCGTTGCTGGCGCCGCTGCGGTCGTCCGAGACGTCGCTGTCTCGCAGCATGATCGACCAGCTGCTGGCTGCCTGCGACCAAGTGAATACGCTGCTAGCCCAGTTGCCGTCGGCCGACGCCAATCAAGCCGGCGCCGTCGATAAAGCTGGCGCCGGGGTTGAGAGCGGAGTCCTGCCGGCGCAGGATGCGCCGCAGCGCATCGTCCGGGCCGATGTGCTGGAGGTGGATGCATTGCTGGAGGGGCTGGGCGAAATCGGCACGGAACTGGCCGGCATACGGCGAGCCATCGGTGCGCTGGAGGCTTTGCGCGAGCTGGCGCTGGCGGGCGAGGGGGCGTCTCAGGGCGGCAGGGCGCTGGCGGCGCAGCTCGACGCGCTGGAGCGTAGGATGGCCGGCGGGGCGGAGCGGATCGACCGCGAGCTGCGCCAAACCCGCGACGCCGCCGAGCGGCTGCGCCTGATCCCGGTCGACGGTATTTTCACCACGCTGGAGCGCTGCGCGCGCGACGCCGCCCATAGTTGCGGCAAGCAAGTCGCGTTCGACGCCAGGGGCGGCCAGCTGCGCATAGACGGCGAGGTGCTCGACGTGATGCTGGGCGCCTTGCTTCAGCTGGTGCGCAATGCGGTGGCGCACGGCATCGAAACGCCGGAGCAGCGCGCCGCGTCAGGCAAGGCGGCGTCCGGCCGAATCGCGCTGGAGGTGTCGCGGCGAGGCTATATGGTGTGGTTCCGCTTCCGCGACGATGGCCGCGGCATCGACCGGGACGCGCTGAGAGCGGCGCTCGCCAAGCGCGGCCAGCACCCGCCGGCCGACGACGCCGCCTTGCTGGCCAGGCTGCTGGAGGGCGGCGTGAGCACCAGCAGCGCGGTGACCGAGCTGTCCGGGCGCGGCATCGGCATGGATGTGGTGCGCGCCGCGATGGGCAAGCTGGGCGGCGTCGCCCGCGTCAGCAGCGATGCCGGCGGCACGACGTTCGAGCTGTGCGTGCCGTTGTCGCTGGCGGCGATGGACGTGTTGCTGGTCGAGGCCGACGGCCGGACCATGGCGCTGCCGCTGGATGCGGTGCGGGGCACGCTGCGGGTGCCGCAAGAGCAGGTGGTGCATTCGGTGGATGGCGGCGCCATCGTATATGAAGGCCAGCTGCTGCCCTTGTTGCCGCTGGCCATCGGCGCGGCGGGGCGGGCCGCGCACCAGTGGTCGCCGCGCGCGATGACGGCGGTGGTCATCCGCAGCCGGGGCGAGCTGCTGGCGGTGGCGGCCAGCCGCCTGGGCGGGGTGGATAGCGTCGTGTTGCGCGCGCTTCCGCCGCTGATGACGGCCGATCCGATGGTGCTGGGACTGTATCTGGACATCGAGGGCGAGCCGCGCATGGTGCTCGACCCGGAAGAGCTGGGCGGGGCGCTGGTCCGCCGCAGCGACAGCGAGACGGCGGCGCCGCGCCCGCCTATCCTGATCGTCGACGATTCGCTGACCACCCGCATGCTGGAAAGCAGCATCCTGGAGTCGGCCGGCTACCAGGTGGAGCTGGCGGCCTCCGCCGAGGAGGGCCTGGAGCTGGCGCGGCAGAACCGCTACGGCTTGTTTCTGGTCGATGTCGAGATGCCGGGCATGGATGGCTTCGGCTTCATCACCGAAGTGCGCTCGGACCCGCAGCTGTGCGACATCCCGGCGCTGCTGGTGACTTCGCTCGACACGGCGGAGCACAAGCGGCGCGGCAGCGATGCCGGCGCCAATGGTTATATTGTCAAGAATGAATTCGATCAGACGGCGTTTCTGGCGCAGATCGGGGAGCTGGTGCTGCGATGACGAAATTGCGGGTGCTGGTGGTGGAGGATTCGCTGACGGTGCGCATGTACCTGTGCGAGTTGCTGGAGTCCGACCCGGCTTTCGAGCTGGTCGGCCAGGCCGAGGACGGCAAGCAGGCCATCGAGCTGTGCCTGGCCTTGCGCCCGGACGTCATCTCGCTGGACATGATGATGCCGGTGATGACCGGGCTGGCCGCCACCGAGTACATCATGGCCTATTGCCCGACCCCGATCCTGGTGGTTTCGTCCTCGGTCAACCGCGGCGAGCTGTTCCGCACTTACGAGGCCCTGGCCGCCGGGGCGCTGGACGTGATCGAGAAGCCGCTGCCCGGGCAGGACCACTGGGCCGATCATTATCTGGCCATGCTCAAGCTGGTGGCGAAGATCAAGGTGGTCACCCATTTGCGCGGCCGCCGCGCCGCGCAGGATGCGCCGCCGATCGCGCCTTGCGCGCCGGCGTCGCCGCGGCAGTCTATGCGGCTGGTGGCGCTGGGGGCGTCGACCGGAGGGCCGAGCGCCCTGGTCGAGGTGCTGGGCGGCCTGCCCGCCGATTTCCCGTTGCCGCTGCTGGTGGTCATCCATATCGCCGAACCCTTCGGCCATGCCTTCGTCGACTGGCTGGACGACCATTGCGCGCTGGACGTGCGGCTGGCGCGCCACGGCCAGCCGCTGCCGGCGCGCGGCGTGGTGCTGGCCGCGCCCGGACTGCATTTGCAAGTGCGCGGCGGCAAGATGGTTTGCGAGGCGGGGCCGGAGCGCCTGTCGTGCCGGCCGTCGGTCGACGTGCTGTTCGAATCGGTGGCGCAGGAGTACGGCGCCGCCGCCGCCGCCGTGCTGCTGACCGGCATGGGGCAGGACGGCGCGCGCGGGCTGTTGGCGGTGCGCGCCGCCGGCGGATTGACGATCGCGCAGGATGAGGCCAGCTGCGTGGTATACGGCATGCCGCGCGAGGCGGCGCTGCTGAATGCGGCGCAACGCATCCTGCCGCTGGCCGACATCGGCCCGGCGCTGGCCGCATTGGCCGCGAGGCGCGCGCCATGACGGCTCCGGTGCTCATCGTCGACGACAGCCTGACGGTTCGGGCCGATCTCGAGGAGGCGTTCGAGGAGCGCGGGATCGCGACCATCGCCTGCGCCTCGCTGGCCGAAGCCCGCGCTGCGATGGCCCGGCAGGCCGTCGGCTTGATGGTGCTGGATGTCATGCTGCCGGATGGCGACGGCATCGACCTGCTGCGCGAAGTGCGCGCCACGGCCGGGGGGGGCGGCCTGCCGGTCTTGGTGCTGTCGAGCGAGGCCCAGGTCAGCGACCGCATACGCGGCATGCTGACCGGGTCCAATGATTATGTCGGCAAGCCCTATGACCGCGACCGCCTGGTGGCGCGCGCGGTGCAGTTGCTGGCGGCGGCGGGCGTGCCGGTCGACGCCGCGCCGCTGGTGCAGGTGATCGACGACAGCCTGACTTACCGCGAGCAACTTGCAAGCTTGCTGCGCGAGCAAGGCTATCAGGTGGCGCTGGCCCATAGTGGGGAGGAGGGCCTGCGCGCGATGGCGTCGCGCCGGCCCGCGGCGCTGCTGGTGGACCGCATGCTGCCGGGCATCGATGGCGCCGCCGTGGTGCGCAAGCTGAGGCTGGATCCGGCCTTGCGCACCGTGCCGTGCATCCTGCTGACCGGGGCAGACGAAGAAGGAGCCGAGCTTTACGCTCTGGACGCCGGCGCCGACGCCTTCGTGCAAAAGGATGGCGACGCCGGCATATTGTTGGCGCGGCTGGCGGCGGTGCTGCGCAATGTCGACGGCGCAGGCGGCGCGTTGCCGCAGCAGGCGGGCCGGCGCATTCTGGCGGTGGACGACAGCCAGACCTATCTGCACCAGCTGGCCGACGTGCTCGGCGACGAAGGCTACGACATGATCCTGGCCGAGTCGGGCGAGCAGGCGCTGGCCTTGCTGAAGGTGCAAACCGTCGATTGCGTGCTGCTGGACCGCCTGATGCCCGGGCTATCCGGCAGCGAGACCTGCGCTCGCCTGAAGGGCGATCCGGCTACGCGCGACATTCCGCTGATCATGCTGACGGCGATGGAAGACCGGGCCGCGATGATCGAGGGCCTGTCGAACGGCGCCGACGACTACGTGCTGAAATCGAGCGAGTTCGACGTGCTCAAGGCGCGCGTGCGGGCCCAGCTGCGGCGCAAGCAGTTCGAGGACGAGAGCCGCCGCATTCGCGCCGAGCTGATGGACAAGCAGCTGGAGGCGGCCGAGGTGCGCGCGGCGCGCGCGCTGGCGGAAAACCGCGCCATCCTGCTGGCGGAGCTGGAGCGAAAGAACAGCGATCTGGAGCAGGCCAGCCGGCTCAAATCCGAGTTCCTGTCCAATATGTCGCACGAGCTGCGCACGCCGCTCAACGCCATCATCGGCTTTTCCGACTTGTTGTCGCGCGGCGTCATCGGGCCGCTCAGCCCCAAGCAGACCACCTGCGTCGGCCACATTCTCTCCAGCGGCCGCCACTTGCTGGGCCTGATCAACGACATCCTGGATTTGTCCAAGGTGGAGGCCGGCAAGATGGAGCTGGGGCTGGAGCCGATCGACGCCAATGCCGTGTTGCGCGCCTGCCTGTCCATCGTGCAGGACAGCGCGGCGCGGAGGAGCATCGGGCTGGAGTTCCTGCCCTGCGAGCCGCTGGAGCCGGTGCTGGTCGACCTGCGGAAATTCCGCCAGATGGTCTACAACCTGCTGTCCAATGCGGTCAAATTCAGCCGCGACGGCGGCCGCGTGGTCCTGTCGCTGCACCGCGCGCAGCGCTGCGACGTTAGCTACGGCGAGGATGAAGCCTGGGCCAGCCGCCTGCTGCCGCTGCCGGACGGTTCCGAGCAGGAGTTTCTGGAAGTGCGGGTGCTGGACAGCGGCGGCGGGATCGCCGCCGCCGATCTGCCGGCGCTGTTCGAGACCTTCAGCCAGCTTGATTCTTCCAGCTCGCGCCAGCATGAAGGCAGCGGCCTGGGGTTGGCGCTGGTCAGCCGGCTGGCGGAGCTGCACGGGGGCACGGTCGGCGTCAGCAGCGCGGTGGGCCTTGGCGCGCAGTTCTCGATCTGGCTGCCGCTGCGGATGGACGCGCCGGCGGTCCCGCCAAGCGCCGCGCCGCGCCGGGCGCTGGTGGTGGAGGACGATGCGAAGGCCGCCGAGCAGCTCCAGGCCCATCTGGAGAGAATCGGCTTCGCGGCGGACATCGCGCGCGATGCCGAAACCGCGCTGTCGATGGCGCGCGGCGAAGTTCCGGATCTGATCGCGCTGGACCTGCTGTCGCCCGAGGGCGGCGGCTGGGCGGTGCTGGACGAAATCAAGCGTAATCCCCGGCTGGAGCGCGTGCCGGTGGTGCTCGCCGCCATTGCGGCCGAAGAAATGAAGGCCTGTGTGATGGGCGTCGCGCGGTTGCTGCAAAAACCGGTGTCGCGCCAGAGCCTGCGCGACGCGGTGCAGGCTTTGGGCTTGGGCGATGCGCGGGCGCAGGCGACGACCGTGATGATCATCGACGACGCGGCCACCGGCACGCGGCTGAGCGCCGATCTCGCCGCCTTGAACTGCAAGGCGCAGTGCTATGCCGACGGCGCGCTTGCCCTGGCGGCGTTGCGGGACGCCAGGCCGGACTTGCTGATCGTCGGCCTGGCGCTGTCCGATGTCGGCTGTTTCGAAGCGCTCGCGGCGCTGCGCAACCACAACGCCGCCGCCGTTCCCATCCTGCTGCTGAGCGATGGCAGCGTCAGCATGGACGATAGGCGGCGCTTGAGCGGGCAAGCGCTGCGGGTGATGGAAAAAGACAGTTTCGACCGGCGGCAGTTTTTGTTCGAGGTCGGCCGCGCGCTGCAGCAGGCCGCGCGCCGCCGGATTGCCGCCGCGGCCGCGCCCGGCCTGGCAAGCGAGGTGGACAATGGCACGCATACTGATAGTCGATGACACGCCGGGCAATATGGTGCTTACCAGCATGATGCTGGAAAGCGAAGGCCATACGCTGTTTTGCGCCGAGTGCGCGCGCGACGGCATCGACATCGCCCGGAGCGAGTCGCCGGATCTGGTGCTGATGGACGTCCAGATGCCGGAGATGGACGGCATCGAGGCCGTCGCCATCCTCAAGGGCGATCCGCGGACGCGGGCCATCGCGGTGGTGGCTTTGACCGCCTGCGTGATGAAGGGCGACCGCGAGCGCATGCTGGCCGCCGGCTTCGATGGCTACATCGAGAAGCCGATCGATTATGTCAATTTCGTGGCAGAGATCAGGCGCCTGCTCGGACCGCAGCAGACTTCCGGACAGGAGTAATGCAAGGGTAGGCGGACCGATCCGCCTGTAATGGGAGTGGCTAAATCATGAATAAAAACCGAACCTTCGGCCAGAAGCTGGCATTCGGCTTCACGGTATCGTCAGCTTTCCTGATCGTGATCGGTATCGCGGCGTACTGGAGCATCAGCGTGCTGATTGCCACCGCGGGATCGGTCACCCATACCCAGAAGGTGCTGGAGCATGTGTCCGGCCTGGTCAGCCTGATGAAGGATGCCGAGACTGGCCAGCGCGGCTATCTGCTCACCGGCGACCCCGCCTATCTGGAGCCGTTCCAGGCATCCGTCGCCGGCGTGCCGGCGGTGATGTCCGAACTGCGCGCCCTGAGCGCCGACAATGCCGGGCAGCAGGCCAAGATCAGCCAGGCCGAAACGCTGGTGAACAGCAAGTTCAACGAGCTCAAGCGCACCATCGATCTGCGCAAGGCCGGCCATGGCAATGAAGCGCTGAAACTCGTCCTGACCGGAGAGGGCAAGAAGTATATGGACGCCTTGCGCGCCGTGTGCGACCAGATCAGCCGCGATGAGCGCGAGCTGCTGAGGAAGCGCGAGGCGGATTCGGACGCCACTTCCAACAGCGCCAAGATGACCATCGTCGTCGGCACCATCCTGTGCCTGTTGTTCGTGATCGGCGCCGGCGTCACCATCACCCGCTCGCTGACGGATAGGCTGGGAATCGCGGTGGGACACGTGCAGAGCTCATCGGCGGAGCTGCAGGCGGCTGCCACCCAGCAGGCTTCCGGGGCCAGGGAGCAGGCCAGCGCGATGAGCGAGATCAGCACCACCATCAGCGAACTGGGCGTGACCTCGCGCCAGATCGCCGAAAGCGCCCAGCGGGTGGCGCAGATCGCCGAGCAGACCGCAGCGGCGGCGCGCAGCGGCGTGGGCACCGTGGAAAGAGGCCAGGAGGCCATCGGCGGCATCCGCCGCCAGACCGATCTGGTGGTCAGCCACATGCTTGATCTCGGACGCAAGTCGCAGGAGATAGGCGCGGTGCTGGACATCGTGTCCGAGCTGGCGGAGCAGACCAATATCCTGGCCATCAACGCCACCATCGAAGCCAGCGGCGCAGGCGAGGCGGGCCGCCGCTTCGCCGTGGTGGCGGAGGAAATCCGCAAGCTGGCCGATCGGGTCGCCGCGTCGACCAAGGACATCCGCACCCAGATCGACGACGTGCGCGGCGCCGTCAACACCACGGTGATGGCGACCGAGAGCGGGGCCAAGGCGGTAGACCTCGGGGCGCGCCAGTTCGCCGAAGTGGCCATGGCTTTCAAGCAGATATCCGATCTGGTCGGCACCACCACCGAGGCCGTGCGCGAGATCGAGCTGTCGACCAAGCAGCAGGCGACCGCGGCCGACCAGGTGCGGACCGCCGTGTCCGAAGTGGCGCAGGCGACGCAGGAGACCGAGACCAGCTCGACCCAGACCCTGCAAACCGCCTCTCAGCTGGCCGGGCTGTCGATGGACCTGCGCCGGCTGGTCCATCCGCAGGCGGTCTGATCGAGCAAGGGTCGGGCAGTCCTGTTCCGGCATTGGCTGGACTCAACGGAAAGGGGCCATTGGCCCCTTTGTTTTTTATCGCGGATAGCCCATGGCGTGGACTCAGACGTGAGGTGTGCCGGTCATCGCGGTGTTCAGGTCAATCGTCTCTTGGCCAATGATGGCGAGAAAAACGGCGTTGGCTACCTTCGTGTCCTGTTTCTCTGTAAAGGAGCGCGCCTGGATCAGGGCCACGGTCCATATCGCCAGCAAGAGTTGGGCGGGCTGCTCGGCGGCTACTGGCTGCGGCTGCTCTTCATCGCCGCCGCCGCGCTCTACTTGCTGCGGCCATTACGTTGGGTCTGTTCGATGAAAGGGCTGCAGCTTGTCATCCTGATGTTTTTCGTTCCGAACGCCACCAGGGAGGCTTACGGCGCTCGCGGGGCTTTGTGGGGTTGCGACGCGTTCAAGTGAAATGGCTTCTGGATCGGCTTGTCGCTGGGCGTGTTCGGCATCTGTCAGACGCTGGTGCAGGCATGCCTGGCGTGACCGGCCGCCAGACGGTTGGGCGAGCGCGGGGCCGCGCTGGCCGTGATGGCCCCTGCCGTGAGCCTGGCGTCTATTGTCGGCCTGCTGGCGTTCTCCGCATTCTATTTCTTCGTGCAGAGGGCATGGCCCGGCGCGGTCTGGCTTTCGGTCGCGGCCGCTTACGCCATATAGTGCTTGGCGCCCGGAGCGGCGCGCCTGCGCCGCTGGCTAACGCGTAGAGCCAGTGCAAAGACATTTCACGCGCGGCGCTGCTTTTCCGGGGCGTGGTTTGATCAACCGTGTTTGGCTGGGAATGGCGGCCGCAAAAAGATCAGGCCTATCGTTTTCGGCGCGGAGCGGATGCGTTTGCCTTTCGAGAGGAGGACCGGAGAGAGGCATGCCGAGTCTCCAGGCATTCCGGTTGGGGCGTGAATGGGTTACGGGTGTTACGGCTGGGGGGTTTTACTGCGGGGTGGATTGTTTATAGATTGCGTGGGACGTGCTTAGGGGCTGGACAAGCCCTGTCGGGATGGCTTGCGATTGCAAGATATCAAGCCGATCCGAGGTTTATCGCTGATCAGTCTGTTTACTCCGGGAGAGTTGAAGTGGGAAAGGGTTTGGCATGGGGAAAGATCATCGGCGCGGCGTGCGTTCTGCCTTTCTGGGCGGTTTCCGCCGCGCATGCGTTTGACGTGGATGGCCTGAAAAAGGCCGTGCAGGCGGAGGAAAAGACATTGCGCGCCAGAGTCGGCGTGGCGGTGCTGGACGCCGGCGGCGGAGAGGCCTGGAGTTATCGGGGAGATGAGCGTTTTCCGATAAACAGCACATTCAAGGCATTCGCGTGCGCGGCGCTGCTGGCGAAGGTGGACCGGAAAGAGGCGACTCTGGAGCAGACGGCATCGATCGATCAATCCATGCTGGCGGGCTGGTCGCCCATCACGGAGAAAAGGCTGGCGCCGCAGAGCATGACTCTGGGCGAAGTTTGCCAGGCGGCGGTGAGTTATAGCGACAACACGGCGGCCAATGTAGTGCTGGAGGCGATTGGCAGTCCGGCGGGCTTCACTGCTTTCATGAGGCGCATCGGCGACGAGCAGACCCGCTTGGACCGCACCGAGCCCGACTTGAATGAGGGTACCCCCGGCGATCCGAGGGACACCACCACGCCCAATGCCGTTGTCGCCAGCTTGAGAAAGGTCATGTTGGGCGATGCGTTGTCGGCGGCGTCGAGGGAGAAGCTAGGCCGATGGATGCGGGAGGACAAGGTCGCCGATGAGCTGCTCCGTTCTTCGCTGCCGGCAGGCTGGGAGATCGCCGACAAAACCGGGGCGGGGGGTTATGGCTCGCGGAACATCATCGCCGTGATCTGGCCGCCGGGAAGAGCGCCATGGCTGCTCGGCGTCTACGTGACGCAGACCAAGGCCTCCATGCCTATGCGCAACCAGGCGATTGCGAGGATAGGCGCGGCGTTGACGCAAGCCATCGGCCGCTGAGGGCCTTGAGTGGCCTCTGCCCGGCGGCGGCCGCTCAGGCGGGCCGCTCCAGCTGCTCGCGGAACAGCGCCGCGATCAGGTCGCCCTGCGCCACCAGGCCCAGCAGGCGTCCTTCGCCGTCCACCACCATGCTGTGCGCCACGCCGCGGTCGGCGAACGGGTGGATCAGCCGCTCGATCGGATCGTCCGGGCGCGAGGTGTGCGGGCTGGTGTCCATCAACTGGCCGACGAGCGGCGCGGGATGCATGCCCGCCGCGGCCAGCAGCTCGCGCAGGCTGATCTCGCCCAGCAGCCTGCCGTCGGACGAGGTGACCGGCAGGGCGTCGAAGCGGTGGTCGCGCAGCAGGGCCAGCGCCTTGTCGCTGCTGGCGGCCGCGCCCACGCTCAATACCTCGCTCACCATGAAGTCGGCGCAGCGCAACGCGCCGAAGCGCCGCTGGTGCGATCTTTCCTCGGCCCGCTGCAGAATGTCCTCCAGATCGTCCTCGCTGATGTCGACCACCTCGCCGCGCTCGGCCAGCGCGGCGTGCAGGTCGGCGCGGCTGACGCCGACGCGCTCGCTCGGCGTGGGGGCGGGCGCGGCGGGCGGGCTGTGCGGGTAGCGCCGGCCGGCCAGGCGATTGAACAGCAACGCCGCCGCCAATAGCAGCAGCGAGTTGAGCAGCACCGGATGCCAGACGAAGCCGTAGCCCAGCCGGGCTACGGCCGGCCCGCCCAGCACCGCGGTCAGCGCCACCGCGCCGCTGGGCGGATGCAGGCAGCGCAGCGGAAACATCAGCGCGATGGCGATGGCCGCCGCGATGCCGGCGGCGAGGGCAGGGTCGCCTATCAGCCGGGCGCAGCTGACGCCGACCAGCGCGGCGCACAGATTGCCGCCGATGAGGGACCAGGGCTGGGCCAGCGGGCTGGCGGGCACGGCGAACAACAGCACCGCGGAAGCGCCCATCGGCGCGATGAACCACGGGTTGGGCTCGCCCAGCGCGCGGTGGCAGACCCAGGCGGTGGCGATCAGGCCGAAAGCCGCACCCAGGCTGCCGGCCAGCCGGTCGCGTCGGCTGGTGACGATGGCCTGTGGCCAGAAGCCGCGCAGCCAGGTGCGCAATTGTCGATGCAGGTTTTCCATTGCGTGGCTGCCGGGAGCGTCCCGGCGTGGTGGGGGTGGCCGAATATATATCATATTGTGATGTATATTGCCGAGCCTGCCGGGCTCAAGTATAAATATCATGTTGTGATATATATATTCGAGGCCAGACATGATGGAGCAAGTCGCCGAGCCGGCCGCCGGCATGGACAAGCGGCAGTACGAAGCGTTGTCGGAATTCCGCTACCAGTTGCGGCGCTTCCTGCATTTCAGCGAGAACGCGGCCCGGGCGGAGGGGCTGACCCCGCAGCAATACCTGCTGCTGCTGCACGTGCGCGGCGTGCCGGGCCGGGATTGGGCGACGGTGGGCGAGCTGGCCGAGCGGCTGCAGATCCAGCATCACGGCGCGGTGGCGTTGCTGACCCGTTGCGAGGAGCAGGGCCTGGCGGCGCGGCGCAAGAGCGAACATGACCGCCGCCAGGTGGAGGTGCATCTGACCGCGGCCGGCGAGGGTTTTCTCGCGCGGCTGGCGGCGCGGCACGAGGCGGAGCTGCGCTCGCTGCGCGATGTGTTCCGGGTGTCGCGCATCACCGCCTTCAATGACGGGGACGGTGGACGATGAGTGCGGCGAGACGCGATTACTCGGTGGACCGGCGGCTGTTGCTGCTGTCCGGCATGGCCTTGCTGATCGGCGCGGTCAGCACCGCCGCCGCGGTAGTCCTGCTGGACCTGATCCGCCTGTGCACCAATCTGTTCTATTACCAGACTTTGTCGCTGGCCGAACGCGCACCGGCCGGCCACGCGCTGGGGCCGTGGGCGATCGCGGCGCCGGTGGCGGGCGGCCTGCTGGTGGGCCTGATCGCACGTTACGGCAGCGACAAGATCCGCGGCCACGGCATTCCGGAAGCGATGGAAGCCATCCTGTTCGGCCAGAGCCGGATGTCGCCCAAGGTGGCGCTGCTCAAGCCCCTGTCGTCCGGCATCGTCATCGGCAGCGGCGGGCCGTTCGGCGCGGAAGGCCCGATCATCATGACCGGCGGCTCGCTGGGCTCGCTGCTGGCGCAGCGCCTGCACCTGACCGCGGCGGAGCGCAAGACGCTGCTGGTGGCCGGCGCCTGCGCCGGGATGACCGCGGTGTTTGGCACGCCGGTGGCGGCGGTGCTGCTGGCGGTGGAGCTGCTGTTGTTCGAACTGCGTCCGCGCAGCCTGCTGCCGGTGGCGCTGGCCTGCGCCTGCGCCGGCTTCCTGCGTACGTTGTGCTTCGCCGCCGGGCCGCTGTTTCCGCTGCACACGCCGCCCGCCACGCTGGCGGCGCTGGGTTCCTGCCTGCTGGCCGGACTGGCCTGCGGCGGCCTGGCGGCCCTGCTGACCTGGGGCTTGTACCGGGTGGAGGATGGCTTCGGCAAGCTGCGGCTGCACTGGATGTGGTGGCCGGCGCTGGGCGGCCTGGTCGTCGGCATCGGCGGCTGGCTGCAGCCGCGCGCGCTGGGCGTGGGCTACGACGTGATCGGCGACCTGCTGAACAACCGGCTGTTGCTGGAGGCGGCGCTGGCGCTGCTGGCGGTGAAGGCCGTGATCTGGCTGCTGGCCTTGGGCTCCGGCACCTCGGGCGGCGTGTTGGCGCCGCTGCTGATGCTGGGGGCCGGCCTGGGCGCGGCGTTGGCGCCGGCTTTGCCGGGCGGCTCGCCGGAGCTGTGGGCGCTGGCCTGCATGGCCGGAGTGCTGGGCAGCGTGCTGGGCGCGCCCATCACCGCCATTGTGTTCGCCTTCGGCCTGACCGGCGACGGCTCGGCGCTGCTGCCGCTGACGCTGACCACCGTGGTCGCCTGCGGCGTGACGGCGTTGACGCTGAAGCGCTCGATCATGACCGAGAAAATCGCCCGCCGCGGCCTGCACATCCACCGGGAATACAGCGTCGATCCGCTGGAGCGGCTGCATGTGGCGGACGTGATGACGCGCGAGGCCGTGGCGATAGACGGCGCGACGCCGGCGGCGGACGCCTGGCAGGCATTCTTCGGCCCGCGCGGCCACAACGGCTATCCGGTGCTGCGCGACGGCAGGGTGGTGGGCTTATTGCTGCGCAGAAGGCTGCAGGGGGCGGAGGCCAGCCGGCAGCCCTGCGTCATCTGGTCCGAACCCTTGTCGCCGTCCCAGGTGTTGCTGGCCGGCATGAGCGCCCGCCACGCCGCCGGGCGGATGGCGCAGCTGGGGTTCAGCCGGCTGCCGGTAGTGGACGGCCCGGACAGCATGCGGCTGATCGGCGTGGTGTCGCTGCGCGATCTGCTGGCCAACAGCCATGTGCTGCTGCATGAGGAAACGGTCAGGGAGCGCCTGCGGTGAGCGGCGGCGATTGGTTTTCGCTGCCGCTGGGCGACGGGCTGTGCGCCCAGCCGCTGCTGGACGACCTGCTGGCCGATTTCGCCGCGCGGCCGGTTGTCGACGGGCAGGCCTTGTTGCTGCTCAGGGAGACGGATGGGCGGCTGCAGTGCGAGCTGACGGCGTATTTCACCCCGGCCGCGGCCTCATTCGCCCGCGCCTGGGGCGCGCGTCCCTGCCTTCGTCCCAGCCCCGACAATCTGGAGCGGCTGGCGGGCGATGCCGGCTGGCGCGCGCGTTGGTTCGGATAGCGCCGGCCGGATAAGGCCAAAATGGCGCGGGTGCTGGGATGGCCCGCGCTCAAGCGGCGCGCGCCGGCGCGAGCCCGGCCCGCCGTCCGCGCCGCAGCGCGAGGATCGCGGCGGCCATCAGCAGCGCGGATACGGCGAAGACTGCGCGGGTGGCCCAGGCGACGGCTTCCGGCCGCGCGTCGGCGATCGGCCCGCCGGCCGCGGCGGCGAAGACGGCGCCCAGCGCCGCCGCGCCGGTCACCAGGCCGAGGTTGCGCGCCAGATTGAGCAGGCCGGACGCCAGGCCGCGCCGGTCGGCCGGCTGCCCGGCCATGACCAGGGTGTTGTTGGCGGCCTGGAACAGCGCGTAGCCGACGGTCAATGCCGCCAGCGGCGCCAGGTAGCCGGCGACGCCCAGCGAGGCGGGCAGGGCGGAGAGGAAGGCAGCGCCGGCCAGCATCGCGGCCAGGCCGGCCAGGCTGACGCGCTTCGCGCCGAAGCGGTCGGCCAGGCGTCCGGCCGGCACGCCCGCCAGCATGGAAATCGCCGGCCCCATCGACATGGCCAGGCCCGCGCCCATCGCGTCCAGCCCCAGCGCGCGGGACAGATGGAAGGGGCCGACCACCAGCGTGCCCATCATCACCGTGGCCACCAGCGCCGCGGCGATCAGCGGGCCGCCCAGCGCCGGATCGCGCAGCATGTCGATCCGCACCAGCGGGGCCGCGCCGCGCGCCTCCACCCGGAGGAAGGCGGCGACGCCGACGGCCGCCGCCAGCAGCCAGGCCAGGTTCTGCGTGCTGAAGCGGCCGCGCCCCAGCGTCATCGCCAGCGCGTAGGCGGACAGCGTCAGCGCCAGCAGCAGCGCGCCGGCGAAATCGAAACGGGATGCCCGCGCCGTCGGCGCGTCGGCCGGCAGGCTGCGCCGCGCGAGCAGGAAGACGGCGGCGCCCAGCGGCGCGTTGAACAGGAAGATCGCCGGCCAGCCCCAGGCGGCGATCAGCGCGCCGCCCAGCGAGGGGCCGAGCGCGGTGCCGACGGCCGACATGCTGCCCAGCCAGCCCATCGCGCGGCCGGTTTGCGCCTTGGGCGCGACATCGGCGACGAAAGCCATCGCCAGCGCCAGCATCGCCGCGGCTCCCAGGCCCTGCAGCGCGCGCGCCGCCAGCAGCCCGTGGAAGGAAGCTAGCCCGGCGGCCAGCGAGGCGAGGCTGAACAGCAGGATGCCGGCCAGCAGCAGCCGGCGCTTGCCGATCAGATCGCCCAGCCGGCCGACGCCGACTACCAGCGAGGTGACGGCGAGCAGGTAGGCCAGCACCACCCACTGCACTTGCTGGAAGGAGACGCCGAAGGCGCGGGCCAGCTCCGGCAGGGCGACATTGGCGATGCTGGTGCCCAGCGAGGACAGCAGCACGCATAGCGACAGGCAAGCCAGCGCGCCGCGCTGGCTGGAATGCGTGATGTTCAATCGAATGCTCCATGAGGTTTGCGATGGCGCGGGCGGCGGTTGGCCGTCCGCGCCTTGTCCATGTCCGCAGCCTAGGCCGGCGCGAGATGTGGCGGAAGACGCGCGTCATGCATTCGATAGCTGCATATGACGCCATGCCTGGCCGTGCTATGGTGGACGGATGAGCACACCCGATCTGAACCTGCTGATCACCCTGAACGCGCTGCTGGCCGAAGGCAGCGTGGCCGGCGCCGCGCGCCGGCTGGGCCTGAGCCCGTCCGCGATGAGCCGCGCGTTGGCGCGGCTGCGCGCGACGATGGGCGATCCCTTGCTGGTCCGCGCCGGGCGCGGCCTGGTGCCGACGCCGCGGGCGCTGGCGCTGCGCGAGCGGATAGGCCCGCTGCTGGGCGAGGCGGAGGCGGCCCTGACGCCAGCGCGGGAGCTGGACCTGTCCGCGCTGGAGCGCACCTTCACCTTGCGCACCAGCGACGGCTTCGTCGAGAATTTCGGCCCCCGCCTGCTGGAGCGGGCGGCCCGGGAGGCGCCGGGCGCGCGCTTCCGCTTCGCGCTGAAGGCCGACAAGGACAGCGCGCCGCTGCGCGACGGCAGCGTGGATCTGGACACCGGCGTGGTGGGCGCGTCGGCCGGGCCGGAGTTGCGGGTGAGGATGCTGTTTCGCGACCGTTTCGTCGGCGTGGCGCGCGCCGGGCATCCGTTGCTGGACGGCGAGATCAGCGCCGAGCGCTACGCCGCGGCCCGGCATGTCTGCATGTCGCGCAGCGGCCAGGAGCGGGGGCCGATAGACGCGGCATTGAAGGCGCTGGGTTTGCGGCGCAACGTCGCCACCCTGGTCGGCGGCTTCACCGCGGCGCTGGCGCTGGCGCGCGCCACCGATCTGGTGGCCTCGGTGCCGGAGCGGCATACCGGCTTTCTGCGCGACGGCATGCAGAGCTTTCCGCTGCCGGTGTCGGTGCCCGGCATCGTCATCTCCATGATCTGGCATCCGCGGCATGACGCCGATCCCGCCCACCGCTGGCTGCGCGGCTGCGTCAAAGCGGCATGCGGCGAAGAATGGGAGGAAACCGGGGCTGGCGGCGCGGAGGGCTAGGGGCCGGAACGCCGCCAGGCGCTCCGGCCGCCGTCAGCGAGAGGCTCGCTTGTGCACGTCGTGGGTGACGAAGGGCCGTTCCGGCGACGGCATGCTCAGCCATTCCGGATGAGCGAGGGTGGCGTGGATGTCGGCCAGGCCGCTAGCCCAGTGCTCGCGCATGGTGCGGGCGCCGAACTGATAGTCCTTGTAGTGGCCTTCGCCGGGCTTGTCCTGGTAGATCAGGTGGATCACGTTGAACAGGCGGTCGCAAGCCTGGCCGGCGGCATGGCGGTAGGCGGGGCTGTCGCGCGCCGCTGCCGGCACCAGCTCCATCACCTCGCGCAGCAGCTGGCGGTATTGCTGGCTCTCCCGCATGTAGTCGGTGATCATCCGCGTGCGGCTGGAGAACTGGATGTCCTTCTGCCTGAGCGCGACCAGCGACAGGTCGGACGGCATCTCGCCGCGCGCGCTCCACAGGTCCACCTGGAATACCAGCGAGTGCTTGCGCGGCCGCTCGCTCAGCACCGGCTGCAGCGGCGTGTTGGACACCATGCCGCCATCCCAGTAGTAATCGCCGTCTATCTCCACCGCCGGGAAGCCGGGCGGCAGCGCGCCGGACGCCATGAAGTGTTCGGCGCGCAGCCGCTGGCGGGTATTGTCGAAATAGACGAAGTTGCCGCTTTTGACGTTCACCGCGCCCACCGACACCCGCATTTCGCCGCTGTCGTTGATGCGGTCGAAGTCCGCCAGCCGCTCCAGCGTGTCTTTCAGCGGCGAGGTATCGTAAAAGCTGGCGGTGCCGCCGTCGCGGGGCGGCAGCGGCGGGCGCGGCTGGAAGAAGCCGTTCTGGCCTTCGATCAGCGCGCGCCAGGCTTCCAGGCCGTTCAGCCAGCCTTGCAGCGGCGGCGGCAGCGCCTGGGCGTCGTCCAACAGATTGTGCGGCGTCGGCGGCAGCAGCGGCTGGCGGCTGATGGTGTGCCAGAACTGTTCCAGCCGCTCGGCGCGCTGGCGCGGCGAATTGCCGGCGATGATGGCGGCGTTCAGCGCGCCGATCGAGATGCCGGCCACCCAGTTGGGATGCAGATCGGCCTCCGCCAGCCCCTGATAGACGCCGGCCTGGTAGGCGCCGAGCGCGCCGCCGCCTTGCAGCACCAGCGCCACCACCTGGTAGCGGTGGTCTGGCGGCAAGGCCGGGCTGCGGTAGGGCGCGGCGTCGGCGCGGCAGGCCGGATCGAGCTTGTCCTTCGCCATGCGCGCTCCTTATTGCATGAACCAGCCGTGGCTGACGACGAAAGACTGGCCGGTGAGGGCCGCGCTGGGGAAGGCGGCCAGGAACAGCGCGGTCTGGGCCACGTCGTCCACCGTGGTGAACACGCCGTCCACGGTATTGCCCAGCATCACCCGCTTGACCACTTCCTCCTCGCTGATGCCCAGCTCCTTCGCCTGCTCCGGAATCTGCTTGTCCACCAGCGGCGTGCGGACGAAGCCGGGGCAGATCACGTGGGAGCGCACATTGTAGGGCGCGCCTTCCTTGGCCAGCACCCGGGCCAGGCCCAAGAGCGCGTGCTTGGCGGCGACATAGGCCGATTTCAGCGGCGAGGCCTCGTGCGAGTGCACCGAACCCATGTAGATCACCACGCCGCCGCGCTTGTCCTTGTACATGTGCTGCAGCGCGGCCTTGGTGGTGAGGAAGGCGCCGTCGACATGTATCGCCTGCATCTTCTTCCAGTCGGCGAAGCTGTAGTTGACGATGGGATTGACGATCTGGATGCCGGCGTTGGAGACCAGGATGTCTAGATGGCCGAAGGCGTCCACCACTTGCTGGGTGCCCTGGTTGACCGCGTCCTCGCTGGTGACGTCCATCGCCACGCCTATCGCCTTGCCGCCGGCGGAGGCGATCTCGTCGGCGGTCTTGCGCGCGGCGTCGAGGTTGATGTCGGCGATGGCCACCGCCGCGCCGGCGCGGGCGTAGACCAGCGCGATCTCCTTGCCTATGCCGCTGGCGGCGCCGGTGATCAGGGCGACTTTTCCGTTCAATTGCATGGCGCTTCTCCTGTCGTTTCTGGAAGGGGAACAACTGGCAAAACCGGGTTGGAGCGCGGCGTCTGGCCGCCCTCCGGGCAATCGAGGCTTACTGGTACGAGGCCGCGCGGCGGGATGAGTTCCCCCGCGGACCGGCGGAGGCTTTTAGATATAGCCGAAGCGGCGGACGGCGTCGAGCATGACAATGGAGTGTTTTGTCGTCGGCGCTCACGCCGGGTCCGCCTGAGCCAGCCAGCGGCAGAATGCGGCGACCGCCGGGTGGCCGTCGCGCGTTTCCGGCACGTAGGCGAAGTAGCGCCAGTCCTCCAGCCGCGGGCCGGAAAACGGCTGCACCAGCCGGCCGCTGGCGAGATCGTCGGCGATCAGCCGGCTGGGGCCCAGCGCCACGCCAAGCCCGTCCAGCGCCGCCTGCAGCGTCAGGTAGAAGTGCTCCAGCGTCAGGCTGGCCGCCGGCTGCAGGCCGGACGCGCCGGCGGCGTCCAGCCACTGCGGCCAGAACTCCGGGCTGCCGGCGGTGTGCAGCAGGGTGTGGCGGGACAGGTCGGCCGGCGAGGCGATAGGCAGGCGCTCCAGCAGCCTTGGGCTGCACACCGGCAGCCGGCTTTCCTGCAGGAATTCGTGGGCGATGAAGCCGGGCAGCGCCTGCGGGCCGCCGCGTATCGCCACCTCGAAGCTGTCGGCCAGCTGGGCGATGGGCTCGCTGGAGGTGGTGAGCTTCACCTCCACGTGCGGGTGCTGCAACTGGAACCGGGACAGCCGCGGAATCAGCCAGCGCAGCGTGAAGGTGGCGGGCGCGTTCACCCGCAGCGGCAGCGGCCCGCGCCGCAACCGGGCGCTGGCGGTCTCTATCCGCTCCAGCGCCGCGCGGACGTCGGCGAGGTAGTCGCGGCCGGCGTCGGTGAGCCGCACCTGGCGGTGGCGGCGCTCGAACAGCGGCGCCCCCAGCCACTCCTCCAGCAGGCGGATCTGCCGGCTGACGGCGCCGTGGGTGACGTGCAGCAGTTCGGCGGCCTCGCTGAAGCTCTGGCGGACGGCGGCGGCCTCGAACGCGCGCAAGGCGTTCAGCGGCGGAAGGTCTCGTTTCATTCGTGTGAGTTTTCCTGACATGAAAAGCCAGAATAAGTCGTTTGTCCATCGAGCGGCAAGTTGCGTAAGGTGTTGTCGCAACAGCATCAATTTTCACTTCTGGAGAAACGCATGAACAAGGTGATTGTGACGGGCGCGCAATGGGGCGACGAGGGCAAGGGGCGGATCGTCGATCTGCTGGCCGAGACGGCGGACTGCGTGGTGCGTTTCAACGGCGGCCACAACGCCGGCCATACCCTGGTGGTGGGCGGCAAGACCTGGAAGCTGGCGCTGCTGCCCTGCGGTCTCTTGCGGGGCAAGCTGGGCGTGATCGGCAACGGCGTGGTGGTGGACCCGCAGGCGCTGCTGGCCGAGATCGACCGCATCGCCGCCGAGGGACTGGCGATCGGTCCGGACCAGCTGGTGGTCGCCGACAACGCCACCTTACTGCTGCCGTCCCACATCGCGTTGGACGCGGCGCAGGAGGCGGCGCGGACCCAGGTGATCGGCACCACCGGGCGCGGCATCGGGCCGGCGTTCGAGGACCGGGCCGGCCGGCGGGCGATCCGGCTGGCGGACTTGGCCGATTCTGCCGTCCTGCGCGGACGGCTGGAGGAGACGCTGCGCTACCACAACGCGGTGCTGGCGGCGCTGGGGCGGGCGGTTTTCGAGCTGGAGCCGATGCTGGCGGCGCTGCTGGAGCAGGCGCGCCGCATCCTGCCTTACCTGCGGCCGGCGTGGAAACTGTTGAACGAAGCCGATGAGGCCGGCCAGCGCATTCTGTTTGAAGGCGCGCAGGCGATGCTGCTGGATGTCGAGCACGGCACCTATCCCTTCGTCACCTCGTCCGGCACCGGGCCGGCGCAGGCGGCTTCCGGTTCCGGCCTGGGCAGCGCCGCGCACGGCCACGCGCTGGGCGTGTGCAAGGCCTACGCCACGCGGGTGGGCGGCGGGCCGTTCCCCACCGAGCTGGGCGACGCGCTAGGCGACCGCCTGCGCGAGCGCGGCGGCGAGTACGGCACCAACACCGGCCGGCCGCGCCGCTGCGGCTGGCTGGACGCGGCCTTGCTGCGCCAGAGCGTGCGAGTGGGGGGCATCGCCAGCCTGGCGCTGACCAAGCTGGACGTGCTGGACGGCATGGATGAACTGAAAATCTGCACCGGCTATCGGCTGGACGGCGTCCTGCGGGGCGATTATCCGGCGGGGCTGGCCGAGCGCGGCCGGATCGAGCCGGTGTACGAGACCTTGCCGGGCTGGCAAGAAAGCACCCGCGGCGCGCGCAGCCTGGACGCGCTGCCGGAGCAGGCGCGCGCCTACGTGCGGCGGATAGCGGAGCTGGCCGGCGCGCCGATGTCGCTGATCTCCACCGGAGCCGAGCGCGACGACGTGATCCGCCTGGCTGATCCGTGGACGCTGGGCGACTGAGCCTGGCGGCTTATCCGCCGGCGTCCAGATAGAAGCGGATGCGCCGCCGGGTCAGCTCGTCGCGCTGGGCGGCGATGGCGCCCCACAGGCAGTCCACCTGCTTGCGATGGCTGGCGGCGTAGCGGCGCGAGACCGGCAGGAAGTAGGGTTTGGTGCTGATGGGCAACGCCAGCTTGCGCACCGGCAGCGTTGGATTGCGCGCCAGGTAGGCGTCGCCCAGCGTCTCGTGCACCGCGTAGGCGTCGATGCGCTTGCCGGCCAGCTTGTCGAAGTTTTGCGCCACGCTGTTGGCGGTTTCCGCCGGGATGCCCAGCCGCTGCAGGTCCGTGTTGATCGACCAGCCGGCGTTGGCGCCGACGCTGCGGCGCAGATTGGACAGCTTCTTGCCGTCCCAGCCCACGTCGCTGTCGCGGCGCACGTAGAGCGCGTAGCTGAGCGTGGCCAGCCGCCGCGCCTCGTCCGGTTTGCCGCCTTGCAGCGGAAAGGCGGTGTAGGCGGCGCGGTCGGCGGTGTAGGAAAGCATCATCACGGCGTCCAGCGCGCCGTGCTCCAGCTCCTTCAGCAGCCGCGCGCCGGGCAGCAGGCGAATATCGGCTTTCAATCGGCAACTGCGCGCGGCCGACTGCACCAGTTCCACCGACAGGCCGGGGCGGCGCGGGTCCAGCGTGTCGTTGCCCATCTTGTAGGGCGGAAAGGCCTGATCGCCTATGCCCACCGTCAGCGTTTCCGCGGCGGCGGCGGCGCTGAGGCCGCAGGCGAACAGCAGAATCAATGGTTTCATGCCGGGAAGCCCACCCTTCGGACATTAATCGTCAATGTAACGTTTTTAGGCCGATTAGGATAGTCGGCCCAAGGGGATCTCCGCCGAGGCTGGTTTCCGGCTGTCGGCTCGGGTAGGCTGGACGCCGTCAATGCCGAAGGCATGGCGTCCGCTTCCGGCCGAGTTCGATACTCTCGCTGGGCGCGGGACGACCGGCCGCCATTCAAATGAGGAAACGCATCGTGCAAATGCCGAAACTGGGAGTGGGCACTTTCCGCCTGAAGGAACAGCAAGCCGAAGAGTCGGTGGCGATGGGCCTGGAGCTGGGCTATCGCCACATCGATACCGCGCAGATCTACCGCAACGAGGCCGATGTCGGCCGCGCCATCACCAAGAGCGGCGTTCCGCGCGGCGAACTCTACGTCACCACCAAGATTTGGACCGACAAGTTCGGTCCCGGCAAGCTGATTCCCAGCCTGCGCGAGAGCCTGGACAAGCTGGGTCTGGACCAGGTGGACATGACGCTGATCCACTGGCCCTCGCCCAAGGACGAAGTGCCGATGGCGGTGTACATGGAGCAGCTGGCGGAGGCGAAGCAACTGGGGCTGACGCGCGAGATCGGCGTGTCCAACTTCACCATCGCCCACCTGAAACAGGCCATCACCGCCGTCGGCGCCGACGCTATCGGCACGCATCAGCTGGAAGTCCATCCCTATCTGCAGAACCTCAATGTCCGCGCCTTCTGCCGCGAGCGCGGCATCGCGCTGACCGGCTACATGCCGCTGGCCTATGGCCGGGTGGTGAGCGATCCGGTGCTGCAGGCCATCGGCCAGAAGCATGAGGCGACGGCGGCCCAGGTGGCCTTGGCCTGGCAGCTGCGGCAGGACATCGCGGTGATTCCGTCGTCCACCAAGCGCGCCAATCTGGCGGCGAATCTGGACGCGCTGAAGCTGCGGCTGGATGAGGACGATATGACGCGCATCGCCGGGCTGGAAGACGGCGGCCGCATCGCCAACCCGGACTTCGCCCCGGCCTGGGACGCCTGATCCATCGTCCGCCGCGCGGAGTACAATAGCGGCTTTCGCCCCGCGCGGCGTTTTGTGGATGAAGAGCAATGAGCGAAGAGCTGAAGATCGAGGACTTGGTGGTGGGCGAGGGCAAGGAGGCGGTGCGCGGCGCGCTGATCACCAGCCATTACACCGGCTGGCTGGAGGATGGCACCAAGTTCGACTCTTCTGTCGACAAGGGCCGGCCCTTCCAGTGCGTGATCGGCACCGGCCGCGTGATCAAGGGCTGGGACCAGGGGATGATGGGCATGAAGGTGGGCGGCAAGCGCAAGCTGTGGGTGCCGGCGCATCTGGCCTACGGCGAGCGCCAGATCGGCGACCGCATTCCGGCGAATTCCAATCTGGTGTTCGAGATCGAGTTGCTGGAAGTGCTGACCCGGGACGATTGATCAGGCTGCGAGCGTAGCGAGACGCTCATCCGAGTCAATTCACGGTGGACATTTCGTAGAGTCCGCTGCGCGGACGATGATTAGGGCGGTTCCGCCCGCGCTACGGGCAAGAGGGCTGCCCGGCCAGCCCTCTATCGCTGAGCGGATCAAAGATTCGCACGCAGACAACTCCAGGCCGCCCCTACAGACCGCGATTTCCGCCCGGAAAGCCGAGGGCAAGGCGCTGGCAAACTCGGCGCGCGCTAACGTCGCGCACCTCACACAGTCGCCAGCTTAAAACCTTGCCCTCGACTTTTCGGACGGCGCGTCCTGAAAGGGGAAATGGGGCGCGTCGTACCGATTGGAGCTTCGGGAACCCAAGCCGCGTAGCGCGGGTTCGCTTCAGGCGATACCCGCGGCCGGATGATGCGTGGCATCGGGAGTTCGGCATGAAGAGAGGCCCATCCGGGCCTCTTGTCGTTTCCGCCGGCCATCAATAGCCGATGTTCTTCACCGCCTGCGGGCCCAGCCGTTGGCACAGCTGCATCAGGTACAGGCTGTCCGGACCGACGCGGACGTTGGCCGAGTCCACCGCGCCCAGCTTGGGCGGCACCGGCACGCCTTGGGCGTCCGGCACATTGGGCGTCAGCGCGCCGCTGCTGCCGATCGCCCAGTTGGTCGCGCCCGGCGGCGCGGCGATGGCCAGCTGGTCGGCCTTGGAATTCCACGCCACGCCCCAGCCCATGCTCCAGCCGTGGCCGCTGCCGTCGGCGCCGCGGTTGCCCAGCGCGATCGCGCCGCTGATGTCGGCGTTGTCGACCAACAGGCCGGTGGCCCAGCGCTGGTGCGGTTCGATATTGCCGCAGGCTTCGGCGCGGCCAGTGAAGTTCAGCAGCACGTTGGGGCCGCCGGCCTGGGCCTGGGTGGCGTAGTAGAACGACTTCTTGCTGCCGGTGGACGCGCTGCGGTCCACCAGCACCTGGCTGCCGGCGATGCTGAATTCGAATTCCTTGGCGCCGGAGCAGTCGACATTGTTGTGGTCGTGGCTCAACGCCACTTTCTCCAGCGTCAGCCGTCGACCCTGCTTGCCGACCACCACGCCGCCGGTGAAGTTATGCGCCTGGATGTCGCTGAGCCAGCCGTCGGCCAGATTGTCCAGATTGGCCACCGCGTAGTCGGTTCCGCTTCCGCGCGGCTGGCCTTCCAGTGCCAGATGCTCGACGCCGATCTGGCCGGCGATGCCGCTGGCCGCGTATTTCTGCACGCTGCCGCCGTTGCCGCCCAGGTAGCCGCTGTCGAAGGAGTCGGACAGCGGCGCGTTCAGCGTCAATGATTTGCCGTCGACGGCGGCGACGGCGCGCAGCCAGTACTCGTTGTTGTTGCCGGCGTTGATCCAGGTTTGCGGCTTGCCGTCGCGGACCAGCTGGTCCATGTCCATGAAGTGGATCCATTCGGCGCTGGCGCGGCGGCGCACCATCACCGCGTCGCCGGGCTTGAAGCCGGAGGCGTCGGACACGTGGATCACGCTGGTGCCGGAGGGCAGATAGCCGTCGGCGATGGCGGCGGCGGAGCCGACCGGCGTCAGGCTGGCGCTGGCGCCGCCCAGGTTCAGCATCGCATGGCCGCTGCCTTGCGCCTTCAGCACGGTGTCGCCGGCGCCGGACCCGCTGCCGCGCAGCACTACGCCGTCGCTGGCCAGCTGGATGGGCGACTCGAGCAGGAAGGTTCCGGGCGCCAGCAGCACCGCGCCGCGCACGCCGTTCACCGCCGGCAAGGCGGCCACCTTGGCGATGGCGGCCTGGATGTTGGCGAGATCGCTGGCCGCGCTGCCGCTGGGCTTCACTGTCGCCTTCACTGGCGCAGCCGGCAGCGCCGCGCCGCCGCCCATATAGCCGGCGCTGGAGAAGTCCATGATGCGGTCGCCGTTGCCGTTCAGCGGCGCATAGGCGAGGCCGCCCTGGCCGTCGTCTTTCACCCAATGACTGCGAGCGGTTTCCTTGCCCCACAGCGCCTGGCAGGACTGGGCGAAGGCGTCGTGGCGGATGGGCTGAAACGGAGCGGCGGTTGCGGCCTGGCCTGCGAGCGCGGCGGCTATGGCCAGCGCCAGCCGCTTGATCGTATGGTTCATTGCTGAGGGTTTCCTGTCTGCGTTGAATGGGAAGCGGAGGCGCGGCCGGCCGTGCCGGTCTTGATTATTTTTACGGCATATTGATAGCACGCAGTATATGTAAGCGTCTGTTACGAGATGGTGGCCGTATGTAAAGGCTGTCCTTGAATACAGGGCGAAAAAAGGCCCCGGCCACAAGGGCGCGGGGCAAGTGGTGAAACACGGGTTGAGAAACTCAGTGGGCTTGGCTGGTGTCGGCGACGCGGCTGGGCCGGGGCGCCAGCCAGATGGCGCAGGCGGCCACGATGAAGGACAGGCCGGCCAGCCAGAAGATCTGGTTGGTGGACAGCATGATGCTTTGCGCCTGCAGCGTCTGTTCCATGGTGCCCCAGGCCACGCTGTCGGACAGGCCGCCGCCGGTCAGCGCGCGCAGCGCGTCGCCGCCGCCGTCCACCATGCCGACCAGCTCGGCATGGTTGTAATTGGCCTTGTCGTCCCAGGCGGTGGTGACCAGCGAGGTGGCGAAGGCGCTGGACAGCGTGCGCATGAAGCTCATCAGGCCGGCTGCCGACGCCACTTCCGCCGGCTCCACGCTGGCCAGCGCCAGCCCGGTCAGCGGCACGAAGAAGAAGGGCATGCCCAGGCCCTGGAACAGCAGCGGCAGCGCCACTTGCCAGAAGCCCATGTCGGTGGTGGAGAAGCTGCGGTACAGGGTGACGCAGCCTAGCCACATCACGCCGCAGAACACCAGCTTGCGCGGGTCCATCCGGGTGGATAGCTGAGCGGCGATCGGCGCCACCATCACTGCCAGCACGCCGCTCATCGCGGTGGCGTAGCCGGCCTGGGTGGCGGTGTAGCCCATATAGGCCTGCAGCCATTGCGGCGTCAGCACGGTGGCGCCGAAGAACGATCCGAACGCCACCGAGATGGTCAGCACGCTGGCCCAGAAGCCGCGGTGGCGGAACACCCGAAGGTTGACGATGGGCTGGGCCTCGGTCAGCTCCCAGATCAGGAAGGCGGCGAAGCCGACCAACGCGGCGATGGCCATGCCGACGATGATGGGCGAGCCGAACCAATCCAGCTCCTTGCCCTTGTCCAGCATCAGCTGCAGCGCGCCCACCCACACCACCAGCAGCGCCAGGCCGACCGCGTCGACGCGCAGCTTGACGATGCGGCTCTGGTAGCGCTTGAGCAGGTTCCAGCCAAGGAGGCCGCAGCCCAGCGCGATCGGCACGTTGATGTAGAAGATCCACGGCCAGCTGGCCTGGTCGCACAGCGTGCCGCCCAGAATCGGCCCCATGATGGGCGCGATCAGCGTGGTCATGCTCCACAGGCCTATCGCCGCGCCGGCCTTCTGTTTGGGGAAAATCTGCAGCAGCAGCGTCTGCGACATCGGCATCAGCGGGCCGCCGGCCAGGCCTTGCAGCACGCGGAACAGCACCAGCGTCTCCAGCGAGCCGGCCAGGCCGCACAGCATGGAGAACAGGCCGAACAGCAGCATCGATCCGACGAACAGCCGCACGGTGCCGAAGCGCGCCGCCAGCCAGCCGGTCAGCGGCACGATGATGGCCTCGGCCACCGCGTAGGAGGTGATGACATAGGTGCCCTGGCTGGACGACACCGCCAACCCGCCGGCGATATTGGGCACCGACACGTTGGCGATGGTGGTGTCCAGCACCACCATGAAGTTGGCGGCGGCCAGCACCAGCGCCGCCAGCCACAGCATATTGCCGGTCAGCGGCCGCTGGATTTCGCCGGCTGCCGGATTCGCACTAGACATGATGGCCTCACTCGCTGACGTCTATGGTGGCTTCCATCGACAGCCCGACCTGCAGCGGATGGGCCTTCAGCTCGGCCGGGTCCAGCGCGACGCGCACCGGCAGCCGCTGCACCACCTTGATCCAGTTGCCGGTGGCGTTCTGCGCCGGAATCATCGCGAAAGCGGAGCCGGAGCCGCCGGACAGGCCGGCGACCTTGCCGTGGTAGACCACCTTGCTGCCGTAGAGATCGGCGGTCAGCTCCACCGGCTGGCCGACGCGCACCTTGTTCAGCTGCACTTCCTTGAAATTGGCGTCGACGTGGGCGTTCTGCAGCGGCACCACCGACATCAGCGGCGTGCCGGACTGGACGCGCTGGCCCACCTGGGCCTGGCGTTTGGCCACCACGCCGTCCACCTGGGCGCGGATCACCGTGCGGGAGAGATCCAGTCTGGCCTGATCGCGTTTGGCGCGCGCCAGCGCCACTTCCGGGTTGTCATCCACCGTGGTGTCGGCGGTCAGCGTCTGATTGGCTTTCAGGCTGCCGACGGCGGCGCGGTAGTTGGCTTCGCTCTGGCGGCTGGCGGCTTCGGCGGCCTTCAGGCTGGCCGACGCGGTGGCGTAGGCGTTCTGCGCATTGCTCAGCTCCTCGCCGGACACCGATCCGCTTTTCGCCAGCGCCTGGCGGCGCTGCAGGTCGAGCTTCGCGCGCTCTAGGTCGGCGCGGGCCGAGGCCAGCTGCGCGGCGGAGCGGGCCTCGTCGGCGCTGCGGGCCTGGGCTTGGGCGCTTAGGCCCTCGTCGTTGGCGAAGTAGCCCTTCACCCGGCGCTCGGCGCGGGCGAGGTCGGCTTCGGCCTGAGCCAATGCCAGCTTGGCGTCGCTGTCGTTCAGCACCACCAGCACGTCGCCGGCCTTCACCGCCTGGGTGTCGACCACCTTCACCTGCTGGATGGTGCCGGCCACTTCGGGCGTCACTTGGGCGATCTCGGCGGCGACATAGGCGTTGTCGGTGCTGACATGGTGGGAGCCGACCAGCGTCCAGTAGCCGCCGTAGGCGACGGCCGCCGCGGCGACGGCGCCGAACAGCAGCGTGAACAGCTTCTTGCGTTGCAGGGGATGGCCGGCGGCGGGCGCGGCGGAAGCCGGCAGGGCTTGTGCGTTTTCGCTCATGATGGGTAGTCCAGATGTGGGTTTGCCAGCGGTCTCAGCGGGCGGCCTGTTGTTCGGTTTGCTGGTAGCCGCCGCCCAATGCCTTGACCAGGGCGATGTCCAGCGAGAAGCGGCGCGCTTGCAGATTGGCCAGCCCGCGGCGGGCGGCGATCACGCTGTCTTCTGCGGTGAGCACGTCCAGGTAATTGGCCAGTCCGCCATCGAAGCGGTCTTGGCTGACGCGGTAGGCCTCGTCGGCGGCGGTCAGCGCTTCCTGCCGCTGTTGCAGTTGCGGCGTCAGCGCGGCCTGGCTGGAGACGGCGTCGGCCACTTCGCGCAGCGCCTGGCTCAGCGTGGCGTCGTAGCTGGCGACGGCGGCGTCGTAGTCGCCGCGCGCGGCGCGGTATTGGCCCTGTAGCTGGCCGCCGCGGAAAATGGGCAGGTTGATCGCGGGGCCGACGCCGGCTATGCCGGAACCGGCCTTGTCGAACAGGCCCAGCCCCAGCGACTGGGCGCCGACGAAGGCGGTGAGGTTGACGTTGGGGTAGAACTGGGCCTCGGCGACGTCGATGCGCTTGGCCGCGGCTTCGGCGCGGAGCCGGGCGGCGGCCAGATCCGGTCGGCGGCCCAGCAGCTCGGCCGCCAGCGCGGCCGGGAGCTTCTGCTCGCGAAACAGGCCGGAACCGGGGCGGGCGATGGCTAGGCCGCGGTCCGGTCCGGCGCCCATCAGCGCCGCTAGGCTGTGGCGTTGCAGGACGATGCTTTCATCGGCGGCGGCCAGATCGGCGCGGGCGGCGGCCTCGCGTGATTCCGCCTGGCGCAGCACGCCGCGGGTGTCCATGCCTTGCTGCCAGCGCTGCAGCATCAGCTTGGCGGTGTGCTCGCGCACGTCTAGCGCCTGGGCGGCGGCGTCGCGCTCGGCGAACAGCCGCGCCAGCTCGGCGTAGCCGGCGGCCAGCGAGGCGGTCAGCAGCAGCCTGGCCTGGGCCGCGTCGGCGCGGGCGGCGGTCAGGTCGGACGTGGCAGCGGCCAGAGACGCGCGGTTTTTGCCCCAGAAATCCAGCTCATAGCTGAAATCCAGCGTGCCGCGGGCGCTGGTGTTGAAGCCAGCCGGCGCCGGCATCCCGTTGTTGTAGCTTTGCTTGTCGCGGTTCAGCGAGGCGTTCAGGTCCACGCCGGGCAGCCTGGCGGCGCCGGCCTGCTGGGCCAGGCCCTCGGCGCGCTCGATGCGGGCGCGGGCGGCGGCGAGGTCCGGCGCCTGGCTCAGGGCCTCGTCCATCAGCGCGTTCAACTGCGCGTCGCCGTATTTTTTCCACCATTGCTCATTGGCCCAAACGCCGTCCGAGGCGGGCAGGCTTTGCGTATTCTGGTATTGTTGCAGCGGTTTGATCTGCGGCGCCGGGCCCATGTCCGGCACCATCGCGCAGCCTCCCAGCAGCGCCAACGCTGCGGAGAGGCCGGCTGCTGGCAGCGGCCGCCAGCGAAAATATGCGGTTCTCATCGTCTCTGTCCGGTAATGGTTTGATTTAACTGTACGGTACGGTATAGTTATATGGCGGAGCGAGATTTCTTGTCAAGAAAAATTGAACCGTACGGTTCAGTTTTAAGGATGGATATGCGCACAAAAAGCGAAAACAAGCGCCAGGGCTTGGTGGCGGCAGCGACCGAAGTCTTCGTCGAACGCGGCTACGAGGCGGCGTCGATGTCCGAGATATCGGCCCGGGCCGGCGGCTCCAAGGCCACGCTGTACAATTATTTTCCGTCCAAGGAAGCCTTGTTCCTGGACGTGATGCGCTCGCTGACGGCGGAGCTGTCGTCGGCCTATGTCAAGCTGCAGCCGGGCGGCGATCTGGAGGAGATGCTGCGTACTTTCGGCATCGCCTTTCTCGACAGCCTGTTCAGCCCCGAGCTGCGCGCGCTGCACGCGATCGTGATGGGCAGCGGTAGCCGCAGCGAGGTGGGGCGGCTGTTTTATGAGAACGGGCCGAAGACCGGCTGGACCCGGCTGTCGGAATTCATGGCCGCGGAGATGAAGGCCGGCCGGCTGCGCGAGGTGTCGCCATGGACCGCCGCCATGCATTTCCATGGCCTGCTGCAGTCGGAATGCCAGGCGGCGATGATGACCGGCCTGATCGACGAACTGGCGCCGGCGTCGGAGCGGCCGGGCAGGGTGGCGGACGCGGTCAGGGTGTTCCTGGCGGCCTATGGCGTGAAATGACATCGGGAAGTCTGCTGTGAGACAATGGGAAACTTGTCCCACGCAGGCGCCGTCCGGCGCGAAAGGCCGCAAGATGAGTCTTCCCGATCTGTTCCCCTCGCTGTTCCGCTACAAGGCCTGGGCCGATGAAGAGCTGTACGCGCTGACGGCCCAGCTGGATGGCGAAGCCCATCCGGACAAGCGCCATCTCGTCGTCCGCATCCTCAACCACATCCATGTGGTGGATCGCATCTTCGCCGGCAATCTGACCGGCCGGCCGCACGGCTACGCCGGCACCAATACGCCGGACACGCCGGAGCTGGCCGACCTGCTGGCCGCGGCGCGCGAAACCGACGCCTGGTACATCGGCTATGCCAGCGGCCTGAGCGATGCCGAACTTGCCGAGAGCGTCGATTTCGCCTTCACCGACGGCGGCCATGGCCGGATGAGCCGGGCCGAGATGCTGATGCAGGTGATCACCCACGGCGGCTATCACCGCGGCGCGGCGGGGCGCGTGCTGGCCGAATGCGGCCTGCAGCCGCCGCGCGACCTCTACACCCGTTTTCTGCACGACAGCCAGCCGGCGCGTCGGCAGCCAGGCTGAGCTGTGGCAATTACTCCACATGAAGATGTGTTGCTGAAAATATTCTTCATGGCGAAAACATAAGGGCTTGTTACAATTGCCGCCGCCATTACGGCGGCATGCTTTTCAGATAGAGACGGAATCCGCTCCGGCTCGCGTTGCCGCCGTCTGGCGGGCGCAGCGTGCGCGGATATGCGGTCCGGCGGCGCCGGACATTTTTCGTCTCTTCCTGGAAAGCCAGCAAGCATGTTCAAGAACTGGTCGGTCAAACAGAAAATCCTGGTCAGCGTCGCGCTGATCCTGCTCATCGCGCTGGCCATCGCCGGCACGGTGTCCACCCGCATGTTCCAGTCGGCGCTGACCGAGCGCCTGGAGCAGCATGAACTGAAGGCGACGGTGGAGGGCATACGCAACGAGCTGGACGCCTCCATCGCGCTGCCCTTGAGCCAGACCCGCCAGCTGGCCGCCAATACCTATCTGCTGGACTGGACCGCAGCCGGCGAGCCCGAGTCCGGCGTCGGCCCCTGGCAGCGCTACGCCAAGGCGCTGATGCAGACCTCCGGCGCGTCCATCATCTCCTGGACCTCCGAAGCCACGCTCAACATCTACATTGATCACACTACCGTCAAGGCCGATCCCAAGGGCAACGACAAGTGGCTGGCCGACTTCCTGGCCTCCGGCCGCGACAGCCAGTTCACGCTGGGTTCGGAAACCGGCAAGCAGCAGGTGATGATGTTCGTCAACGTGCTGGCCAACAAGGGCCAGGCCGGCCACCGCGCGGTGGCGGCGCTGGGCTTCGACGTCACCCAGATGGCCGAGCGCGTGCGCAAGATGGCGGTGGGCGAGCGCGGCCAGGTCTACGTGGTGGACGCCTCCGGCCAAGTGCGGCTGCACCGCGATCCGGCGGCGATGCAGAAGAAAACCCTGCTGGCCGACCTGCCCGGCCTGTCGGCGATCGCGCCGCAGCTGCTGAACAAATCCGGCTTCAACCTGGCGCATTTCGACGGTCCCAACGGCCCGACCATCGCCGCTTCCAGCTATATGCCCAACGCCGACTGGTTCGTGGTGGTGGAGATGGACGCCAATGAGGTGTACGGCGCGGTGACGCGCACCATCTGGTGGGTGGCGGCGATTGACGCGGTGGTGCTGCTGCTGTCGCTGCTGGTGATCTGGCAGGTGTCCGGCTTCATCAGCCGGCCGCTGGTGCAGCTGCGCGACGCGATGCGCGCGCTCAGCTCCGGCCATGGCGACCTGACCATGCGGCTGCCGGCCGACAGCCGCGACGAAACCGGCCAGGTGGCGGCGGCGTTCAACCAGTTCATGGAGCAGCTGCGCGCCATGTTCCAGCAGGTGCGCGAACAAAGCGGCCAGCTGCACCGCAGCGCCGGCGAGCTGGCGCGGATGACCGAGCGCCTGTCGGCCGGTTCGCGCCACAACGCCGACCTCAGCGAAACCACGGCGGCCACCATCGAGCAGCTGTCGGTCAGCGTCAGCCACATCGCCGGCAACTGCCATGGCACCGCCGAGGCGGTGCAGCAGGCCGGCGCGCTGTCGTCGCAGAGCGCGGAGGCGGTGGGCAAGGTCAGCGTCGAGATCGGCTCGGTCGCATCGTCGATGGACGAGGTGAAGACGGTGATGGAGGAGCTGGAGCGCCGCTCGGCCCAGGTGGGCAGCATCGCCGGCGTGATCAAGGACATCGCCGACCAGACCAATCTGTTGGCGCTGAACGCGGCGATCGAGGCGGCGCGCGCCGGCGAGCAGGGCCGCGGCTTCGCCGTGGTGGCGGACGAGGTGAGGAAGCTCGCCGAGCGCACCAGCCAGGCCACGGTGGAGATCGACGACATGGTCGGCGGCATGCAGCAGGGCTCGGGCCAGGCGCGCGAGCGCGTGGCGAAGACCTACGGCGCGGTGCAGGACGGCGTGGAGCTGGCCGAGGAGGCGCAGCGCCAGATCGCCGAAATCCAGTCCAGCATGCAGCTGGTGGTGCGCCAGGCGGCCGAGATCCGCGATGCCGCCAGCGAGCAGTCCAAGGCCACCGAGGACATGGCGCGCACCGCCGAGCAGATGTCGTCGCAGGCGTTGCAGTCGGATGCCGAGATCGGCCGCGCCGGCCAGGTGGTGGCCGACCTGGAGCGCTTGTCGCAGTCGCTGGAGGGCGTGGTGTCGCGCTTCAAGCTATAAGAATCTGCTAACGATCTTCTGCCCGTTTTTTAGGCTTGGCTGGTTAGAAACCGCGTATCCGATGCGCCACCAGTCCCTTCAAGCCTGTCGCCGGGTGGCAGGCCCGAGGTTTTAAGCGGCTGTTTGTTTGAGCCCCGCGACGTTAGCGCGCATGGCTGAGAGAATCTGGAAGATTCGCACGCAGAGAGTTCAGCCGCGCCTCGGGCCTGACGGGACCCGGCGGGTAGCCGAAGGCCAGGCTTCAAGGGTGGCTTTTAGGGGTGGAGGGGATATTTGGCCAAGCAAATATCCCCTCTCTGCTCGCCGGGCAGCCCTGGCTATGAAAATCATCATCCGCGTAGCGGATTCATAACCATGAAGATCGTAGACAGGTTGTAGGAGGGGGGAAGGTTCAGCTCTCCCTTTGCCGCGCCGCGAGGTAGTCGGCGAAAAAATCGATGAAGGCGCGCACTTTTTCCGGTAGGTGGCGGGTGTCCGGGTAGACTGCGTACACCCCTTGGCGCGGAAATTTCCAATCCGGCAGCAAGCTCTCCAGCGCGCCGGCGGCGACATCGTCTTTTACCTGCCAGTCCGGCAGCAGCGCCACGCCGCAGCCCTGGCGCGCGAAGTCCAGCAAGGCGCCCGAGGTGTCGGCGACGATGCGCGGCGCGTCGCCGGCGTCCAGCATCGCCTCGCCATTTTTTCCCGCCAGCTTCCAGCGCAACGGCGCCGCCAGCCGGCTGTGCGCCAGCCAGTCGGCGCGGGAGAGGTCGTCCACGCTTTCCACTTGCTTTCCCGGCTGCGCCAGATAGCCGGGCGACGCCACCGGCCAGATGTCGAATTCCTCCAGCAGCCGCGCGCGGTAGCTGGAGTCGCTCAGCGAGCCCAGCCGGATAGCCACGTCCACTTGTTGAGAAATCAGGTCGGCATGCCGCGACGACGACTCCAGCCGCACCGCCAGCCGTGGATGCAGCCGGGAGAAGGCCGCCAGCGCCGGTATCACCCGCCGGCGGCCGTATTCCGGCGTGGTGCTCACGCTCAGCGTGCCCTGCAGGCCGCCGTGGCCGCGGCGCGCGTCGTCCATCGCCGATTGCGCCATGCGCAGCACGTGGAGGCAGTCCTGGTAGAAGCGCCTGCCGGTTTCGGTCAGCTGCAGCCGGCGGGTGCTGCGGGTCAGCAGCGCCACGCCCAGCTCCGCCTCCAGCTGTTTCAGGTTGAAGCTGATCACCGCCTTGCTGTGGCCCAGCGCCTCGGCGGCGGCGGTCAGCGAGCCGCTTTCCACGATGGCGGCGAAGATGCGGAAGCGTTGCAGGCTCATGTCCGAGTGGGCTTTATTGTCAAAATGATTTTGACAGTTTAATCGATTGTCGGTGGTTTTTCCGGTGATCGGGCGAGACTAAGCTGGCCTCCGTCAAGCAAGGAGGTTGGATGCATGGAGTATCGCAAACGCGTGGCCGCGGTGTACCTGTTGGGGTTTTTCATCGATCTGGCCAATCTTTTCGTCGGCAATGTCGCCTTTCCCGACATCGCCCTCACCTTTCATCGCGATGTGGCGGAGCTGGCCTGGGTGGGCACCGCCTACATCCTGGGGCTGACCGCGGTGATCCCGCTGGGCAACTGGCTGGCGGCGCGCTGGGGCGGCAAGCGGGTGTTCATCGCCTCGCTGCTGCTGTTCATGGCGGGCTCGGCCGGCGCGGCGCAGGCCGGCTCGCTCGGCGCGCTGATCGCCTGGCGCGCGCTGCAAGGCCTGGGCGGCGGCTTGCTGATTCCGTTGGGCCAGACCATGACCTATCGCTTGTACCGGCCGGCGGAGCGGCCCGGCCTGACCGCGATGATTTTGCTGGTGGGCCAGCTGGCGCCGGCCCTGTCGCCGACGCTGGGCGGGCTGGCGCTGGACGCGTTGGGCTGGCGCTGGATTTTCTGGCTCAACCTGCCGCTGGCCGCCGTGCCGCTGGTTCTGGCGCTGCGCTGGCTGCGGGACGAGCGCGAGCCGGAGCCGGCCGCCGGCCTGGACTGGCTCGGCCTGCTGCTGGGCAGCCTGGCCTTGCTGTCTGTCTTGCAGGGGCTGAGCGATCTGGCTCAGCCGTCCACCTGGGGGCGCGGCGGCGCGCTGCTGGCGGCGGGCCTGGCGCTGGGCGCGGCTTACGCGCGGCACAGCCGCCGGCATCCGCGGCCGATCCTGCGGCTGGAATTGCTGCGCGATCCGCTGCTGCGGATGTCGATGCTGATGTATCTGCTGGTGCCGGGCGCTTTCATGGGCGTCAGCCTGGTGGCGATGCTGTATCTGCAGCAGGTGCTGGGCGTGTCGGCTTCCGCGGCCGGGTTGTTGATGCTGCCGTGGTCGCTGGGCGCGTTCGCCGCGATCGCGCTGACCGGGCGCGGCTACCGCCGCCTGGGGCCGAGGCCGCTGCTGATGGCCGGCGCGCTGGCGCAGGGCATCGGCTTTCTGAGCTTGCTGGCGATAGACCGCTCCGGGCAACTGCCCTGGCTGGCCGGCAGCTACGCGTTGATGGGCCTGGGCGGCACCTTGTGCAGCAGCGCCAGCCAGAGCACGGCCTTCCTGAGGGTGGCGCCGGCGCGGATGGGCGAGGCCAGCGCCTTGTGGAACATCAATCGCCAGGTGAGCTTCTGCGTCGGCATGGCGTTGGCTTGCGTGCTGCTGAATCTGCTGCTTTCCGGGCAGGGCATCGCCGATCCGGCGGCGCCCGCGGCGAGAGAGTTGGCGGCGCGGGCCTTCCATCTGTGTTTTCTGGCCGCCGCCTTGGCCATGTTGCCGCCCTTGTGGCTGGGCAGCCGGATAGGCAATGCGGAGGTATTGCGTTTATTGAATCGTCCTCAAACGGGAGAAGCATGATGAGAAATGATGAATTGGCGGTATGGGCGCAGGTTCGCGGCACTTTGGCGCAGATCGCGGGCTGGCTGGGCGACGGGCCGCATGGCGAGGAGGCGCTGGCGGAATTGATGGCGGGTTTCGACGCCGGCTTCGCCATGGTGGCGCCAAGCGGCGCGCGGCTGGACTGGCAGGGGCTGCGGGCCTTCTTCCAGGGCGCGGCAGGCAGCCGGCCGGGACTGGAAATCGCGCTGGAGCGGATGACGCTGCTGATGGGAGATGGAGACGCCGCGACGGTGGCCTACTACGAAACGCAGACCTTGGGCGACGGCAGCGGCAACGGCCGCCACGCGACGGCCGTGCTGTTCCGGGACGGCGCCAACTGGCGCTGGCGCCATCTGCAGGAAACCGGGGAGGCTGTCTGGCCTCCCCGTTGATGGGCGATCAGTAGCCGACGGTGAAGCGGCTGCGCTGATGCTCGCCTTTTTCCAGCTCGTCGATCATGGCGACGGCGTAGTCCTCCACCGAGATGTGGCTGTTGCCTTCGGCGTCGACCAGCAGCTGGTCCTTGCCCAGGCGGAACTGGCCGGTGCGTTGGCCCGGCTGCAGCATCGCCGACGGGCTCAGCAGCGTCCAGTTCAGCTCGGTCTCGGCGCGCAGCAGGTTCAGCGCTTCGCGGGCGCCCAGCGCCGAGGCCTTCCATTGTTCCGGGAATTCCGGAGTGTCCACCAGCTGCACGCCGGGGGCCACTTCCAGGCTGCCGGCGCCGCCGACCACCAACAGGCGCGGAGCCTGGGCGGCCTTGGCCGCGGCGATGATGGAGCGGATGCCCTTGACGAAGTAGTCGAGCTGTTCGGCCTGGGCGTGGCCGCTGAAGGCGCTGAGCACGGCGTCGAAGCCTTTCAGTTGTTCGGCTAGCTGGGCGCTGTCCTGCACGTCGACTTTGGCGGCGGCCAGGTTGGCTTGCGCTTCGATGCGTTCCGGGCGGGAAACCAGCGCGGTGACGTGGTGGCCGCGGGACAGGGCTTCTTTCAACAGGGCGGAACCGACATAGCCGCTGGCGCCGATCAGTGCGATTTTCATGGTGAGACTCCTAGTTTGATATCGGATTGAGGCGCCGCGTCGCAGCGCTGATGGAATGCATCATGCGCTTTTCGATTGATTCGATAAACGGCTGAAACCATAATTGATTGTTATTGAAAAATTGACAGTTGATATGGCGAGAGGCGTAGAGGGCAATCTGGAAGGGCTGCAGATTTTCGTGGCGGTGGCGGAGGCTGGCGGCTTCACCGCCGCTGCGGAGCGGCTGGGGATGACCAAGGCCAACGTCAGCCTGCAGGTGGGTAGGCTGGAGGCGCAGCTGGGCGCGACGCTGTTCACCCGCACCACGCGGCGGGTGAAGCTGACCGAGGCCGGCCAGGCCTTGTACCTGGACGCGCAGCCGGCGCTGGCCGCCTTGCGCGACGCGTTGCTGCAGGCCGGCCACGGCGCGGCGGAGTTGTCCGGCACGCTGCGGCTGACCGCGCCGGTCAGCCATATGGCGGAATCGGTGGCGCCGGCGGCCACCCAGTTCATCCGCCAGCACCCCGGCTTGCAGCTGGAGCTGCACGCGATCGACCGCATGGTGGACCTGGTGGCCGAGGGCATGGATCTGGCCATCCGCCTGGGCACGCTGCGCGACTCCTCGCTCAGGGCGCTGAAGCTGGGGGAGTTCGCCCAGCAGCTGGTGGCGTCGCCGGCTTATCTGCGCGATCGGGGCATGCCGGCGCATCCCGGCGAGCTGGCCGGGCACGACTGGGTGGCGCTGACGCTGCTGAAGACGCCGCTGACCTGGCGCTTCGCCGGCAAGGGAGGAGAGGAGGAGATGGTGAGGATGCGCGCGCGGATCAAGGTGGATTCCGCCGCCTCGCTGCGTTCGCTGCTGCTGGCCGGGGCGGGGATGTCGGTGCTGGATTCGTTCAGCGTGCAGGAGGATCTGCGCCAGGGCCGGCTGGTCCATCTGCTGCCGCAATGGACCTTGCCCAAGGGCGGCGTCTACGCGGTGTTTCCGCCGGGCCGCCACGCGCCGGCGGCGGCGCGTGCCTTCGTCGAGTTCTACCGGGTGCTGCTGGCGCGGCCGTCGCTGCCTATTTGAGCGCGGTTTTCCGGCAGAGCCGCCGCCACTCTCGGGAGGACGAAATCGATGAAGGCCTGGTATTTGCGAGCCAGCGGCGAGCGGAACGGGTGGACCAGATAAATCGGCCAATAATCGCAAAGCCATTCCGGCAGCACTCTGACGAGTTCGCCGCGTTCTAGATATTGGCTCGCCGTGTAGTCGGTCAGCAGGGTGATGCCATGGCCGGCCAGCGCCAGATGCGTTTGCAGAGGGTAGTGGTTCAGGTAAAACAGCACACCTGCGGACTGATGCAGCAGTTGCTCGCCGCATGAGAGCTTGAGGCCGCTCTGATGCTCCGACTCCGTCACCAGCAGCCGATGGGCTGCCAGATCCGAGGGTTGCCGTATGGCCGGATGGCGCGCCAGATAGGCGGGGGACGCATACAGATTCTCGCTGGCGTATCCGGCTAGCCGCGCCACCAGCCGGTCATCATGAATGGTATGGGAACGCGCCGAACGCAGGCAGAAATCCAGCACGTCCGCCACCGGGTCCTGCAGCCGGTTGTCCACTTGCAGAGACAGCTGCAGCGCCGGGTGGAGCGTGGCCAGGTCTCCCAGTATCGGGCCCAACACGTATTGGGCCAGCGACGAGGTGGTGCTGATCGTCAACGGGCCGGCCATGTCTTGCTGGGTCTCGTCCACCGCCATCCGCGCCTGGGCCATCGTCTCCCTTAACCTGGCCGCGTGCGGCCGCAGCCGCTCGCCGGCCTCGGTCAGCGCCATCTTGCGGGTGGTGCGCAACACCAGCGCCGCGCCCATTTCCCGCTCCAGCTCTTTGACCCGCGCGCTGACCAGGCTTTTATGGCAATCCAGCAGATCGGCGGCGGCGGTGAAGCTGCCGGCGCGCGCCAGCGCGTCGAAGGCCAGCAAGTTGTCTGGCGACGGCATTGTTTTCATATCAGGACAATCTTTCCGAAATGGCGTGTTTATTCGCAAGAATTCGAGAACTATCCTAACACGCATACCAACGGCATTTCGAAAGCGAGCCGCATGATGCGTTATCTGTACCGTTTATATCCGTGGCTGTTCCAACGCGAGATTGCCTTGCGCTGCCGTTTCAGCCGGCGCCGGCATTGGGAGGCGGAGGCGAGGCGCGTGATGTTTTGACATCGCGGTCAGCGTGTCGCTGCGAGCGGCGATGCCTCCCGTTCCGCGGCGGGAATCCGGCTGGCCGCCCAGGCCGCGCCCAGCGTCGCCAGCGCGGCGAGCGCGAGCCCTATCGGCAGCGCCTGGCGCGGGTCGGCGCTGTGGCCCACCACCAGCGCCGCGCCGGCGGTGCCGACCAGCGCGCCGGTCTGGCGGATGGCGTTCAGCACGGCGGATGCGGTGCCGGATAGATGTGGCGGCGCGCTTTCCAGCACGGTGGCGGTCATCGGCGCGATGGCGAGCGCGGTGCCCAGCGCCAGCGGCAGCATGGCCAGCAGCGGCCAGGCCAGCGCGTGGCCGTCGGCGAGGGCCAGCAGCAGATAGCCGGCGGAGGAAAGCAGCAGGCCGCCGCGCATTTGGCGACGGGCCCCTAGCCTCGGCAACAGGCGTCCGGCGGCGATGTTGCCGGCGATCAGGCAGGCGGCCAGCGGCAGCATGGCCAGGCCGGCATGCAGCGCATCCAGGCCCAGCCCTTGCTGCAGATAGAGGCTGAGCAACAGCAGGCTGCCGAAATAGGCGACGCCGATGGCGAAGCCCACCCAGTTGGCGGCGGCGAAGGCCGGATGGCGGAACACCGCCGGCGGCACCATCGCCTGCGGGTTGGCGCTCTCCAGCCGCCAGAACAGCCGGGCGCCGGCGGCGACGGCCAGCAACAGGGCGAACAGGACCGGCGCCGGCAGGCGCGGTCCCTCGATCAGCGCGTAGCTGGCCAGCGACAGCGTCAGCATGCCGGCGGCCTGGCCCGGCAGGTCCGCGCCGCAGGACGGCGACGCTTCCCGGAACGGCACTACGAAGGGGATGGCCAGCAAGGCGGCGAGGCCGATGGGCACATTGATCAGGAAGGCGCCGCGCCAGCCCAGCGGCCCCAGCAGCAGGCCGCCCAGCACCGGACCCGCCGCCGCCGCGCTGGCGGACAGGCCGCCGTACAGGCCGACTGCGCGCGCGCGTTCGGCAGGATGCGGGAAGGCGTGGCGCAGCAGGCCGAGCGAGCTGGGGATGAACAGCGCGGCGGCCATGCCTTGCAGCAGCCGGAAGAGAATCAGCGTTTGCGCGCCGGGCGCCAGTCCGCACAGCAGCGAGGCTAGCACGAACAGGGCCAACCCCCAGGCCAGCATCCGCCTGGGGCCGAAGTGGTCGGCCAGCCAGCCGGCGCTGAGCATCAGGCCGGCGAAGCCCAGCGCGTAGGCGTCCACGATCCAGGTGAGCTGGCTGAGGCTGGCGTCCAGGCTGCGTTGCAGCGCGGGCAGCGCCAGGTTGACGATATTGGTGTCCAGCACCGCCATGAACATGCCGGCGCTGAGCGCCAGCAGGGTGGGCAGGCCGGTCCGGGCAGGCTTGGAGTCAGGCATGGATGGATTGTCCGTAAAGAATCATGTCGGCCATGCTAAGCAATAATGTGATGCGAAAAAATAGACAAATATGATTAATCGTGATGCAATTTCGCATCTATTCAATCGTAGGCAGGCGCAGCATGAACTGGGACAACGCCCGTTTCTTTCTCACCCTCGCCCGCGCGGGCACGCTGCGCGCCGCCGCGCAGCAGCTGGGCGTGGACCAGGCCACGGTGGGCCGGCGCCTGCAGGCTTTCGAGGCCGAGATCGGCGGCCGGCTGTTTTTGCGCACGCCGCAGGGCTACCAGCTGAGCGAGTCCGGCGCGATGCTGCTGGCCGACGCCGAGCGGATGGAAGCCGCCGCCGATGCCTTCAGCCGCAAGGCCGCGCACAGCGACCGCCAGTTGGCCGGGCCGGTGCGCATCGCCGCCACCGACACCGTGGCCGAGGCCTTCGTCATCCCGGCGCTGGCCGAGCTGTCGCGGCGGCATCCTGAGCTGGAGTTCACGCTGCTGACCGGCTTGTCGCTCAGCGACGTGGCGGCCGGCGAGGTGGATTTCGCCATTCGCAGCCTGCGGCCGGACAAGGGCGAGGTGCTGGTGCGCAAGTTGGCCGCCATCGACATGAGCCTGTACGCGTCGCCGGACTATCTGGCGCGGCGCGGGCGGCCGCTGCCCGGCGACGGCTTCGCCGGCCACGAGCTGCTGATGTTCCCGCGCGACACCGTGCCGCGCCACTGGCAGCGGCTGTGCGGCGAAAGCGTGGACCAGGCCCGCATCGCGCTGCAGGCCAATTCGCAGCTGACCCTGCGACAGGCCGCGCTGGCCGGCATGGGCATCGCCATGCTGTCCTGCTTCATCGCCGATCAGGACGCCGGGCTGGAGCGGGTGTGGCCGAGTCGGGTAGATCCGGTGGACATGTGGCTGGTGCTGCATCCGGACCTGCAACAGGTGGCGCGGGTGAGGGCGGCGGTGGAGGCGATTGCGGCGGTGTTTGATGCGGGGGGATGATAAAAAAGACGCCCCGTTGCCGGGGCGATGGAGGCTGTAAGAAACAGTCGGGGAAGGGGGTTAACGCTGGAAGCTTTGCAGCACGGCCAGCAGACTGGTCAGGTTGTCGGCGATGCCGCCCTGGCCGATCTTTTCCGAGCCGGCGGCGGCGGCCATGGTGTTCATGCTGTAGATCTGCAGGATGCCCTGGTTGGCCGCCGCTTGCGCCAGCGTGTTTTGTTGTTGTTGGGCCGCCACCGCGTTCTGGAACAGAATGCCGGTGGAGTGGGCCATGGTCTGGTAGATGGAACCCATCGCCATGGCCGGCGCTTCGCCCAGCACTTTCACGTTGGATTGGGTGACGGCGTCGGTGATTTGGTCTAATGCCATTGCACAGCTCCTGGTTTAGCGGTGGAAGGGATCAGCGCTGATAGCTTTGCAGCACGGTCAGCAGACTGGTCAGGTTGTCGGCCACGCCGCCCTGGGCCATCTTTTCGGTGCCCGCCGCGTCGGCCATGGTGTCCACGCTGTAGATCTGCATCACCCCCATATTGCTGGACGCCTGGGTCAGCGTGTTTTGCTGTTGCTGCGCCGAGATGGCGTTTTCGAACAGGATGCCGGTGGAGTGGGCCATGGTCTGGTAGATGGAGCCCAGCGCCATGGCGGGCGCTTCGGCCAGCACCTTGACGTTGGCCTGGGTGACGGCGTCGGTGATTTGCGGATTGACGGTGTTTGCCATTTAACGGGATTCCTTTCGGTGGATGGATTCGGAGCTTAGCGGCGGAACGATTGCAGCACGGTCAGCAGGCTGGTCAGATTGTCGGCGACGCCGGCTTGGGACATCTTCTCGGTGCCGGCGGCATCGGCCATGGTGTCCATGCTGTAGATCTGCATCACGCCCATATTGGAGGCGGCTTGCGCCAGCGTGTTTTGCTGTTGCTGCGCCGAGATGGCGTTTTCGAACAGGATGCCGGTGGAGTGGGCCATGGTTTGATACAGGGAGCCCAGCGCCATGGCGGGCGCTTCGCCCAGCACTTTGACGTTGGATTGGGTGACGGCATCGGTGATTTGTTCGCTTACGACGGTAGCCATGTGTTTGACTCCTTTGGATTGGGAATGAAAGGCACATGAATCGGGGCGCTGCTGCGGTTTGCCCCTGATTGTCAGTGCTGCTCTGTGGACGGCGGGTCTTGCGGCTTGTGAACGTTCTGCGCGTCGGCTTGAGCGGCGCCGGCTGTGGATGGCGCATCGGGCGCGGCCGCTTCCGCGGCTTCTTTCGCTTCCAGCCGCGCCACCAGCGCCTGTAGCTGCTGGTTCAGCGGACCAAAGTACTGGTTGAAGCAGTTCTCCACTTCCTTGCGCGCCAAGTTGGACAGATGGTCGGCGATCTGAGCCATCGCCAGTTGGCTGCCGGGCTTCAAACCATTGCCCATCGGCTGCATCGCGGCGGGTCGCAGCTCGGACAGGGTTTTGCTGCCTTCCAGCAACTTGAGAATGGCCTGTTCCTCCGCCTCCTGCACTTGCAAAGCCTTGGACGAGCTGGTCTGGATCGTTTGCAGAATGTCTTTCACGCTGGCGCCCGCTTTGGCCTGGCTCTGGCTGATGGCTTGCTGCGCTTGCTGTTTGGCCTGCTGGGTGGCGCCCAGCGGGGCGGGCGGCTGGCTCTGGATGTTTTGCTGCAGGGTCAGCAGCTGCTCTTCTTCTGAGGGTTCGAGCGATCGTTCCAGATATTGCTCGGCGATTTGGCGCAGATTGGGATTAAGCGTGCCGTCAGCCATGGCAGCCTCCGGCGGTCAATGAAATGGCGAGACGGCGCGCCGCGGCGCGCGCGGACAGGATGGATCGCTGCCTGCCGCAGGGATGGGCGGGCTTGGCGAGTCGCGGGTTCGTATGGTTTGGCATGGCGTTTCTCCGGGGGATGAATGCGAAAACAGCCTGCGCGGCTTGGCCGGCAGGCTGTTTGCTGGAACGCCCGGGAGGGCTCAGCGTGAAGAGTCAGGCGACGACCGGCAGCTGGAATAAGGTTTGTTCGGCCAGCCGGCGGCGGCTCAGGCCAGGCAGAACGTTTCCTCCCGCCTTGTTCCAGAGCGGGAACTGGCCGGCCGCGCCGGCGTAGTCGCCCTTGTTCAGCAGCCGCAGCAGAGTCGAGCTTTGCAGATTGCCCAGGCCCAGGTTGTAGCTGAAGCTGACCAGCGCGGAGAACTGGTTGGCGTTCAGCGGCACGGTCACCGCCTTGCCGACGCCGGTCTCGAACTTTGTCAGATCGGCGGCCAGGAGCTGCTCCGCCTGTTGCTGCGAGATCCGGATGCCGGCTTTCACTTCCGGGCCGGTATGGCCGTAGCCTATGGTCCAGACGCCGACGGCGTCCTGGTAGGCCTGCAGGCGAACGCCTTCAAATTGCTTGATCAGATTGATGCCGGCGGTATTGGTTTTCATGGTCATGTCCTTTGCGCGGGGAAGCGCCGCCAGGCGGCGGGCGGATACCTACTGGTACGGGGAGGGAGGGGCGTCGTGAACGCGGATGGGCCCGCGGGCAGGCTTGAGTGTGGCGCGGAAGGATGGGACGGAGCAGTTGAAGCCGGTCACCGCGAGCGGTGACCGTTGGGCGTGATGGGGAGGCGTCAGGCGGCGGGGGTGTCGGTCTTGGGCGTCAGGAATTGCTGCAGGCAGTCCATCAGCGCGGGAGAGAAGCCGGTCAGCAGCTGCTGCAGGTCTTCCTGGTGAACGCCCATGCTTTGTTTTGCGCTTTGATGCACGGCGTTGAAGGCCAGCAAGTCGTCGGCGCCGCCGCGCGAGTCCAGCAGATTGCGCAACAGCTCAAAGCCCTGTTCCCGCCACAGCGTGATCAGCTTCAACTGCCAGTTCAGCACTTGGTGGCCGAACTGCTGGCTGATGTCCTGGCATTGCTGGCAATAGTCGAGCCAGCCGTCGGCGTCGATGTGCTGCCTCCAGGCCTGGCGCCACTGGCTGCTTTCGCCCTGCTGCCATTCGTCCAGCCGCTGGCGTTGCTCCAGCCCGGTTTGCAATTTGGCTTTCCAGTCGCCATGGGCGGGGAGTCCGGCGAAAAAGAATTGGCGAAACATCGGATGCCAGGCTTGCCAGCCGGTTTCGCCGTTTTGCAGCCAGGCATTGAGCGGATGCGCGTCCATATCGGGTTTTCCTTTCATTGGCGTGGGCTGTCCAGACGTTCCACCATCGCGCGGATGGCGGACATCTGCGGCGCCGTTTTGGCGTAGAAATCGGGCTGGGCCGGATCTTTGCTGCTATAGCCCCAGAAGTCCCAGCAGCCTTGCGGGTTGCGTTTCGGGTCGGTGCGGATTTGCGGGTACAACACGATGATGCGGTTGCGATCGGCCATTTCGTTGAAGCCGGTGCTGGTGTAGTAGCGGTTGCCGATGCGGCTGTCTTCCTGCGTGCAGCCGTGGAACACCACGTGCACGCGGCAGCTCTGCTTGCGGCAGTCGGCCGGAACGTAGACGTGGCCGATGTTGGACAGGCCTGTATAGCGGCCCTTGGAGAACTCGGCCTGGTCGAAGTCCAGCAGCTCGCCGGCCAGTTTGCTTGTCGGCGGTTTCAGATCGCTGCCGTACAGCTGGCGCAGAATGTCCTGCGATTGCATGAAGCCGCAGTTGTTGAGGTTGGTCTTGGTGCTGCCGGCGGCGGGAGACACATTGACCGGGCAGGCCTCGTCGCCGGGGTTGGACGTGAGCAGCGCATGGCCGGCGTTGACGTTGTCCACATAGCGTATCTGCGCGTCCGGCACGCCGGCGCTCTGGTAGAAGGCGCGGGTTTGCGCCACCACTTTGGGATAGACCACGCTGTCGGACGCGCCGGTGAAGATGTACAGCCGCTGGCGCTTGATATTGTCCACCGGGTCGATCGCGCCCTGCTTGGCGAATTGCTGGGCTTCTTTCCAGGCGGCCGCGCCGGACGGCGCCGCGCCCTGCGGCCGCATGCACTGGTTGCTGGCGGTCATCATGAAGCGGTTGGCGCCGCCCAGCTTGTTCAGGCCGGCGCAATAGAACGGGCCGCCGGCGACGATGCCGGCGCCGGCCACGCTGGCGGAATAGGTAACGCTGTACTGGGCGGCCATGAAGGCACCGGAGGACAGTCCGGACACCGTGTTTTGCGCCGGATCGGCGCCCAAGGCCGGCAAAGGCGGCGCGCTGGCGGCCAGCGCCTGTCCCGCGGCCAGGGCTGCCAGCAGCGGCGCGGCGCGCAATAGCAGGGAAAATGGGTGATGAGGATGCATGGTGTGGTTCTCCTGAGTGGTGGCGAAGCTTACTTTTCCAACTTCTGCAACTCGTTGATACCTGACCAGCCTATGAAGATCAGCCCTAGTTCGGTGGAACCGAATGAGTATGGCAGACCCGCCAGGACTCCCATGGCTAGCCCTTTGGCCAGGGCCGCGCCTGGCTCGTCCTTGTCCACCCAGCGCTGGGTCAGCGCGGCGCTGAGGGTGGTGAACAGCAGCAGCAGCAGCCCGGCCAGCAGGAAGAAGCGAATCCTGTCCGGCAACGGCATCGTCTTGGCCATGTCCAGCAGCATCACGTCCCACAACTTGTCCGACGCCAGCGCCACGATGGCGGACAAGAGGTGGACCGGGCTTTTGCCCAACTCCGGGATATTGCCGCGCAGGATGCCCGGTTGCGGGGTGGCGGAGCGGGTGTCCTGATCGGCGGTTTCCATGGCATGGCGTCTCGGTTGATGAAGAGCGCGGCGCAAGCGGCGGCCTGGCCGCGCCGTGGGTGTTGATGGGACGGCGATTAGGCTTTGTCGTGAATGGTGTCGGACCCGTAGCGCGGGTTGGCCGCAGGCCATACCCGCGGACAAGGTGCATAAGTTGTGGCGGCGAAGGATCGCGGGTATGGCCAGCTGGGCCAAGCCGCGCTGCGCCGAGGCTGGTCTATCGGCCCGGCGCGCCGGCGCATATGGCGTGCGAGAGTGGACTCTTTTGCCGAGATCAATATATGGCCCGCTTTCGTCGAGAACGCCTGCCCGGAGGGTGCTATTTCTTCACCGTGGTGGCTGAGCGCCGGCAGCGCATCCTGCTGGAGCCCGATGTACGCGCCGCCTTGCGCGAGGCCATCCAGGCGGTGCGGCGAGAGCGGCCATTCGCCATCGATGGTTGGGTGTTATTGCCGGACCATTTGCACGCGATTTGGACCTTGCCGGACGGCGACGCCGATTACGCGATGCGGTGGCGCGAGATCAAGCGGCGTGTCACCCGCGCGGTAGGGCAACGGTATTTTCGGGTCGAATGGCATAGCGCCCGCCGCGCCGCCAAGGGATGCGGCACCTTGTGGCAGCACCGCTATTGGGAACACCGCATCCGCGACGAGGCCGATTTCGCCGCGCATTTGGATTACGTGCATTTCAACCCGGTCAAACATGGTTTGGTCGCCAACGTGGCGGCATGGCCGTATTCCACCTTCCATCGTTACGTCCAGGCCGGACGATATCCCGCCGATTGGGGCGGTAAACCGTAGCGCGGGTTGGCCAAAGGCCATACCCGCGGGATGCGACGGAGAAGTGGTGGGTAACCGGCGTCGTGGAAAGGGAGCAAAGGCGATGAAGGGCGGTGATCGTGTGGATCGCGGGTATGGCCCGTTGAGCCAACCCGTGCTACCTGGCTCCCGGCATTCTGGTGCGGCGGTAGTTCGGCATACAGCCCCCGGGACAAGGAAAGCGCCATTTTCAACCGCCACTCCGTACCCACCAACCGGCCAATGGAACAGGTAGGGTGCGATACCCGGCAACCGCCGTATCAACCGAGACCACCCACCCGGCGGGCATCGCACCGATGGCCGTATGGCGTTGGCGCGGTGCGATGCCCGGTGGGTAAGGTCGGAGGTAGGAAAGATCGAAGCCGGGTGTCGCACCCTACGATTGCACCGTAAGGCCGTGAATAATTACGTTCATTCTAATCTAGATTTGAAGCCATAGGTGGTTCCACCGGTTCCAGTTCTATTTGGTCCTTCATTTCCAAGTCCAGCTACGTTTCCTCTTGTTATGGGGCCATCAAAGTGTACAGATAGGCATGATGCCCAAATGATATAGTCCCCCGCATTTAATGTTCTTCCTTGGAAGTAAGTATTTAAACTGCATGCTTGGTTGTCGGGGATTTCCAACTCCTCAATTTGGTTGTTTCCATGTAGTTTGTAAATCTTAGACCTTGAAAGTTTTGAATCGCCTGTCAGTATGAGGTTTGGTATTGTTCGGGGGCCTGGGAGTATTAATGGGCCTTCAATATATCCGACTTCAGGAGTATCATCGCGTGATAATCCTTTGCTAGTTCTTCCTTCAACTCTGATTTGAATTTCGGCAAGGAATTGCTCTGGGCTTGTGATTAGCCTATTTTTGTGATTCCAAATGTAGTCGGGTATTTCTTCTGCTATCGCAGCTGCAGGTTTTGCAAAAGTGACTAAGTTGACACCTAAGGGGATTTCGAATTTTTCAGTTCTGCTGTCTATGGAGCCATGAGCATCGAAAACGTAGATGGCCATTTTATTTCCCTTTTGAGTTGAGATAGTTGATGGGGTGTTTGCATGGTGTTAGTGGTAAACAACACTCCTTGGGTTAATTTAACTCTGATGGAGAGATGAATTTTATTGTGTGATTTGTGTGTAAGTTTGATATGTTTGTCATGTTTTTTTGAATTGAGCTTTTTTGATGCTATTTGTTGGTGGTCGTTATTCTGTTTTTACGGAATTTTCAGTTTTAGTTAAGTATTACTTTTTATCTAGCAAGGATTGGTATTTAATCAAACTCTGATCAATCTTATCTAGCGCAAAATGCGCCGCCTCCCCCTCCATCGCGCCGGCCGCCGCCGCCACCGCCGCGGCGGTGCCGACCAATAGATCGGTGATCAATATCCCCAGCGCGTCCTCGATGCCGCCCTTGACGTCCTCGGCGGCGAATTTCTCGGTCATGTTTTTCAGCAGCACGCTCTTGCTGGCCAGGGCGAGTTTGCTGGCGCCGTCGAAGTAGTTGGCGCCGGCCTGGGCCACCAAGCCGCTGGCCTGGGTGATCATCATGTTGGGTGCGACGGCGATCTGATTGCCGGCGTAGGCGGCGGTTTCGCTGTTGGTGAGCTGCACCGCCTGCACGATCTTGCTGTTCAATGCGTCGGTGCCGCCGCCGCCGCCGGCGGGCGCGGTGCTGAGTTTTTCGGTGAAGCCGCGCAGCGGGCTGGAGGAAGGGGGCGGGGAGGCGGGCTGGGGCGGCGGTTCGGGCGCGGAGGCGGATGGCGGTGCCTTGGGGCTCGCCGCGTCGGCGGGAGATGCCGCTGCCGCCTTGTCTCCATCTGGCGCGGCTTGCGCGTCGCTTGCGCCGGCGGTGGGGGGCGCGGCATCCGCTGCGGCTTGCGGGCTGTCCGCTGGCGACGCCGGCGTTTTGTCGCCGCCGCCAAACTTGTTCTTGATCAGGTCTGTCAGGCCCATGCTTCCATCCTCCCTGGTTTATCGGGTCAGCTCTTCTCGCCGACGGACAGAATCATCGCCACCGCCTTGGAAATCACCGCGCTGTTGATCTGGTTCAGCGCCTGCTGGCTGTGCACAGAGTTTTGCAGCGCCAGGCCGGCGGAGTGGCTGGCCACCTGGTATAGCGCGGCCATGGCCTGGGCTGGGGCTTCGGCCACGACCTTGACGTTGGTCTGGGTGACGGCGTCGGTGATTTGTCCGTTGACTGAGGCGTTGTCTGCCATGTTTGCTCCTGGATCGCGGGTGAGGTTGATGAGGGCGCGGCATGCGCTTGCCATAGGGACGCGCCGTCAGGAAGCGTGTGAAAAGTTTTTCCGGCGTTACAAATCCAGGCTGCCGGCGCGGATGGCTGCCAGCGCTTTTAGGTAGGGCTCCGGCGACACGCAGATGTCGCCGTAGAACGGGGTGTCGTAGATCAGGATGATGGCCAGCACGATGGAGATGGAGGTGGCCATCGCGCAGCTGAGGAAGAAATGCACGCCTTTGCTGGGCACGTGCATCAGCCAGGCGAAGAACACCAGCAGCACTTCGCCTATCAGGCTGATGCACCAGATCTCCCATGGAATGGTCATCGCCTGGTTGAACAGCCGGGTGTGGCGGCTGGCGTAGAGCTCGTCGAGCGCGCCTTGCGCCAGGGCCAGGTATTGGGCTTCTTTGCGGTTGGCGGGATAGACCGTGGACAGCGCCTGGCTCAGGCGCCCCAGCTGCGGAGACGCCACCGGCACCGTTTCGCCTTGTTGCTGAAGCGGCCATTCGCGCTGGATGACGACGTCGAGATAATCCCGCAGCCCGTCCTGCATCTTGAGGCGGGAGCCGGGCAGACCTTGCGCGCTCAGCCGGTATAGCGAGGCGGCGAGGCCGGCTTCGCGTTCGGCGACTTCAATCGAGGTGTCGAAATGGGCGATGGCGCGCACCAGGAGCGCGGCGATGATCAGGCCATAGAAAATGCCGACTACGGCGATGATGACGCCAACCTCCGCGCTCTGCAGCTGGGTGATGTGCGACGGCGCCAGCTTGCGCATGAAGAAGTGGATGGCGACAGCCAGCGCGCAGCCGGACGCGGCCCAGGCCGCGATCTGCAGCGATGATGGCATGGAAATGAAGTGCAACAGCATGAAGTTCATCCTTGATGTCTCCATGGCTAGGGGCCAGGGAATCGGTGCGGAAGGTCCGGCGGCGGGTGGGCGCAGTTGGACGGCGTCCAGGCTAGGATTTGGCGCCTATGGGCTGCGGGGAGGCTTCCATGTTTCTGGCGAACGCTTGCAGCAATAGCTTGATGCCCTCCGGCATGGTTTGCTGTTCCGCCTTGATCTCCACGTGGTAGTGGGCGTTGTTGTCCTGGCTGCTGCCCTGTTTGTCTGCGCGCGATTGGGAGGATGAATGGGTGACCGAGCCTTTCAGCTCCACGCCGAACGCCCCCCAGCCGGCGCGCCCGTCCCAGCTGGCGTCGGCCTCCTGCTTGCTGGCGCTTTGTTCGTCGCTTGCGCGTTCGAAACTGGACTTCACCTCCATGTCGAAGGCGATGTCCACCGAGCGGATGGCCAGCGCCGGCAGTTGCAGCAGGGTCAGCACCGGCAGGTTCAGCGTCAGCGCCGATTGCGCCGGCGCGCCATTCTCCGGCGGGCGTCCGGCGGAGAGTTCGATGGCGACGGTCAGCGGCCGGTAGCCGGCCAGTTTGCCGTCGCTGCCGATGACGCGGCTGAAGCCGCTTTCCAGCATGGATTGGGTCTGGGTCAACGCCAGGCTGTGCTGGGCCTGGACAGCCGCCTGCAAGGGGCCGCCTATCAGTGCTTTCATCGGCAGGCCGGAAAACTGCTGGGCCATGCTCAGCAGCGCGTCGTCGGATGGGTTGGGCATGGTTTTCTCCTGGCTTTCTTATGAGGTTCAGGTGGGCAACTGGGCGTTCAGCAGCTTTTCGTAGGCGGCCACCACGCGCTGATAGCCGGCTGGCGGCTCCAGCCCCTGGATCACGATCTTGAGCTCGGCGGTCTGTTCGTCCTGGCGGCGCATGGAAACCAGCACGTCGGCCGCGTCGCCGTTTTCCTCGCCATCCGATGGTTCGGCCAGCGCCAGGTTGAGCGTGGTCAGTATCTCGACCCGTTCGATGGCGAAGCTTTTCAGCGGCAGCAGCGTGATCAGCGGCACCTGCACTTCGTGATGCTCCAGCGCGATGGCGCCGTTGCGGCTGACTTCGCGCGGCACGTTCATGCCCACCATGCGGGCGGTCCAGGCGCCTTCCGGGAAACTGAGCGAGGGGTCTTGTTCTTGATCCGGCACGAAGAACTGCTGCAGCTCCTCGATGTGCTGATGGCAGACGCTGCGCTGCGCCTCGATCACGGCTCGCTTCAGCCCGCTGATCAGCCTGCCCAGCGTGGCTGTCATTTCTTCGCTCCCCGGCCCGGGGGAGCGTGGTACGGCGACGTGGTCAGATTGCCGAGCCGGAAGGCGCGACGCGGGGGAGGCGCTGCAGGGCGCGGCATTGTTTTTTCTCGGCCAGACGCCTGCCTCAGCAATAAGGCCATGCCCGCGACGAGCAAGGCGGCCAGGCCGCTATCCGCCGCCGCGGGCAGTAAGGCCGGTTGCAGCGCGGCGACTGGGCGCAATTGCAGCAGATCGCACAGCAGGAAGGCGGCGCCGATGCAGCAGAGGTCGAATAGCGGCAACTTCAAGGCGGCGCGGGAAGGAATCACGATGAGCATTCGCTCCAGCAGCAGCGCCAACAAAGCGCATAGAGCCAGGATGCCGGGGAGCGAGGCGGGGAACGGATTAGTCATGGCGCTGCAATCCTTTGCTTACGGTTAACCGCTGAATGCTTGCTTGAGGAACGGCCGTTCGCCGCCGCCGTGAAACCGGTTTCCAGCTGCTTGCGCAGCGCCTTGCGCAGCAGTTCCACCCGCTTGCGGGCCAGCGTTTCGCTGATGCCCAGCTGCGCTGCGATTTGCGGGTAGGGCAGGTCCTGTTCGAACTTCAGTTGAAACAAGCGCTGTTGCTCCGGTTTCAAGGCGTGGACGATTTCCTCCAGCCGAGCCAGTTGCTGTTGCAAAGTCAGCCACTGCTCCGGGGTGGGCGCGCTGCCCGCGCGCGCATGTATCGAATCGCTGTCCAGGTCGGCATCCGGATCCAGAACGCGGATTTCCCGACGCTGCCGGCGGACGAAATCCAGGAAGGCGTGGTTGAGCGCCAGGAACAGGAAGCCGGCGAGGTTCTGCACTTTGCCCGGCGAATGCTGAAGGTAGAGATGGACCTTGAGGGCGGTATCCGACAACAGCTCGTCGGCGCGGTGGACATCGCCTTTGCACAAATGACGCGCCCGGCGCTGCAGTTTGGAGTAGACCTCGCGCCACACCGGCTCCAGGCAGCGGCCGAGGTCGGAAGGAGAAACCGTATTGTGGTTCAGCATTTCGCCATCCATTCATGTCATGACAATCGGGATTGCAGGATGGCGAAGGCGCGGAAATTGATCTGTTACCTTTGTGACATCTGAATATATTTTCTATTAAAAATACTTATTTGGACTAATTTGAGTGTTGGGCGATCTGGCGCAGCCGGGCCGGATCGCACACTTTCAGCGCATGGCGGGTGAGCTGGATCAGCCCTGCGCGCTGCCATTGCTTCAATTGCGCGTTCAGCCGGGGGCGGCTGGCGTTGAGCATGGCCGCCAGAATGGTTTGATTGATGGTCAATGGAAGAGTGGGGCCATCGGGGCCAGGATGGCCGTGCTGGTCGATTTCAGTCAGCAGGTGGCGGGCCAGCCTGGCTTCCAGCCGATACAGACAGACGGTTTCGACGAAGCTGCTGATGCGTTGCAGCCGCCTGCACAGTTGTTGCTGGATGCGGGACATCAGCAGCGGATCGTTCTGCAGATCGCGGAAATGCTGCCGGTGAAGCGCAAGCAGCAGGCAGTCTCGGCTGAGTTGGGCGGTACAGTTGCGCAGGCCGGGATGCAGCAGCGCGCTCTCCCCCACCAGTTCCCCGGGACATGAGTAGTCGATGATGACCTCATGTCCATCCGGCTCCTGCAGGGTGTGGTAGACGCTGCCTTGCAGCACCAGTCCGATGAAGTCTTCCGGGTCGCCGCGCAGAAAAAGCAGCTTGCGCTGCTTGCCCTTGATGGGCGCGGCGTGAAGTTCGATATGCCGCAGCAGGCCGGGGGACAGATTGTCCAATAGAGGGAAGTCGGCAAGCCGGGTGGATGGCCGTTGCCGGCCGTTCGAAACATCGATATGGCTGTGCATCTTTTTTCCGCGATGGGCCTAAGGGCGCGAGTCGGCGAGCATGACGGCGACAACTTCGCGGCGATAAAGCCCTTGGTGAATGTTGACGGCATTTTTTTGGCGGTGGCTAATGGGAAAACGGAGGGCAAGGGGGAATGTGAATGGATGACGTGATCATTTTCAGGCGACTCGCCTGATGGGGGCGCGACATGCAAAGGACTGGGCTATGGGAAAATTTGGATTCCGCCATGGCATGCTTGCCGGGGAGGGCGGATGTCTTGCTGGTTTTGCCTAGAAGCTGCTGCGCGCTTTATCCATTCCGCCGGGCATTCCTGGCAATGGGCGGGGCGCTGCGCGGTTGGTTCACGGCAGAAGTCGCCGGGGCTGGGAGATTGTCGCGCTTGCCATTTTCCGCGGATGGTTGACAGTTATATTGCGAGCCGATAAGATGCGCGGCTCTGGAGGGGTTACCCCAGCGGTCAACGGGTCCGGACTGTAAATCCGGCGGCTAAGCCTTCGAAGGTTCGAATCCTTCTCCCTCCACCAGACTCAAACAAAAAAGCCAGGCTCTCGAGCCTGGCTTTTTTGCGTTCCGGATCCGGCCTCAGGCCAGCAGGTGGCGGGCGTGGAAACGCAGGTGCTCGTCGATGAAGCTGGCGACGAAATAGTAGCTGTGGTCGTAGCCGGCGTGGCGGTGCAGCTCCAGCCGCGCGTCGCCGCGGCGCGCCGCCTGTTGCAGCGCGTCTGGGCGCAGCTGCTCGGCCAGGAAGGCGTCGGCCAGGCCGATGTCCACCCTGAGCGGCAGCGGGCAGCCGCGCTCGGCCAGCAGCAGGCTGGCGTCCCACTCGGCCCAGGCGGCCTCGTCGTTACCCAGGTAGGCGGCGAAGGCCTTGCGGCCCCACGGCGCCTGGGTGGGCTGGCAGATCGGGCTGAACGCCGATGCCGACACGTAGTCCTGCGGACGGCGGATCGCGCAGACCAGCGCGCCGTGGCCGCCCATCGAATGGCCGGCGATCGCGCAGCGGCCGTTCAGCGGGAAATGGCGGCGCAGCAGCGCCGGCAGCTCCTGGCTGACGTAGTCGTACATCCGATAGTGGCCGCGCCACGGCTCGCGCTCGGCGTTGACGTAGAAGCCGGCGCCCTGGCCCAGATCGTAGGCCGGATCGTCGGCCACGCCTTCGCCGCGCGGGCTGGTGTCCGGCATCACCAGCGCGATGCCGAGCTCGGCCGCCAGGCGCTGAGCGCCGGCCTTGTGGCTGAAGTTCTCGTCGGTGCAGGTGAGGCCGGACAGCCACAGCAGCCACGGCAGCTTGCCGTGCTCGGCCGCCGGCGGCAGGAACACGCTGAAGCGCATCCGGCAGGACAGCGTTTCCGAGTCATGCTGCCATTGCTGCTGGCGGCCGCCGAAGGCCAGGTTGTCGGCTATCTTCTCCAGCCCGCTCATGCCGGCACCGGCGCGTAATGGATGACGGAGCGTATGCTCTTGCCCTCGTGCATCAGGTCGAAGGCCTCGTTGACGCGCTCCAGCGGCATGGTGTGGGTGATGAAATCGTCCAGGCGGAATTCGCCCTTCAGATAGCGTTCCACGTATTCCGGCAGCTCGGTGCGGCCGCGCACGCCGCCGAAGGCGGAGCCGCGCCATACCCGGCCGGTCACCAGCTGGAACGGGCGGGTGGAGATTTCCTGGCCGGCGCCGGCCACGCCGATGATCACCGATTCGCCCCAGCCCTTGTGGCAGCATTCCAGCGCCGCGCGCATCACCTTGACGTTGCCGATGCATTCGAAGGAGAAGTCGACGCCGCCGTCGGTCATTTCCACGATCACGTCCTGGATCGGCTTGTCGAAATGGCTGGGGTTGATGCAGTCGGTGGCGCCCAGCTTCTTCGCCAGCTCGAATTTGCTCTCGTTGATGTCGATGCCGATGATGCGGCCGGCGCCGGCCATGCGCGCGCCGATGATGGCGGACAGGCCGATGCCGCCCAGGCCGAAGATGGCCACGCTGTCGCCGGTTTTAACTTTTGCGGTGTTGACCACGGCGCCCATGCCGGTGGTGACGCCGCAGCCCAGCAGACACACTTCTTCCAGCGGGGCGGCTGGGTTCACCTTGGCCAGCGAGATTTCCGGCAGCACCGTGTATTCGCTGAAGGTGGAGGTGCCCATGTAGTGGTAGATGGGCTTGCCGTCCTTGGAGAAGCGGCTGGTGCCGTCCGGCATCAGGCCCTTGCCCTGGGTGGCGCGGATCTTCTGGCACAGATTGGTTTTGCCGGACAGACAGAACTTGCACTCGCGGCATTCCGGCGTGTACAGCGGAATGACATGGTCGCCCACCGCCACGCTGGTGACGCCGGGGCCGATCGATTCGACGATGCCGCCGCCTTCATGGCCGAGAATGCTGGGGAACACGCCTTCCGGATCCGCGCCGGACAGGGTGAAGGCGTCGGTATGGCAGACGCCGGTGGCCACCATCCTCACCCGCACTTCGCCGGCTTTGGGCGGATGCACTTCAATTTCTTCGATGCTCAACGGCTGGCCGGCGGCCCAGGCCACGGCGGCCTTGCAGCGGATGATGTCCTGGCTCATCAGCGATTCCTTTTCCACGTTGACGGGTTTCTGGGTAATCGACCATTGTATTTTTTTGCCGGTTGTCGATAATCGGCCAGATTGGTAAATGATTTTTTCCATGGAGAAAAAATGGCCAGTTGGGAAGGGATACAGGAATTCGCCGCCGTGGCCGACAGCGGCAGCTTTACCCGGGCGGCCCGGCGGCTGGGCATCTCCATCGCCCAGGTCAGCCGCCAGGTGGGGCAGTTGGAGGAGCGGCTGGGCGCGCGGCTGCTGTACCGCACCACCCGCCAGCTCAGCCTGACCGAGGCCGGCGAGTTGTATTTGACGCACTGCCGCCAGCTGCTGGAATCGTTGGCGGACGCCGAGCAGGCGGTGTCGCAGTTGCAGGCCGAGCCGCAAGGCCAGTTGAAGCTGACCGCGCCGCTGGCCTATGGCCACAGCCATATCGCGCCGCTGGTGCTGGAGTTCATGCAGCGCTATCCGCTGCTGGAGGTGAGCCTGGATCTGTCCAACCAGGTGCAAGACCTGGTGCACGACGGCTACGATCTGGCGATACGGATAGGCCGCCTGACCGACTCCTCGCTGATGGCGCGCAAGCTGGGGCAGCGGCGTCACCACGTCTGCGCGTCGCCGGATTACTTAGCCCGCCACGGCGCGCCGCGGCGGCCGCAGGAGCTGCTGCAGCACCAGTGCCTGCAGATCGGCAACGACGGCTGGCATCTGCAGGTGAATGGCCGCCGGCAGACCTTCCGGGTGCAGGGCCGGATGCGCTGCAGCACCGCCGCGCCGCTGGCCGAGGCCGCGATGCGGGGCATGGGCTTGGCGCAGCTGCCCGATTACTACGTGGCGGCCTACCTGGAGAGCGGCGCGCTGGTGGAGGTGCTGGCCGACTACGCGGAGCCGGAAGAGGGCATCTGGGCGCTGTACCCGCACAACCGCCAGCTCAGCCCCAAGGTGAGGCTGCTGGTGGATTTTCTCGCCGACAGTCTGGCCGGCGGCGCTTGCCAAGCCGGCGGGGCGCGACAATAATCGCGCATTCTTTTGCGGGAGCGCGGCGATGGTGATAGCGGAATCTAGAGTGGAATGCATGGTGGTGCACCGGGTGGGCAACCCGACGCGCGGCGAGCCGCTGCAGCTGTCCGAGCGCACCACGATGGTGGACGAGGCCGTCTCCGGCCTGCTGCTGGACGGCTATCTGAAGGGCATCGTCTCCGATCGCAAGAAGCACCAGTTCGTCCACGAGACCGATCTCAACCTGAACGAGATCTACCATTACACCCGTCAGTTCTTCCGCGGCGAGGTGGATTTTCTCGAAGTGTCGCAGCGCATCGCCAAGCATCTGTACGGCCGTTCGCAGCATCCCAACATCAGCGCCGGCGACCTGCTGGTGATCCAGTTCGCCGGGCTGTCCGACGGCGACCGCGACATGCGCGCGCTGGGCGTGTTCAAGTCCGAGATCCGAGACGACTTCCTCACCATCATCGACGGCGCCGGCGTGTTCGACATCAGCCACGCCTCCGGCATCAATCCGCGTTTGATAGACAAGGGCGCGCTGATCCTGGAGCACGGCCCGACGGTGTACGCGGTGGACCGCCTGAGCCGCGAGGCCAAGTTCTGGCTGGACGATTTCCTGAAGGCGCTGCGGGTGCCGGACAAGGCGTCCAGCAGCAAGATGCTGGCCAGCGTGGTCGAGCAGCTGTCGGGCGAGATTGAAGATCCGATGCAGCAGGCGCGCTTCAAGGACGAGCTGCTGACGCTGGTGGAAAGCCAGCCGGAGGAGGTGCAGGCCAAGGCGCTGACCGCCGCCGCCGAGCGCTTCGTGCCGCGCGAGCAGGTGGAGGTGGCGCTGGGCACCGCGGCGGAATCGTACGGCTTCGAGCTGGACGACGAAGCCAGGCTGCCGGCCAAGGGCGTGGCCAAGCAGCTGGAGAAGACGCTGTCGCGCTACGGCGTCGGCCACGGTATCAGCGTGCTGCTGCCTTCAGGCATCACCTTGAAGAATATCCAGTCGCAGAACGATGGCGAGGGCGGGCTCAGCCTGACCCTGTTCCTGAACAAGCGCGAGCTGTAAGCCGGTTCCGGCGACAACAAAAACGGCGGCGGTCGCGAGACCGTCGCCGTTTTTGTTTGCTCGGCGATGCGCCTCAACGCATGGTGAGCTCGACCGACCACTCCAGCGTGGCCATATTGTAGTAGGTGATCTCGGCATTGCAGAACGCGCCGCCGCTGCCGGTGGCGGTCTTGTTCCACTGCGGCACCTTCGGAATCACGCCATTGTTCAACAGGCCGCCCGGCTTGGGCATATTGACGAAGGTGGTGCCGAACTCGCAGCGGCGCGCGCCGTCGGTATAGCGGACCATCGCGTAATTGACGTCGGGGCTGAGCGGGCTGCTGACCAGATAAGTGTCGCTGGACTGGGCTTTGACCACCTTGATGGGCTTGGGCGCGGCGTTGGCGTAGGTTTCGTTCTCGTTTTTGCCGATGGGCTGGTAGGTCACGTCCTTTTGGCCCAGGTTCTTGAAGGTGATGGTGACGGCCGGGCCGGCCAGCGCGCCGGCGGCGACGGACGACAGCGCGAGCGCGGTCAGAATGTGCTTGAGTGTCATGCTTGTGTGGCTTGCGGGTTGGAAATCGGCGGGGTGTCCAGCTGGCGGACCGGGAACCACAGGGCGTCGTCTTGTTCGGCATTGCCGAGCTTGGGCTCCTGGCGGATGCGGTTCTGCAATTGCTCGGCGTAGTCGGACGGATAGCGCGCCTGTTCGAACAGCGGCAGCCCCTGGTAGTGGCGCAGTACTTCTTCGAAGAAGCCGCGGCGGGTGCCGGTGCTTGCGTATTCGGCGCGGGCGGCCTGCACGGCCTGGCGGCGCCAGGCTTGTTCCTGGTCGGAAGCGGCATAGTCGGCGGCGCGCCGCTCATTGACGGTATAGCGTCCGCTGTCGTCGTTGACGATGGCGGCCAGCTGCTCGCGGCTCAGGCCGGAGAAGGGATTGGCGGCGCTCATGGCGCCTCCCTGGCGGGCCTGCAGGAAGGCCGTGGAGGAGGCGGCCAGTTGCAGCCGTTCCGCATCGCCGCCTTTGGGCGTCTGGCTGTTGTATTCGTCCTGGCGGGCATGATAGGCGGGCCCGCTGATCTCGTTCATCGCTTGCTCGGCCAGACCTTGCCTCTCCGCGGCGCTCATGCCGGCCGCTCTGCTTTCCATCAGTTGCGCGCTGTCGGCCAGCAAGCGAGCCAAGGGGGAGATGCCGACCGTGGCGGCGGCGATGGCGGCCGGCGGAGCGGCGCCATCCGTCTGCGGGCGCGGGGCGTTGGGGGCCTGCGTGGCGGACGACGCGGATTCGGCGCGGACGGTATTGAGCGTGATCATGGCGGGCCTCATGATGGTTTTGAGCATCAATGACCATTTTGTCATAAATTATTAAGCATTTTTAGCTTTTGTGAATATTGCAATCTGGCGAACAGGAGCGCTGGCCGGCCGCGTGGGATCTTGGCGTTTGGGGCAGGTATCTGCGGGAGACGGAGGAGCGTCGGGGCTATCGCGCCGCGTCCCCGGCCGGCAGCCGGGTTGGCGTGACGATGTCGTAGCGTTGGGCCAGTCTCAGCAAGGTGCCGTCGCGCCGCATCGCCTCGATGGCAAGCCGCCAGGGTGCCAGCTCGGCTTCGGGAATATTGCGGGTGGCAGCCAGATAGGTGGTGCAACGCAGCTGCACCTGGCCGCGCCGCAATCCGCTCGGCGGCAGGCCGGCTTGCTGCTGGGCGTAGCGGGCGCTGTTCCATGCCGCCAGCCAGGCGTCGATATGGCCGGCGGCCAGCTTGCGGGCGTTGAGGGTTTCGTCGCCGGCCAATTCTATCGTCGCGCCGGGCAGCTGCTTCGCTAGTTCCAGGCCGACGGAGTCCCGCACCACGCCGATGTGTCCGCCGCCGGATGGCGGTTTGCCGACGGCCGGGCCTATCAGCAGAAACTCCTCGTCGACCAGCGGAGCGACCCAGCGCAGCAGCGGTTCCCGCTGCGGGGTGCGGCAGGGCGGCACGATCAGCGCGCGGGCCTGGGCCGAGCCTATGGTGAGCACCCGGCTTAGCGGCTGCACCGAGATTTGCAGCGGTTGGCCCAGGCGTCTGGCGGCTTCCTGCGCCACCGCCACGGCAAAGCCCTGAGCCGGCGGCGCGGCGAGAACATACGGCGGCGCGATGCCGCCGAGCAGGGAGATCGCGTGGGCGGCGGGGCCGGCCAGGCAGAGGAGGAAGCCGCAAAGCGCGCGCATCGGCGGTGCTCGACCGAAGGACATGGCTGAAGTGTAGACCACCGTCGGCCCGCGCCTTCCGGCGTCCGCGTCCTCCATGGCGCGAGCGGCTCGGCCCGCGAATGGATGCAAGGGCTTGGCTTGGGCGATGCCAGTGGGGCGGATGTCAGCGGGATGCCAGCCACAGCGCCAGCAGCGGCGCCAGGTTGAACACGAACACCAGGATCTTGTACAGGCCGATGCCGCCGTAGTTGAGCAGGTCGAACGCCGGCTCGGATAGGTTGAACCAGCGGGAGTGCAGCCGGTACATCCAGCCGCGGCGGAAGAAAAACAGGCAGAACCAGAGAATCAGTACGGCGTAGTGGAAGGCCAGGCTGGCCAGCAGCAGCCGTTCGGCGTAGAGGATGTCCATGGCGGCGTTTCCGACTGGAGGAGGCTTTCAGCATAGCCCTTCCATGCGAAACGCCCCGCGCGGGCGGGGCGTTCGGGACGATGGCTCAGGCCTGCAGCGCCAGCGTGCCGCTGCGGCCGGGAATCTCTCCCATCACCACCCGGCCGGACGGCAGATTGGCGAGATCCTGGCTGTCGAACAGATCGACGCAACTGACCAGCTGGTAGCCTTGCCGCTTCCAGCCGTCGAGCAGGCGGTCGAACACTTCCATCAGCCGCATGCCTTCCAGCTCCGCGTGCAGCGTGTAGACATGGCCGGTGGCGGTCTCGGCCTCGGTCAGTTTCAGCAGATGCTCGTGGACGTTGTCGTTGCTCAGGCCGTCCAGGCCGATCAGCTCGTCCAGCGTCGGCAGCGTGGTGGGCAGCTGCGGCACGCCAAGCGGCCGGCCGGCGGCATCCAGCGGCTGGAACGGGTGGCTGCCGCGGCCATCGGACGCGTAGCGCATGCCCAGCTCCTGCTGGTAGGCCAGCGCCGCGTCGTTGATCTGCCAGCCGGCGGCGCCGTGGGTGCGGGCCTCTTCGCCGAAGATTTCGCGGAAGCGCCTGGCCGCCTTGTGCATCTCGGCGCGGGTCCAGGCCGCGTCCTTTCCGGCGACGTGATCCTGCCACTTGATGTGGTCCCAGCAATGGATGCCTACCTCGAAGCCGGCGTCGCGCACGCCGCGGAGCAGGGCCGCTTCGCGGCGGCCGATGTCCGGGCCCGGCAGCACGGTGCCGTACAGCAGCGTGCGGATGCCGTAGTGTTCGACGACGGAGGTGCGCGACACCTTGGACAGGAAGCCGGGGCGGAACACGCGCTTGATCGCGCGGCCGGTGTGGTCCGGTCCCAGGCTGAACAGGAAGGTGGCGCCGGCGTCATGCCGCTTTAGCGCCTCCATCAGCCGCGGCACGCCTTCGCGGGTGCCGCGCCAGGTGTCGACGTCTATCTTCAGGGCGAGTTTTTTCATTGTTATGGCAGGTTCAAGTATTCGGAATCGCTGGCGAGTTTACCGCGCGGCGGGCTTGCCGTGCGGTTTTCCGGCCGCCATCGCCAACACGGAGGCGATAAATCCGCTCTTCGCGTCAGTGTACGCGGCGCGGTTGCCACTGTGATCGTAAGCCAGTCGCCGCTTCAGATCGGCATATTGCCCGGCCAGCCGTTCATCGGCGCGCAGCGCGTCGCGGAAGGCCAGCTTGTCGCGCCGGAAGGCGCTGCCCAGCGCCACCGCGTGCAGATGGACTGCGCGTGGATGGGCGGCCGGTTTGGCGAAGTAATGCCGATCCGCCATGGCGGCGGCCATCTGCGGCTGAAGATGGAAGCCTGCCGATTTCAGAGCCTGGATATACGGCGGGATGTCGTTGAGAGCGGGCAGTCCCAGCATGATGTCGATGATGGGTTTGGCGGCGAGGCCGGGCACGGCGGTGCTGCCGATGTGCTCGATCACGCAGGCGTCGGCTAGCGGGCCGAGGGCAAACAGGATCGACTGACGCTCGGCTTGGAAGCGTTGCGGCCAGGTTGGGGAGTAGGGCGCGACGTGGATACGGCGAGTCATGAAGGAGCGTTTCTGTCGGTGTGGTGAGCCTGCTTTCAGCAGGGTAAACGATTGCCCGCTTGATGGAAGAACGAAATGGAATCCGCTGCGCGGATGATGATTTTCACGGCGGGGCTGCCCGCCAGGCAGGCCGGGGAGCTGTTTCGCCAGCTCCCCGGCACCCCTAGGCGACCCCTGCGGCCCGAGAAACCCCGGCGAACCAGTCTTGCGCCAGGCGCCGCCGATCAAAAAGCGGCGGCTTAACAGCCCCTGGCCCAAGATTGCTTCGCCGGCACGGGCCGAAGGGGATCAATTGGCGGGCCGATCAACCGCTTGTTATACCGAGCATGGCATGAGCGGCGGCGTTTCCCGGGACTGACTGTCTTGGCAGGCCGCGTTAGCAGCCCTAGGCCAGAGTGTCGGGGAGCTGGCGAGACAGCTCCCTGACCTGCCTGGCGGGTAGCCCCGCCATACAAATATCTGTCCGCGCAGCGGACACAATAGGGGTTGTTCAGGCATGAAAAATGCCGTCCACCCCTTGCGGGAATGAGCGGCATTTCGACAGGCCGAAGTTCGGCCTGCTCGATATTACTCCGACAGGTCGCGGCTGGCCGCCACCTGGTCGCGGTAGTAGTCGTAGATGCCGCGCAAGGCGTCGGCCATCGTCACCGTCGGCTTCCAGTCCAGATCGGCCATGGTGTTGGCGATCTTCGGCACGCGGTTCTGAACGTCCTGGTAGCCATTGCCGTAGTACTGGCCGGAGGTGGTTTCCACCACTTGCACCTTGTCGGCGTTCAGCTGGTATTCCGGATAGACACGGGCGAGATCCAGCATCATTTGCGCCAGTTCGCGGATCGAGTAGTTGTTGACCGGGTTGCCGATGTTGTAGATCTGGCCGGAGGCCTTGCCGTCCTTGTTCTCGATGATCTTCATCAGCGCGCTGATGCCGTCGTCGACATAGGTGAAGGCGCGCTTCTGGTGGCCGCCGTCGACCAGCTTGATGGTCTCGCCGCGGACGATGTGGCCCAGGAACTGGGTGATCACGCGGCTGGAGCCTTCCTTCGGCGTGTTGATGTTGTCCAGGCCGCCGCCGATCCAGTTGAACGGGCGGAACAGCGTGTAGTTCAGGCCTTCTTCCATCGCGTAGGCGTGGATCACGCGGTCCATCAGCTGCTTGGAGCAGGCGTAGATCCAGCGCGGCTTGTTGATCGGGCCGTAGATCAGCTGGGAGTTTTCCGGGTCGAACTCGGCGTCCTGGCTCATGCCGTAGACTTCCGAAGTGGACGGGAACACCAGGTGCTTCTTGTACTGCACGCACTGGCGGACGATGGGCAGGTTGGCCTCGAAGTCCAGCTCGAACACGCGCAGCGGGTTGTTGACGTAGGTGGACGGGGTGGCGATGGCCACCAGCGGCAGCACCACGTCGCACTTCTTCACGTGGTACTCGATCCACTCCTTGTTGATGGTGATGTCGCCCTCGAAGAAGTGGAAGCGCGGGTGGTCCTTCCACTCGGCCACGCGGTCATCGTGCATGTCCATGCCGTAGATGTGCCAGTCGGTGGTCTCGATGATGCGTTTGGTCAGGTGGTGGCCGATGAAGCCGTTCACGCCCAGGATCAGTACTTTTTTCATTGGATGTCCTCAACCGCCCGCGGGCGGAAAATCGAATTCGGTAATCGGTTCACAACGCCAGCGCGTCGGCGGCGACGCGGGCGGCGAAGTTGTCGGCGGTCAGCGGCTGGCCGGCCAGCTCGGCCTCCAGCACCGCCAGGCGGCCGCCGTCGGCGCAATGCAGCCACAGGCGGCCGTCGGCGCAGCGCAGCTCGGCGCGTTCTGTCGGTACTGCGCTGCCCGCCCGCAGCGTTTTCCACAATAGCAGGCGGCCGGCGGCGGTGTCGGCGAAAGCGCCGGGGAACGGCCGGGTCAGCGCGCGGGCGAAATCGTGCAGCCGCTCGGCCGAGGCCAGCGCGTCGATGCGGCCATCTTCCGGCTTGCGGCCGCCGAAGTAGCCGCCCAGGCTCAGGTCCTGCTGGACGTGCGGCGCGTCGCCGGCGATCAGGCCGGGCAGGCTGCGCCACAGCACCATTTCGGCGGCGACGGTCACCTTGGCGAATACCTCGTCGGCGGAGTCGTCCGGCAGGATGGGCACCGCCATCTGGTCGACGACCGGGCCGTTGTCCGGCTTGACGTTCATCTGGTGCAGCGTGGCGCCGGTTTCGGTCTCGCCGTGGATGACGGCCCAGTTGATCGGCACCCGGCCGCGGTACTTGGGCAGCAGCGAGCCGTGCATATTGTACGCGCCGCGCCGCGCGGCTTCCAAGAGCGGCGCCTTCAGCATGTGGCGGTAGTAGAAGGAGAACAGGAAATCGGCCTGGCAGGCCTGGACCTGCTCCACCACTTCCGGCGCGTTGGGATCGTCCGGCGTGATGACCGGGATGCCGTAGTCGCGGGCGGTCTGAGCCACGCTGGCGAACCAGATGTTCTCGTTCGGGTTGTCCTGATGGGTGACCACCAGCGCGACCTCGACGCCGCGGCCGATCAGCGCCTTCAGGCAGCGCACGCCGACGTTGTGGTAGGCGAAGACGACGGCGCGGCTCATGCCTGGCCCTCTTTCCGCTCCAGCACCGCCTGGATCACATAGCGCGGACGCGAGCGCACTTCCTGGTAAATGCGGCCGATGTATTCGCCCAGCAGGCCGATGCCGAACAGCGCGAGGCCGATCAGGAAGAACGCGAGGGCGAACAGCGTGAACACGCCGCCCACTTCCGGACCCAGGATCAGCCGGCGCAGCAGCAGGTAGACCACCAACAGGCCGGAGCCGGCCGACACCGCCATGCCCATCAGCGAGAACCATTGCAGCGGGACAATGGAGAAGCCGGTCATCAGGTCGAAGTTCAGCCGGATCAGGCTGTACAGCGAGTATTTGGATTCGCCGGCGAAGCGCTCCTCATGGCCGACGACGATCTCGGTCGGGTGCTGCGAGAACTGGTAGGCCAGCGCCGGAATGAAGGTGTGCAGCTCGTTGCACTGGTTGATGGTGTCGATGATGCGACGGCTGTAGGCGCGCATCATGCAGCCCTGGTCGGTCATCTTGATCCGGGTCAGCTTCTCGCGCAGGCGGTTCATCGCCCGGCTGGCCAGGTGGCGCCACATGCTGTCGTTGCGCTGGCGGCGGATGGAGCCGACGTAGTCGTGGCCCTTGTCCATCTCGGCCAGCAGCAGCTGGATGTCTTCCGGCGGATTCTGCAGATCGGCGTCCAGCGTCACCACGCGCTCGCCGCGGCTGTGTTCGAAGCCGGCGAGGATGGCGCGGTGCTGGCCGAAGTTGCCGTTGAACAGCACCACGCGGGTGACGTCGGGGCGCTGGGCGAACTGGTCGGCCAGCATCGCCGCGCTCTTGTCGCGGCTGCCGTCGTTGATGAACACGATCTCGTAGCGCAGGTTCAACGCGTCCAGCGCCGGGTACAGGCGGTCGAACAGCGCCTGCAGCACGTCCTGCTCGTTGTAGACCGGGATGACGACGGAAAGGTGGATGTCGGTATTCATGTATCTCAGTGTAAAACGGCGCGCAGCGCGGCGCTGAAGGTTTGGCAGACGCGGAGCACGTCTTCGTCTTTCATCGCGGGGAACAGCGGCAGCGTGACGGTGCGCGCGCCGATGTCTTCGGCTGCAGGGTATTGTCCTTCGGCGTAGCCTTTGTCGCGGAACAGCGCGAACAGGTGCATCGCCGGGTAGTGGACGCCGACGCCGATGTTCTCCGCCTTCATCCGGGCGATGAACTCGCCGCGGCTGACGCTCATCCGCTCCAGCGGCAACAGCGGCTGGAACATGTGCCAGTTGCTGTTCACAAAGTCTTCCGGCGGCAGTTCGCAGCCCAGCGAGCGGTCGAAATGCTGGAAATACAGCCGGGCCAGCTCGCGGCGGCGGGCGTTGAAGCCGTCCAGCTGTTTCAGCTGGCCGAGGCCGATCGCCGCAGCGATGTCGGTCATATTGGCCTTGCCGCCCAGCACGTCCACGTCCATGGTGCCGTCCGGCAGCCGGGTGACGCCCTGCAGCCGTAGTTTCTCGAACAGCCGCGCTTCTTCCGCATTGTTCAGCACCAGGCAGCCGCCTTCGCCGCTGGTCATGTTCTTGTTGGCGTGGAAACTGAACGACACCAGGTCGCCGCCGCGGCCGATGGCCTGGCCGTTCCAGCTGGCGCCCATGGCTTGGGCGGCGTCTTCGACCACGCGCAGCTTGTGGCGGCGGGCGATGTCGTACAGCCGGTCGCGGTCCACCGGCAGGCCGGCCAGGTCCACCGGGATGATGGCGCGGGTGCGCGGCGTGATCGCGGCTTCGATCTTGGCCAGGTCGATGTTGCGGGTGGCGGGATCGGCGTCGACGAACACCGGCGTCGCGCCCACCTTCAGGATGACGTTGGCGGTGGCGATCCAGCTCAGCGGGCAGGTGATGACCTCGTCGCCGGGGCCGATGCCGGCGATTTGCAGCGCCATTTCCAGCGCGGCGGTGGCCGATGCCGCCAGCCGCACCGGGCGGCCGCCGCAGAAGGCGGACAATTCGGCCTCCAGCTGCTGGCAGCGCGGGCCGGTGGTGATCCAGCCGGAGCGCAGCACTTCGCCGACGGCGGCGATGGTGTCCTCGTCTATCGCGGGACGGGTAAAGGGCAGGAATTCCATGTCGGACCTTTGCGAAAATCAGCTGCGGGCGACCAGCACCACGCCGACGATGATGACGGCGATGCCGACGAGTTTTTGCGCGGCCAGCGCTTCGCCGAACATCCAGTAGGCCAGGAGCGCGTTGACCACGTAGCCGATGGACAGCATCGGGTAGGCGACGCTGACCTCGACCCGCGACAGCGCCATGATCCACACCACTACGCTGATCGCGTAGCAGGACAGGCCGCCGATGATGGGCAGGTTGGTGGCCAGCGACCAGGCGGTCGGCCAAGCGTTGGCCAGCGAGAAGTCGAAGTGGCCGATCTGGCGCACGCCGGCTTTCAAACACAGCTGCGCGGCGGCGTTGAGCAGCACGCCGAACAGTATCAATCCGAATTCAATCAGTTTCATGCATTCATTTCCAGAACAGACTCCCCTCTCCGAGAGGAGTTAAGGCTTGGCCACCACCATCCGCCGCGGATCCTGGTAGATCACCTTCATCGGCAGGCCCTGCTTTTGCAGCTCGCGGTAGGTGTCGTCGCCCAGCATCGCCACCGCCTTGGGCGCGGCGCGCCAGCGTTCGGCGAATTGTTCGAGGCGCGGCATCCAGCGTTGCGGCTCCTGCCCCTCGCCGAACTCGAACTCGTCGACGAAGTCCACCAGCGTCACCGGCCGGCCGACATAGTAAGGGAAGGTCTGATCGTAGTAGCGGACCGAGTAGATTTCGCTATCCGGCGTCAGGTAGGGCTGGATCTGCGCGACGATTTCCTTGCTGCCCTTCAGGCGGCCGTAGCTGTCGTGGCCGCTGGCCGCCAGCGTCACCGCGATCAGGCTGCCGAAGGACAGCGCGGCCAGCGCCGCCAGCATCCGCTTCTTCCCCAGCGCGCGCCAGGCCAAGGCCGCCGCGATCAGGAACGCCGCCGCGCCGGCGGCGATGAAATGGGCGAAGGGCAGGATCACGTCCGGCGGCGAGTCGACGCTGGCGAAGCGGCCGGCGAACGGCCAGGCGGCCAGCAACGCCAGCCATAGCAGCGCAGGCAGCAGAATGTGTTTCTTCAGCTCGGCCGGCTGCATCCGGCTGAGGCTATGGGCCAGCATCAGCGCCAGCGCCGGGAACATCGGCAGGATGTAGGACGGCAGCTTGGAGCTGGACTTGCTGAAGAAGGCGAAGATGAACACGCACCAGATCAGCAGCAGGCGGCCGATGCGCAGGCCGGCGGCGCGGTCGGTCCAGGCATCCTTGACCATGCGCGGCAGCAGCGTGGTCCACGGCAGCAGGCCCAGGATCAAATAGGGCACGAAGTACCACGGCGCGCCGGTGCGCTTGTGCTCGGTGGTGAGGAAGCGCTCGAAGTGCTCGCGGATGAAGAAGAAGTGGGCGAAGTCCGGATTGCGCTCCGAAACCAGCACGAACCACGGCGCGGTGAGCGCGAAGAACAGCGTGAGGCCGCTGAGCCAGTGCATCCGTTTCCAGAATGCCCATTGCCAGTTGACCAGGCTGTACAGCACCAGGGTGGCGCCGGGGATCAACAGGCCGATCAGGCCCTTGCTCAGCGTGGCGCCGGCCATCGAGGCCCATACCAGCCACATCGCCCAGCGGGTTTCCTCGCGGCCGGCCTCCTCGCGTTGCGCCAGCAGGAAGCCGCACAGCGCCACGGTCAGGAAGAAGCTGACGCCCATGTCCAGCGACAGGAAATGGCTGTTGGCGACGATCCAGGCCATGCCGCCGGCGGCCAGCGCCGCGTAGCGCCCGGCGTCGATTCCCCACATCCGCCGCGCGGTCAGCGACACCGCCGCCACGCTGAGGAAGCCGGTCAGTCCCGGCCAGAAGCGGGCGGCGAATTCATTGACGCCGAAGGCGGCGAAGCTCAACGCCCCCATCCAGTATTGCAGGATGGGTTTTTCGAAATAGAGCAGGCCGTTGAGGCGGGGCGTGATCCAGTCGCCGCTGTGCAGCATGAACAGCGAGATCGTCGCGTAGCGGCCCTCGTCGGCATGGATCAGGCCGCGGTAGCCCAGGCTGCCGAACCAGATCAGCGCGAACAGCAGCCATAGCGCGGTCTCGATCTTGCGGGAAATGGGGCAGGGATGAATAGCGGAAGTCTGGCTCATCGTAAATGAGAGGATGGCGTGTGCTTAGTGGTTGTACCAATCCGCTAGGATACCTCATCCCCCACCCTTTGTAAGTGTGCGCTGTGTGACGAGACAAGCTTGCGCTTGGGTTCGTTGCTTCTGGCGGCGGCGCATGGCGATGCGATCGTAGTTGTCGTTGCTGCCGGCTTGCTGCTTTGCCTGGAGTAACTGGATTGCACTTTCAAGGGTGAAGGCTTTCCGCACTGATGCAGTTTGAAGCAGTAAGAAATTCGTTGACTTAGTCATATGTCATAAATTAGTATTTTTTTGCGCTATTGATTGCGCACAGTGTGAATAATTCGAAAAACTTAGGAGAAATACATGAAAAAAGTACTGATTCCCGCATTGCTGGCGGCTGCATCCGTTATGAGCGTTGCCCCGGCGCAAGCTGCCGCGAAGAGCACGGTGGTCGCCTCGGTGGAGCAAGCCGTGCACCACGGCGCTCAGGAAAACCAGCAACAGCAGCAACAACAGCAGCAGCAATCGCTGATTGGAGAGGACGGCGGCGTGCTGTTGCAATCCGTCAGCAACAGCGGCTTTGACGCCTAAGGCCGAGAAGTAACTGAGAGTGGGCCACCTTCATGTGGCCCATTTGATTTCTTAGGCTGGAGACGTTGGAACTTGAGCGCTACGCAGCTGTTTTACCTATTGAAATGGGAGGCGGGCACACCTCCTATGGTGGACGATGTGCTGGTCGCGCATCTGCATAAGATGCGTTCTTGGACCAGAGAGCTCTTCTGGTTCGCATCCTGCAATGGTTTGGACCATGCCTGGCAGACGAATCGCGATGTCGAACCTGATGAGCGAACGCTATTGGATCCTTGGGTATTCCATCAGCTCAAGGAGGCGACATCAGGGCTGAACGAGCATGGTTGCCGGGCGGCGATCCAGGCCATTGCCGCCGCGGAGAAGCGGGATCGCGCGCCACGGATGCTGGGCGATTCGATAGAGGTGGATTTCGATAGCGACATCTGCCGTCGAATGGAAATAGGCAGCAGCACAATGTCATTGCCGGCCGAGGCGTTCAGCGATGAACAGCGCGAGCGGGTTTTTGACAAGCTGCAAGCCGCGCTGGCGATGATCGATGCCGCGGCCCCCTTGGCTGGGCGTTTGATTCGCAATGCGACGCGGACAATCATTTGCAGAAAGCATTCACTGGATATCCTGGCGGCGGAAACCGATCCGAACGATATCGGCGAGTTGAGGATTCTGAATCCGCAGCTTGATCGCTATACCGTGGTGGATCTTGTGGATACGTTGATTCATGAGTCGCTGCATAATTTTTTTGCGATGTATGAGCTGCAGCATGGCTCTTTCGTCGCTTACGAGCAGTCCGCGCAGTTGCGACCGGTTTCGCCTTGGTCGGGCAACCCCATTCCTTACAATGCGTTCACGCATGCCATTCTGATTTACTTCGCGCTGTTCCATTTTTATCTCAAGTTGTATCGGACGAGCGCCGAATTCGACAGGCGCCGGGTGGAAAGCCTGCTGGCGAAATGCGCGCGCGGATTCCGTCTGGAGCATCTGGATGCTTGCCTGCGCGAGTGCGGCAAGTCTCCTTCCTGGCTGTTTGATTTGTACCGGGTGATGTCTGACGATGTCCGCGCCGCGTATGCCTGAATGAAATCTTGAAAGAGGACGTGGTATGAAAAGAATGGCAGTTCTTTTCTCGCGGCATGCGCAGGATGAGGTAGTCAATTCCTTGCTGCGGATGGATGTCGCGTGGGAGTTGGAAGCATTGGCGGCGGAGGACATGCTGGCAGGCGTGTCATGCGAGGTTGACGACCGCGGGCTGTCTTTCCTGCGGGGCGCGCGTTCAGGAGCCGTCGTCCCGGATGGCGTCTTTCTGATCAACCGGCTTTTCATGAGCCAGAAGCTGTTTGAGTTGGCGTCGGGCGATGCGGTGGCCGCGCAGACGGAAATCGAGGTGTATTTTCGGCAGGCGTTGGCCGAGGTGGCGTCTTGTTCCTCCCGTCCCGGCATGTATGCGCTGTGCGGGGATTATTTGCCGTTATTCCTGCAGTGGAAGCGAGCGCGGAGCCTGCCGTTTCCTTTGGCCACGCCGCGATATGACTATGCGTTTGGCAGATCGTATCCCGAGGTCCGTGATTTTTCTTCTGTGGTGTACAAGTCGCCATTCGATTCGCGCAGCTGGAAACCGAATAAGCAGCCGGATGCCTTGTGGCATACCTTTTCTGTAGAGCGTCCCGAAGGCGTTCCGGTGGCATGCGCGGTGCTGGGCGACGGCGTCTTATTCCAGCCTTGCGGTGACATCGCCATTCCTTCCTGGCTTGGCGAGGCGAGTGTGGCGATCACGCGCGCATTGGGCGGCTGTTTCGGGGAAATTCTCTATTTTATCAATGGCGAAAGCGTTTGCTTTGCCTCGTTCAGCCATTTCATATCCAGCACCTGGGATACAGGGCGATTCGATGCGCTGTTGAGGGCATTCTGCGATAAGCAGCGGTGCGCAGTGGCGGATGCGGGGGGGCATGGGTGAGGCGCGGCCTGCAATGGCGCGCGCTGATGCTTATGTCGCTTTTATCTTGTGCTGTCCAAGGGGAGGAGGCCCCGGGGCTGGCTGTCGATTGGTCCGATGCCCGTTCGTTCGATCTGGCCTACGAGACTGAGCCGGGGGTCAATATTCCGGCAGCCGTGGCAACACGGGGGGAGTTCAAGGTCCAGGATGGGGTTCTGTGGCTGCGTTTCCAGGCGGAGGAGCGCGACATGGCTTTGCTGCGCGCCCATCCGCGGGAGCGCGACAACATCGATGGAGAAGATGCGGTAGGCATCGTGCTCGCGCCTGCGGGCCGCACCGGCGGAGAGGCGTTCGCTTTTTACGTATCGGCGGGCGGTGTGCAGATGGATGAGCATTGGAGCGAGGCGCGCCGGGAGTGGAACGCCGATTGGAATGGCAAGTGGTGGTCCGGCGTGGAGCGCGAAGCCAGCGGTTGGCGGGCTAGTTTCCGCATACCCTTGTCGCAGCTGCCGTTAACGGCGGAAACAGAACCGCAGTGGGCTGTGGAGCTGGTCCGCTGGTGGCCGCGGGAAGTGCGGCATCGCCTATCCAGCATATCCCGGCAGCCGGGTGACTCTTGTTTTGTCTGTGCCATGCAGTCCGTGCCGGTCCGGCTTGGCGATGATTGGGATATGGGGCAGGTTGAGGGCAGGCTTTCCTTGCTGGGCCAACGCGGAGACGACGGTTCCGGCATGGGAGCGAGCAATCGTTGGCATGGCGGGCTTGACCTGAACTGGCGGCCTCGACCCGGTTTTAATGCGGCGCTGACTTGGCGGCCGGATTTTTCGCAGATCGAGTCGGACTCCTTGCGTTTATCGGGCGGTGCGATCGATGCCTTCGATTATGACGAGAAACGGGCTTTTTTCGTCGATGCCGGCCAGCCGTTCGCGCAGCTGCTGCGGCCTTTTTACTCGCGCGCGATCGGGGAGCCAGAGCTGGCCTTGTCCGGGCAGTTGAATCTGCAGAGGCAATCGCTCGCCTGGTTTTACGCCGATGACAAGCATACCCAGATGCTGCAGCCGGGGCCGTTTGGCTCCAACAATTTTGCTTACCGGAAAATGGACGGCACTGAGCAGGCCAGCCGCAACCTGGCCGTGCGCTATCGCCAGGTTGTCAATAACGACGCTTGGCTCGGGCTGACCTTGACGGGACGAGAGGCCGGGGATTACAGCAACCGGCTGTTGGGCATGGATGGCAAAGCAGGGTTGGGTCGTTCGCTCTGGGTGGACGGCTCTGTGCTGGCTTCGCGCAGCGAAGAGCCGTGGCGAGATGCGCAAAGCCATGCAGGCAGGGCCTGGCATGCCCGGCTGGGCTACTCGACGGATGACTGGGACAACAAGCTGTGGTGGCAGCGCATCACGCCGGACTTCCGTGCCGACCTGGGGTATATGCCCCGGGTGGACATGCAGCAGCAAGGCATGGCGCTCAAGCGCATTTTCAGGCAGCAGCCTGGCGCGGCGATCAATGAGTACGATGCCGGCCTGGATTGGTCGCGGCGGCGGACGCTGGAGGATGAGCCTATCGAGCGAAACGCGCAGTTGTGGCTGTCAATGTCAGGCATAGGTCAAAGCAACGCCACGGTATGGTTGATGGACAAGCGGCGCCGTTTTCAGGGGCAGGATTATTCGCTCAGCGGTGTGGAGTGGGCTGCGGCGGCCGCGCCCAGCGAACACTGGAGCCTGAGCGGTGGGGCGGTGTTCAGCGGGGATATCGACCGCGAAAATGCGCGCCAGGGACGACAGCAGCGATGGAAGTTCGATCTGAGCGTCGCCCCCTGGCAGTCGGTGCGGCTGGAATGGCAGCGCAACTGGCGCGAGCTCCACGTGGCGGGCAGCAAGGTGAGCCGCGAAACGGCGAATGATGTGCGCGGCTATTACTTCTGGGGCCCCAGGCTGTATCTGCGCGCAATTGTCAGATGGTGGCAACTAGAGCGCTCTCTATCCCGCTACGAGGCTCCGGGCGGATTCAATGCCAGCGAGCGTAGCCGGGATTGGCAAGTGATGCTGACCTGGTTGCCGACACCGCGCTCATCGCTGTATTTGGGCGTGGGGCAAGGCCTGGATGGCGTACAGGCCGGAATGGGCGGAGCGGAAAGCGCCGTCCGTAGCCATGTGTTGTTCGCCAAGTTCAATCTGGGCTTTGATCGCCTGGGCGTTTTTTAAGCATAAGACAAGGAGAGATAGATGGCCGCAATCGGCAATCCCCCCCCGTTGCCCCCGCCGGTGCCCGCGGAGCAGCGCGCCGCGAGTCAGGAGTACCGTTATCAGGCGGATGGCCGGCAGATCACGCTGTCCGTGCAGGGAAAAGTGGACGCCGCAGGCGCCGCCCCGCGGTTTGGCACTGGCGCCTGGCTTGCGATGAGCGTGGAGGAAAATGGGCGGCGCAGCGAGTTGCAATGGACCGAGCAGGGCTGCGTCATCACGATTACCGGAGCGCGCCGGGGGTGCTCGCCTGAGGAGAAAGACAGGACGCTGCGCTGGCTGCGGCAAATTCCCAAGCCGCCAGCCACGCCGGCCTGATCACACCCAATCGCGCGGCGGCAGGAAGTCGGTGTGCAGCCTGGCTTCCGGGCTGCCCGGCTCCGGCTGGTAGCCGTATTCCCAGCGCACCAGCGGCGGCATCGACATCAGGATGGACTCGGTGCGGCCGCCCGACTGCAGGCCGAACAGCGTGCCGCGGTCCCAGACCAGGTTGAACTCGACGTAGCGGCCGCGACGGTATAGCTGGAACTGGCGTTCGCGGTCGCCCCAGGCTTGTTCCTTGCGTCGCGCGACGATGGGCAGGTAGGCGTCCAGATAGCCGTCGCCGACCGCGCGGGTGAAGGCGAAGCTCTTGTCGAAGCCCCATTCGTTGAGGTCGTCGAAGAACAGGCCGCCGATGCCGCGCGCCTCATTGCGGTGCTTCAGGTGGAAGTATTCGTCGCACCATTTCTTGTAGCGCGGATAGACCTCGCCGCCAAACGGCGCGCACAGGTCGCGCGCCACCGTATGCCAGTGCACGGCGTCTTCTTCTTGCGGGTAATACGGGGTCAGGTCGAAGCCGCCGCCGAACCACCACACCGGCGCCTCGCCATCCTTTTCCGCGATGAAGAAGCGCACGTTGGCGTGGCTGGTGGGCACGTGCGGATTGGACGGATGGATCACCAGCGACACGCCCATCGCCTCGAAGCGGCGGCCGGCCAGCTCCGGCCGGTGCGCGGTGGCGGAAGCGGGCAACGCGTCACCGTGGACGTGGGAAAAATTGACGCCGGCTTGCTCGAACACCTCGCCATCCTTCAGCACCCGGCTGCGCCCGCCGCCGCCGGCCTCGCGGCTCCAGGCGTCTTCGGCGAACTGGGCCCTGCCGTCGGCCAGTTCCAGCGCCGCGCAGATGCGGTCTTGCAGGTCCAGCAGAAAGGATTTCACGGCGTCGCTGTGCGGATGGCTCATGGTGGGATCTGTCTCGCAAGAAAGTTGGAGCAGATTGTAGCAGAGGCGACATCGCGGCGATGAGGCGGAGGGGCAATGAAAATTGCCCGCCGGGCGGCGGGCAATCGGTATGGCTTATTAGAACTGGTAGCTCAGGCCGGCTTTGAACAGATTGATGCCATTGGTTTTCAGGCCGGCATCGTCCCCTGCCTGGTAACGGGCGGCGATGTATTCGTATTCGCCGCGCACGGACAAGTTCTTGTTGACGGCGTAGCTGGCGCCGAAGCCTACGCCGGCTTTGACATTGCTTTTCTTTTCGGAGCCTGACCCTTCGGAGTTCTGGAACTTGGCGTTGGCATGTACATTGTTCAGGCTGAGTTTGCCAAACACTTCCAGATTGTCCGCCACCGGCAGAATGCCGAGGACAGCCACGCGCTCGGCGCGCAGAGCCATCGACGCAGTGGTTTTGTCGCCGTTGCCGGAGATGTCGCCTTGCATCTTGCCGAAATCGGCGTAGGACAGTTCAGTCGCCAGATAGGGGTTGATGCGGTAGCCGGCGCCGATTTCCCAGCTGGTGCCGGCTGCTTTGTTGTTTTGCAGTTGCGCGCCTCCGGTATCGCCGAACATTTTCATTTTGCTGGTGTTGTATCCCAGATTGCCGAACACGTAGGCGCCGTTGTCGGCGGCGTGGGCGGTCAGGGCGGACAGGCTCAACACGGATGCGATAATGATGTGTTTCATTTTAATCATTAGGTTTTATTAATAGAGTAAACATTCTCTAGGAAGAGCGCGGCTGATTTGTCTGGCTTGTGATGGGGGTGAGAGTAGGTTCTGTAACTAAATGTAAAACAGGACTTACATGAATAATTTGTCATGAAGAGGTTGGCCGGAACTTGTCTCTAGGATCCGGCCGCAAACAAAACCGCCCGCGGGTGGCGGGCGGTTTGATTGACAGGGAAAGGAGGCCTCAGGCCGCCGCGAACGCGGTCCAGCCGCAGGCCTGCTCGACCGGTTGCGTCGGCTTGGGCTGGCTGTTGAAGAACTTCAGGCTGCGCTGCAGCACTTCGGCGCGCTCGTTGTCCACCATCACCATGTGATAGCTGTTGGACAGCGGCATGAAGTCCACCGGGCCGCCCAGATATTGCATCAGGTGGTGGGCGGAGCGCGGGCTGGTGATGTCGTCCTCGTCGGCGTGGACGATCAGTGTCGGACAGGTGATCTCGGCCAGGCGCGGCAGCAACTGGCGGCGCAGGCGGTCCACTTCGCGGATGCACATCAGCGGGATGTAGGCGTAGTGGAAGCGGTCGCCGCGCTCGAAGCGCTGCTGGATCGCCTTGCGGATGCGGGCGTTCTTGATGCCGAACGGCGATACCTCGGGCACGCGCATTTTCTTGGCCAGCCGGGGGACGTGATACACGGCGTGGCGCAGCCAGGTCAGCTTGGGCAGGCTCCAGCCGTCCAGAAACACCGGCGGCGCGTAGAGGGCCAGCTTGTCCTGGTGCTTCTCGCGGCGCGCCACTTCCAGCGCCACCAGGCCGCCCAGGCAGACGCCGGCCAGGTGCACCACTTTGTGCTTGGCCTTCAGCGCGCGGTATTCGGCGCGAATGCTTTCCACCCAATCCTCCCAGCCTACGCCGAGCAGGTCTTCCGGCGTGCCGCCGTGACCGGGCAGCACCGGGGAGTGGGTAACGATGTCGGCGTCTTCCAGCGTGCGGCCCAGCGCGCCCAGATCATAGGCAGTGCCGCCGAGTCCATGCACCAGCAACGCCGCCGGTCGTGAGGAAACCATTCTGCATATTCCTATCATTACTAATGATGGGGATTATCGGCAAATGGCGGCAAGCGGTCTGTGGGCTTCCTGTCGATGCTTTGTGACAATGAGTGACTTATTGCCCGCAAGGGGCCGGCTGCGCAATGATCATGCGAAAACGCGCGCCGCCCAGCTCGCTGGAGCCGGCGCTGGCGTGGCCGTGGTGGTGCTCGGCGATCAAGCGCACGAAGGACAGGCCCAGGCCGTGGCCGCCGGTGGCGCGGTCGCGGCTGCGGTCCAGCCGCAGAAAGGGCTCGAACACTTTGTCGCGGTCTTCCTCCGGGATGCCGCAGCCGTCGTCATCCACTTCCATGATCAATTGAGAGCCCTGGTGATAGACCCGCATCCTCACTTGCGAGTGGGCGTACTTGAACGCGTTCAGCAGCAGGTTGCGGGTGGCGATGTACATCAGCTTGCGGTCGAAGGCGCCGTCTTCGCGCGGACATTCCAGCGACAGCGACAAGTGCGGCGGCTTCAGCGGCGTGACCAGGTCGATCAGGTCGTCGAACCAGTCGAACAGGTCCACGGTTTCCAGATGCAGCGGCACCTCGCTGCGGCGCAGCTTGGCGAATTCCATGCTGGTGCTGATCAGTTCCTCCAGCTCCAGCATGTCGCGCTCCATGCCGTCGCGGTAGCGCTTCCATTCCGTCGGGTCTTCTTCCTCTTCCAGCATGGTCAGGCCGAAGCGCAGCCGGGCGATGGGCGTGCGGATTTCATGGGCGATGGCGTGCGACAGCGCCTGGCGGGTTTCCAGCTGGCGCTCCAGCCGCGAGGCCATGCTGTTGAAGGCCAGCGGCAGCGGCGCGAACAACCGGCTCTTGGCCGAGCGGGCCCGGGCGCTGAAGTCGCCCTCGGCGAACACTTCGGCGGTGCGCCGCACTTCCAGCAAGTCGGTCCACAGCGGGCGCAGGATGAAGTACAGCAAGGTGCCCAGCGTGGCGCCGGACAGCAGCATCCAGATCAGCAGCACCTCGATGTCTTCGCTGATCCAGGTGTTGTCGCTGGACTGCATGTCCAGCGGGCCCAGCGCCAGCAGCCCGGGGCGGGACGGCGTCGACGCGTACAGGATTTGATTGTCTGCGTCGAGATAGGGCTGGCCGTGGCCCAGCACCGCCAGCGCCTTGTCGTCCAGCTCGGCGGGCGGCTGGTCGAGCAGCCGGATCGGGTAGCTGAAGCGGCTGGCGATGGAGGCCAGCTCCGCGTTCCAGCGCTGCGGCGGCTGCTCACGCAGCCTGTCCTGGATCAGCGTCACGGTGCCGCGCATGAACAGGGTCTTGCCGGCCTGGTCGCTTTTCTCGTACAGCTTGGTCACCAGGAAGCCGAAGCCGATGATGATCAACAGCTGTATCAGCATGGTGATCAGAAAGTAGCGGGCGAACAGCGTTCCCAGCGATGGGCGCAGCCAGCCGCGCAGGTTCTTGGACGGCATTGCCTATTCCCAGTCGCTGCGCGAGAACAAATAGCCCTTGCCGCGCACGGTCTTGATCCGCGCCGGCGCGTCCGGATTGTCGCCCAGCTTGCGGCGCAGCCGCGAGATGCGGGCGTCGATCGAGCGGTCGAGGCCATCGAAGCCTATGCCCCGCAGCTCGCTCATGATGTCGTCGCGCGACAGCACCTGGCCGGCGTGGGTGGCCAGCAGCCACAACAGGTCGAACTCGGCGGTGGTCAGCTCGATCTGCTCGTCGCCCAACAACGCTTCGCGGGTGGCCTGGCTGATGCTGAACTGGCCGAAGGTGATGCCGTCGTTTTCGATGGCGACGCCGCCGCTCTCTTGGCGGGCGCCGCCGCTGCGGCGCAGCAGCGCGCGGATGCGGGCCAGCAGCCGGCGCGGCTCCACCGGCTTGGCCAGATAGTCGTCGGCCCCCAGCTCCAGGCCCAGAATCTCGTCCACGTCTTCGTCGCGGGCAGTCATCATCAGGATGCGGCCGCCGTAGTGGGGGCGGACATCGCGGCAGACGTCGAAGCCTTCCTTGCCCGGCAGCATCACGTCCAGCACCACCAGGTCCGGACGGGTCTCCAGGATGAAGGCGGGCGCGGTGTCGCCGCGGCCGTGCAGGCTGACCTGGTAACCGTGCTTGGTCAGGTAGGCGGCGATTAGTTCGGCCAGTCTGGCGTCGTCTTCGACAATCAGAATGTGTTGTGGCATTGCGAGGTATCCCGATTTCCCAGCAAAAATAGTAACACGGGCCGTTCGGGCTGGCAGGCTTGTGTTTCGGCCGCTATGCCGACAGAATCAAAGCAGCAGTACCCAAGCCGGATCGCGGCGGACAGATGGGCTGCCGCCGCAAGCGCCGGGAGAAATAGAGAGAGAACAGGGACTTCCTTATGCAACAGGTCAAACAGTGCGTGGTCTGGCTGCTGGTGGCGCTGGCGGGGGCGACGGCCTTCGCCATGGTGGCGCTCAACCGCGGCGAGACGATCAACGCGGTGTGGCTGGTGGTGGCCGCCTTGTCGGTCTACGCGATCGCCTACCGCTTCTATGGCCGCTTCATCGCCGAAAAGGTGCTGGAGCTCGACGCGCGCCGGCTGACGCCGGCCGAGAAGTTCAACGACGGGCTCGATTACGTGCCCACCAACAAGTGGGTGGTGTTCGGCCACCACTTCGCCGCCATCGCCGGCGCCGGCCCGCTGGTGGGCCCGGTGCTGGCCGCGCAGATGGGCTACCTGCCGGGCACCTTGTGGATCCTGGTCGGGGTGATGCTGGCGGGCGCGGTGCAGGACTTCCTGACTCTGTTCCTGTCGATGCGCCGCGACGGCAAGTCGCTGGGCGAGATGATACGCCAGGAAATGGGCGACATCGCCGGCGTGATCGCCTCCATCGGCGTGCTGATGATCATGGTGATCCTGCTGGCGGTGCTGGCCTTGGTGGTGGTCAAGGCGCTGGCCGACAGCCCGTGGGGCACCTTCACCATCGCCTGCACCATTCCGATCGCGCTGTTCATGGGCGTGTACACCCGCTTCATCCGTCCGGGCAAGATCGGCGAGGTGTCGGTGCTGGGCTTCATCCTGTTGATGCTGGCCATCGTCTATGGCGGCGATGTCGCCAAGAGCGCGACGCTGGCGCCGCTGTTCACGCTGAAGGGTACCACGCTGGCCTGGCTGCTGATCGGCTACGGCTTCATCGCTTCGGTGCTGCCGGTGTGGCTGCTGCTGGCGCCGCGCGACTACTTGTCCACCTTCCTCAAGATCGGCACCATCGTCGGCCTGGCCATCGGCATCCTGGTGGTGGCGCCGCCGCTGCACATGCCGTCGGTCACACGATTCATCGACGGCAGCGGTCCGGTGTTCGCCGGCAACCTGTTCCCCTTCCTGTTCATCACCATCGCCTGCGGCGCGGTGTCCGGCTTCCACTCGCTGGTGGCCTCCGGCACCACGCCCAAGCTGATCGAGAACGAATCCCACGCCCGCCTGATCGGCTACGGCGCCATGCTGGTGGAGAGCTTCGTCGCCATCATGGCGCTGATCGCCGCCTGCGTGCTGGACCCGGGCGTCTATTTCGCGATGAACAGCCCGGCGGCCCTGATCGGCAAGACCGCGGCGGACGCCGCCCAGGTGATCTCCGGCTGGGGCTTCGTCATCACCCCGGACACGCTGACCCAGTTGGCGGCCGACGTCGGCGAGCACACTGTGTTGTCGCGCGCTGGCGGCGCGCCGACGCTGGCGGTGGGCATGGCCCACATCCTGTCCGGCGTGATCGGCGGCAAGACCATGATGGCGTTCTGGTACCACTTCGCCATCCTGTTCGAAGCGCTGTTCATCCTCACCACCGTCGACGCCGGCACCCGCGTGCTGCGCTTCATGATCCAGGACCTGCTGGGCGTGTTCATCAAGCCGATGGCCGACACCGAGTCGTGGGCGGCCAACTTCGTCGCCACCGGCCTCGCCGTCGCGGCTTGGGGCTACTTCCTGTACCAGGGCGTGGTGGACCCGCTGGGCGGCATCAATACCTTGTGGCCGCTGTTCGGCATCGCCAACCAGATGCTGGCCGGCATCGCGCTGACCCTGGCCACCGTGGTGCTGGTGAAAATGCAGAAGACGCGCTACGTGTGGGTGACCGCGCTGCCCACCGTCTGGCTGCTGCTGGCCACGCTGACCGCCGGCTGGCAGAAGCTGTTCGACGCCAGCCCCAAGATCAGCTTCCTGGCCCACGCCGACAAGTTCTCCGCCGCCGCGGCCAAGGGCGAGCTGCTGGCGCCGGCCAAGAACATGGCGCAAATGCAGCAGATCATCTTCAATGATTATGTGGACGCCACGCTGACCGCGCTGTTCATGGCGGTGGTGCTGGCGATGCTGGTGTTCGGCATCCACGTGATCCGCAAGTCGCTGGCGGTGAAGTGGGTGACGGCCAAGGAAGTGCCGGCGGTATACCGACAGGGAGGCGCCAATGGCTGAATTGTGGCGGGCGGCGGTGCGTACCGCCCGGTTGATGGTGGGGCAGCGCGACTACGACGTCTATGTCAGCAGCCGCCGCCGTTTCGACCCCGAGGCCCAGGTGATGAGCCGCGAGGCGTTCTTCCGCTACTGCCAGGAGCAGCGTTACGGCGGCAAGAGCGTGAAGAAGTGTCCGTGCTGAGTCCTGATGGTTCTGCATAGAAAAACGCCCGGTTTTGCCGGGCGTTTTTTCATGCGTGCTTCCTTGGCGTGGAGGGGCGTCAGTGCAGCAGCGCCGCGACGCCGGCGTTGATCAGGCCGCCGCCGACGATCAGCCAGCCGAACAGCGCGCTGGCCAACAGCAGCGGCTTGGCGCCGGCCTGGCGGATGGCCGAGATGTGGGTGGTCAGGCCCAGCGCGCCCATCGCGGCGGCCAGCAGCAGGTTGTCCAGCGAGATGATCTGTTGCAGCAGCGCGCGCGGCAGCAGGTCGAAGGAGTTGAAGCCGGCCACGACGAGGAAAGCGACGGCGAACCAGGGGATGGAGATCGGCTGCTTCTGCGCTTTGCCGCCGCTGTGCTTGGCCGCAAGCCAGGCGGACAGGGCGATCAGGAACGGCGCCAGCATCATCACGCGGATCATCTTGGTGATCACCGCGGTATTCATCGCCGCGTCGCTGACCGACTTGCCGGCGGCGACGGCTTGCGCCACCTCGTGGATGGTGGAGCCGGCGAACAGGCCATAGCTGAACTCAGAGATGCCCAGGTGGCGCACCGCGTCGTACATCAGCGGCCACAGGAACATCGCGGCGGTGCCGAACACCACCACGGTGGCCACCGCGACAGCCACTTTCTCCGCATGGGCCTTGATCACCGGCTCGGTGGCCAGCACCGCGGCCGCGCCGCAGATCGAGCTGCCGGCGCCGATCAGGATCACGCTCTGCTCATCCAGTCCCAGCTTTTTGCGGCCCAGCCAGAAGGCGAGGAAGAAGGTGGACGTCAGCACCAGCGCGTCGATCAGCACGCCGGAAAAGCCGACGGCGGCGATGTCCTGGAAAGTCAGCTTGAAGCCGAACAGGATGATGCCGGCGCGCAGCAGCTTCTGCTTGGAGAAAGTCACGCCATGGTGGCTGGGCTCGGCGATGAAACGATAGACGGTGTTGCCGACTATCATGCCGCCGACGATGGCGAGGGTGAGGGCCGACAGGCCCAGGCTTTTCATCGCCGGCAGCTCCGCGGCCCAGATGGCCGCGCCGGCCAGGCCCAGCGACAACGCCAGGCCGGGAATCAGGTTGCGATAATTAGTCATATGCTAATGCCTCTTTAGTATATGTCCAAGATACGCCACTGTTGATAAGTAAAAAAACGGATAAAATTAATAGATATCATTAATAAAACTGCTTAGGAGCCGGCATGAGCCTGCGCATCAGCCTGAGAGAGCTGGAGGTGTTCGTCGCGGTGGCGGAGCTGGACACGGTGACGCGCGCGGCCGAGCGGGTGGCGCTGACGCAGTCTGCCGCCAGCCAGGCGCTGGACAAGCTGGAGCAGGGGCTGGGCGCCAAGCTGTTCGATCGCGTCGGGCGGCGGCTGCTGATCAACGAGCACGGCCGCCTGTTGCTGCCGCGCGCCCGCGCGCTGCTGGACGCCGCCGGCGATGTCCAGGGGCTGTTCGACGGCGGCGGGCTGGCCTTGCGCATCGGCGCCAGCACCACCATCGCCAATTATCTGCTGCCGCCGCTGCTGGCCGCTTTCCGCCGGGATTGGCCGCAGGCGCGGCTGGAGCTGGAGGTGGCCAATACCCGCGACATCGTCGAGGCGGTGGCGGCGTTTCGCGTCGATTTCGGCCTGATAGAAGGGCCCTGTCACCATCCGGAGCTGTTGGCCAGCCCTTGGCGGCAGGATGAGCTGCTGGTGTTCGCCGCCGTGTCGCATCCGTTGGCCGGCCGCAAGGTGGCGGCGGCGGAGCTGGCCGAAGCGGAGTGGATACTGCGCGAGGCCGGTTCCGGCACCCGGGAGGAAGTGGAGCGGGTGCTGCTGCCGCACCTGATGCGGCTATCGATCAGCATGGAGCTGGGCCATTCCGAGGCGATCAAGCACGCGGTGGCGGCGGGGCTGGGCGTCAGCTGCCTGTCGCGGCATGTGGCGGCCGATTTGTTGGCGGCCGGCAGCATCGTCGAGGTGGATGCCGATCTGCCGCGGCTGACCCGGACGCTGTACCGCATCCAGCACCGGGACAAGGCGATAGGCCGCGGCATGGAGGCCTTCGGCCGGCACCTGCAATGAAAAACGGGCAGGACCGTCAGGTCCTGCCCGTTTTCATCATCGCCAGGGACCAAGAAAGCTCCAAGGCGGCGCAACGCGGCATCGGGGCTTTGCTTGGCTTGTCCTAGTGCGCGCCGCTGTCGCCGCCGGAGGCGGTGAACGGCGGCTTGGCGAACCAGACCAGCGCGATCAGCAGCACGAACAGGATGCCGGAGATCCAGAAGATCTCGTTGGCTGCCATGATGTAGCCCTGCTTGGTGATCTGCAGCTGGGTCAGCGCCTGTTGCTGGCTGGGCCCCAGACCGAGTTTGCCCATGGTGTCGAACCACGACACCGAAGCCGGATCGTACTGCGTCACATGCTCGGTCAGCTTGGAGTGGTGCTGCGCCTCGCGGCGGTCCCACATCGTCGTCGTGATCGAGGTGCCGATGCTGCCCGCCAGAATGCGCAGGAAGTTCGACAGGCTGGACGCGCTGGCGATCCGCGACGGATGCAGGCCGGACAGCGTGATCGTCGTCAGCGGCATGAAGAAGCAGGCCACGCCTATGCCCTGCACCACCTGCGGCCACACCACGTAGGAAAAGTCCATGTCGGTGTTGAAGTTGCTGCGCCAGAAGAAGCAGATGGCGTAGACGCTGAAGCTCACCGTCACCACCCAGCGCATATCCCAGCGGTGCGCATTCTTGCCGATGATCGGCGACAGCACCACCGGGATCAGGCCGATCGGCGCGGCGGCCAGGCCGGCCCAGGTGGCGGTGTAGCCCAGCTGGGTCTGCAGCATCAAGGGCAGCAGCACCACGGCGCCGAAGTACAGCATGAAGCCCAGGCTGATGGCGACGGTGCCGACAGTGAAGTTGCGCTGGCTGAACAGCGACAGGTCGACGATGGGGTGCTCCTCGCCCAGTTCCCAGATCACCAGATAGGTCAGCGCCAGGAAGGCGATCACGGCCAGGGTGACGACCTCGGCGGAGTTGAACCAATCCAGCTCCTTGCCGCGGTCCAGCACCATCTGCAGCGAGCCGACGCCGATCACCAGCAAGGCCAGGCCGAGCTTGTCGATGGGCAGGTCGAAGGTGTCGGTTTCGCGGCTCTTCAGGATGCGCCAGGAGATGAAGGCAGCCGCGAGGCCCACCGGCACGTTGATGAAGAAGATCCAGCCCCAGTGCCAGTTGTCGCTGATCACGCCGCCCAGAATCGGGCCGAACACCGGCGCGACGATCACCGTCATCGCCCATAGTGCCAGCGCCATGCTCTTCTTGGCTGGCGGGTAGCATGACATCAGCAAGCTCTGCGACAGTGGAATCATCGGACCGGCCACCGCGCCTTGCAGCACGCGGAAGAAGATCAGCATTTCCAGGCTGTTGGACATGCCGCACAGCCAGGAGGTCAGCACGAACAGCAGCGTGGACGCGGTGAACAGCCTCACTTCGCCGAAGCGCTTGGCCAGCCAGCCGGTCAGCGGCACTGCGATGGCGTTGGCGACGCCGAACGAGGTGATCACCCAGGTGCCCTGGCTGGTGGCGGCGCCGAGGTTGCCCGAAATGGTGGGCAGCGCCACGTTGGCGATAGTGGTGTCCAGCACTTGCATGAACACCGACATCGACAGCGCCAGCGTGATCCAGACCAGTTTCGAGCCGCTCAGTGGCGGATGGTTCATGGGTGGGGGTCCTTACTTGCCGGCGTTGGCGGCCAGGATTTCGGCGACCAGCTTGTCGGCCTGCTTCAGGTCGGGCAGGGTGCCGTTGTGTTCGCTGACCACGGTCGCCGGGGCGGCCTCGGCCAGCGATTTGCCATCCTGGTTGCTGGTGTCCACCACCGCGTCGATAGACAGGCCGACGCGCAGCGGGTGCTCCTGCAGATCCTTGGGGTCGAGCGCGATGCGAACCGGCACGCGCTGCACCACCTTGATCCAGTTGCCGGTGGCGTTCTGCGCCGGCAGCAGCGAGAAGGCGCTGCCGGTGCCGGCCGACAGGCCCTGCACTTTGCCGTGGTAGACCACCTTGCCGCCGTACAGGTCGGACTTCAGCTCCACCGGCTGGCCGATGCGGATCTTGGCCAGCTGGCCTTCCTTGAAGTTGGCGTCCACCCACAGGTGCTCCAGCGGCACCACGGCCATCAGCGGCGTGCCGGCGGCGACCCGCTGGCCCACCTGCACGTTGCGGCGGGCGACGGTGCCGTTCACCGGCGACTTGATCTCGGTGCGCTGCAGCGCGAGCCAGGCTTCCTTCAGGCGGCTGGCGGCGGCCTTGACCGCCGGCTGGTGCGCGAGCTCGTCCTTGCCCACCAGCGCCAGGCCGGCCTTGGCCTGCTCCTGGGCGGCGGCCAGCGCGGCCTGGGCGGCGGCGGCGGCGTCGCTTGCGTGTCCCAGCTCTTCCGCGGACATCGCTTCGCTGCCGGCTAGCTGTTTACGGCGTTTCAGGTCGGATTCGGCGCGGGACAGCTCGGCCTGGCGCAGCGCCACTTGGGCGTCCAATTGCTGGCTGTTGGCCATCAATTGGCGGGTCTGGCGCACGGTCTGGGCGAATTCGTTGCGGGCGCGCTCGAAGGCCAGCTGGGCGTCGCTGTTGTCGTAGCTGACCAGCACCTGGCCGGCTTTCACCGCCACGGTGTCGTCGACCAGGATCTTGGCGACGGTGCCGCCCACTTCCGGGGTGACTTGCACCAGATGGCCGCCGACATAGGCGTCGTCGGTGTCTTCCTGGTGGCTCAGCACCAACGACCAGTAGGCGCCGTAGCCGATGGCGATGGCGGCGAACAGGGTGGTGGCCACCAGCAGGTTGCGTTTGCGGCTCTTCGCGGTTTCCAGTTTCTGATCCATTTGATGTGTGTCCTTAGCGGGTGGCGGTCTGGTTGTCGAAACCGCCGCCCAATGCGGTGTTCAGGGTGGCCCAGGCCAGGCGGCTGGCGGCCTTGGCGTCGATGCTGGAGGATTGCTGGCTCAGCAGCGCGTCCTGGGAGTCCAGCAGCGACAGTTTGTTGATCAGGCCGGCGCGCAGGCGGGCGGCCATCGAGTCATTGGCTTTGCGGCTGCTTTGCAGCGCGCGTTCGGTCTGCCGCAGCTGGCGCTGGCTGTTTTGCCAACCGGACACCGCGTCGGCGGCGTCGCGCAACGCGTCGAACACGGCCTGGTTGTATTGCTGCACCGCCATGTCGTAGCCGGCCTGCTGTTTGGACAGGTTGGACTGCAGCTGGCCGGAGTGGAAGATCGGCAGGCTGATGGCCGGCATGAAGCCCCACAGCGACGATTCGCTCTTCCACAGCTGGTCCATCTGCAGCGAGCTCTGGCCGGCGAACACGGTCAGCTTGACGTTGGGGTAGAACTCGGCGCGCGCCTCCTTGACCGAGGCGGACATGGATTCGACGCGGGCGCGCTGGGCGGCGATGTCGGGACGGCGGCCCAGCAGGTTGGCGTCCAGCTTGTCCAGCACCGGCTCCGGCGCGGCGTCCAGTAGGCCGGGATTCAGGCCGTCCTGCTGTTGCGGCGCCTGGCCGGTCAGCGCGGCCAGCGCGTGGCGGCTGCGGGCGATGTCGTTATCCAGCGCGCTTTGCTGCTGCTGCAGCCGCTCGATGGACACTTCGTTGCCGCGCTGGTTGTCGCCCGGCAGCAGGCCGGCGTTGATGCGGGCCTGGGTCAGCTTCTGGCGGCTCTGGGCGATGGCCAGGCGCTGGGACAGCAGCTTGGATTGGGCCAGGCCGCGTTGCAGCTGGGTGTATTGGGCGACCACGGCCTGGGTCAGCAGCAAGCGGGTCTGCTGGCCTTCGAAGGCGATGGCCTGCTGCTGGCCGAGGGCGGCGCTGACTGCGGCGTGGTTCTTGCCCCAGAAGTCGAATTCCCAGCTGCCCATCAGCGCCGCGGTGTAGGCGTTGATGTAGTCCTTGTCGTTGTGCGGGATGGCCTTGAGCGGGTCGGCGTGGATCTGCACGGCGTTGGCCAGCGCGTCCAGCTGCGGGCCGTCCTTGCTTTCCACGATGCCGACGGCGGCGCGCGCCTGGCGCAGGCGCGCGTCGGCCAGCTTCAGCGACGGAGAATCTTTCAGCGTCGCCTCCACCAGGCGGTCGAGCTCGGGGTCGTTCAATTGGCGCCACCAGTCGGCGCGGACATTCTGCTGGCCGGCGACGGCCAGCTTGAGCTGGTCGGCGCCCACCATCTGGTCGGGGGCGGCGTCTGGGCCGAAGCTGGCGCAGCCGCTCAGCACGGCGCTGATCAGCAACACCCCGGCGGCTTGTGGCCAGGATTTCTTGTTCACCTTGTCGGTCTCCATCAATGATGCGTGTCGGTCCTGGGCTGATTAATCCAGTAGATAATCACCCAAGTTATTATGTGAGCGAAAAAGCGCAGGCTCAGCCGCCGAGCTTGCTCAGCAGCTTGCGCATCAGCCGTTCCAGTTCGGCTTTCTCATCGGCGTCGAAGTCCGTCCACAGCGAGCGATGGATTTCGCGCGAGTAGGGCAGCAGGCCTTCCACCAGCGCCACGCCGGCGGGGGTCAGCTCCAGGACGATCTTGCGCCTGTCCTCGGCGCTGGCCGAGCGGGCGGCCCAGCCGTTTTTCACCAGCTCGTCCGCGATGCGGGTGGCGTTGGTGCGCGAGGAATCCAGCGTCTCGCTGATATCCGATGGATTCAGCATCTGGTTCGGACAGGCGTACAAGGCCAGCATCGCCATCCACACCGTCTCGTTCAGGCCATGCTGCTTCAGGCACTCGCACAGATGGGAGGTCAGCCGCGGCACGATGTGGAAGATCAGGCGGGTCAGGATCACTTCCTGGCGGGGCACGCCGGGGAAGCGGGCCTCGACGCGGCTGATCGCTTGCTCCAACTGGGAAAAGGACTTGTTTGGACTCATGCCGCTATTTTAGTAACGTGCGGTATTATTTTTCAAGTAATAATAATCCTGCTAATGAAGTGGGCGGGGAAAGTGTGGCGAAATGACAATGGGTTTGATGGAAAAGGGGGAGGAGCGGAAGGGGGAAAGGCCGAGCGGCGGCGATCGGAAACGCCGCCGTGGTTTGGGCTGCGGATTTACTCGCTTAGAAGCTTGAGGACTTGCTCCGGCGGGCGGCCGATCACGGCGCGGCTGCCGGCGATGGCGATGGGGCGTTCGATCAGGTTGGGATTGTCCACCATCGCGGCGATCAGATGCTTGCGCTCCAGCGTGATGTCGTCCAGATAGAGGTCGGCGTATTCTTCCTCTTTCTGGCGCATCAGTTCGCGAGGCTCCAGGCCCAGCATGCCCAGCAACTGGTCCAGTTCTTCATAGCTGGGGGGATGCTTCAGATATTCGATGACTTCGATATCGGCGCCGGCTTCCTCCAGCAGGCTGAGGGCGGCGCGGGACTTCGAGCACTTGGGATTGTGATAGAGACGGATCATGTGGCTTCTCCCTTGTCGTTGATCCGGGCTGCTGCGGCATGATGGGCAGCATAACCCGCTGCTGGTGGGTTGGGAAGGGGCGCGCATCGTGGCATGAAAGCGCCGGCCTGCCAAGTTTCCCGACAGGGTTTGGCAAGCGCGGCATCAACCGTTACCATTCGAACATTATCCGAGATTCTTACGTCATGTCCCGCACTTCCCGCACACACTTCGGCTTGGCCGCGCTGCTGGCTGGCTTGTCCACCCTGGGCCCGTTTTCCATCGACACCTTTCTGCCGGCCATGCGGGCCATCGGTTCTTCGCTGTCCGCGTCGCCGCTGGAGATGCAACAGGCGCTGACGGTCTATCTGTTCTGCTACGCGCTGATGATGCTGTGGCATGGCTCGATTTCCGACGCGGTGGGCCGCCGGCCGGTGATATTGGCGACCACGCTGCTGTTCGGCCTGGCTTCGGTCGGCTGCGCGCTGTCCAATACTCTGGGTCAGCTATTGTTGTTCCGCGCGTTGCAGGGGCTGTGCGGCGGCGCCGGCCTGGTGGTCGGACGGGCCATCATCCGCGATCGGCTGGAAGGCGCGGCGGCGCAGCGGCTGATGTCGCAGGTGACCATGCTATTTTCGCTGTCCCCGGCGATCGCGCCAGTGGTGGGCGGCTGGCTGTTCGGCGCTTTCGGCTGGCATTCCATTTTCGCGTTCATGGCGCTGATCGGCTTCGCGCTGTTCGCGCTGTGCTGGTTCGGCCTGCCGGAGACCCATCCGAAGGCGGCGCGGCAGCCCTTGCATCCGCGCCCGTTGCTGGCCAGTTATTGGAGGGTGGGGCGCACAGTCAATTTCCAGTTGCTGACCGCGGCGGTGTCGTTCAATTTCGCCGGGTTTTTCCTGTATGTGCCGTCGGCGCCGGTGTTCCTGATGCAGCATCTGCATCTGGGGCCGACCGAGTTCCTGTGGCTGTTCGGGCCGGCGGTGTCGGGGATCATGTTCGGCGCTTACCTGTCGGGGCGCATGGCCGGGCATTTCTCGTCGCGGGAGGTGGTGTCGCGCGCCTATTGGCTGATGTTCGCCGCGGCGCTGGCCAATCTGGCGTACAACCTGCTGGCTCCGGAGCAGACGCTGCCGTGGGCGGTGCTGCCGCTGGCGCTGTACACCACGGGCATGTCGCTGGCGGCGCCGTCGATCACGCTGAATCTGATGGACCAGTTTCCGGAGTTGCGCGGAACCGCGTCGTCGTTGCAAGGCTTCTGCCAGACCATGGTGTCCAGCCTGGTGGCCGGCGTGGTCGCGCCCCTGGCCTGGGCCAGCCCCTTGAGGCTGGCCCTGGTGATGAATCTGCTGCTGGTATTGGGCTTCATCTGCCGGATGGGGTACCGGCGGCGGATTCAGGCGGCGGAGAGGGCGTGAGCCGGCGAAACGGCCGGTTGCGCCTTTCAATGCTCGTTGCGCAGCGCTAGGGAAGGTGTGGGTCCCAGGCGTTTGAAAGCTTGTCTGTCGAAGAGCTTGGCGTGCAGCAAGGAGCCCAAGGCGCCGAACAGAAAGCCTAGCAGCAGTCCTGCAGCCATGATCAGGCTGCGGGTGGGCTTGCTTTTCAGCTCAGGAGGCACCGCGCTGTCCAATACCTGGATCAGCGACGAGTCCTTGGCTTCGTCTATCTTGGCTAGTTCGTATTGCTTGGCCAATAGTTCGAAAATGGTTTCCTGATATCTGACCTCTCTCAGGCGGCGAAGGTATTCCAGGCCGCTTTGCGCGACTTTTCCGGTGGGAACCAACAGATCGCCGCTGCCTTCTCTCCCGGTTTCCAGTTTCGTCAGTTGCTCGCGCAGTCCGCTCAACTCCTGTTCTGTGCGGATATATAGCGGATTCTGTTGCGTGGCGTAGCTGCGCATCGCTTCCAGTTGAACCTCTTTGGCGGCGATGTTGGCGCGCAGCTGAGTCACCGAGCCCACGATGGCCGACAATTGGCCTTCCGGTTGGATCAGGCCGGTTTTTTCCTGGGTCTGGCGCAGAGCGGTTTCGGCGTTGGCTAATTGCTCCTTGGTTTGTTTCAACTGCTGTTCGAAAAATAGGCGTCGTTTGGCAGCATCGGTCATGGCCAGAACCTGATTCAACTGTTTCAGCTCATCAATGTAGGCGTTGGCGAGCTGAGCCGCGAATCGCGGATCGGGATCGTCGACATTGATGTTGATCAGCCCATCTTTGCCCGTAACGATGGATACCCGGCTTTTCAGGGTCTTGCGGGTCCCGTCCAGCGTCTGTTGCTCATAACGCTCCTTCAATTGGAAGCGCTTGATCAGATGGTCGGCAACGGTGCGGCTTTGCAGCATGCCGATATAGAGGTCATTGGGGTTTTTCAAGCCGCTGCCGGCCCCGGCTATACTCGCCAGACCCCCCAATTGCCCCAGTAGGGAGCTCATGCCGCTGCTTTGCTGCAGGGGAGGCATGATGGAGCTGGTGGCGGTGAAGACAGGTTTGGCCAGCAGGCAGTAGGCTAATGCGGCGCTGCCGAACAACAAGGTGCTGAGGGTGATCCAAAACTTGTATTTACGCAGCATCGACAGCAGTGCCGGCAGGTCGATCTCATCGCCGGTCTGAATATTTGTCGTGTTCGTCATTTTCTTTCCCTCATGCTGGATATTGGGACTTATTTCAATACCTTCAGGCCGGCAGCGCCGAGACCGAACTGGTACAGAATGCTGGTCCATTCCTTCAGGGATTGGGTCCAACTACCGCTGTTGAGCTCTTCTGGAACCACAATGGTGTCGCCCGGATTGACCCGTTTTCCGCTGACGCCGGAGAACCAGCCGCCGCTATCGTTGCTGGCTACGGTGCCGTCGGCGCGCAGCACATAGGTGGACGACTTGTCGCCCGAGTTGGTCACGCCTCCAGCGAGCGAAAGGTAATCGCCGACCGAACGCTGGGGACGATAGATGAAGGCGTTGTTCTGATAGACGGCCCCCAGCACGTAGACGGTGCCTGGACGGCGGGGGATCTCGATTTGGTCACCGTCCTGAAGTTCCAGATCGGGCAAATCCTTGGTTTGTGCATCGGCGTCTTTCAGCTCCAGCACCACGCGTCCCTCCGACTTGATCGCGCGCATTTTTTTCGCGATCTGGCGTTGGCCTTCGACTTCGGCGTTGACGGCGGCGATGGTGTCCTTGTCGGTGAGCTTGGCCAGTTTCAAGGACGCGGTTTGTTCCAATTCCTTTTCAAAGCGATTGGCGACTTCATCCAGTTTCTGCTGCTGCATCTGGCGTATGCTTTCCCGCTTCATGGAAGTGGCGAAGACATAGCCGTCGTCGTCCGCGCCGCCCAATCGCATGATCAGTTGGCGCAGCGTTTCGCCACGGCGGATCTGGAAGGTGCCGGTTTGCTTGACCTCTCCTCCGACGGTGACGAACTCATCTCCTCTCTGCACGCCGACAGCCTGCGCGCCTGGAACATGCAGGCGGAAGATGTCCCCCGCGTTCAGGGCGATGGCGCCCAAGCCTTGAGTGGAGTTCTGGTTGCGAACCAGGTTGACGAAGCGGTTGTCCACGTTCTTTTCCAGCAGCAACTCTTTGCCTTCGGCGGCGGATTCGAGGCCTCCAGCCCAGTGCAGCAGGTCGCTTGCGGTTTCGCCGGGGCGGAATTCGTAGATGGCCGGCGTCTTGACGTCGCCCAGCAGCGCGACACGCGGACCGGTCGCCGGGATCTGGATCACATCGCCGTCGCGCAAGGTCTGATCGGCTGACTTGTCGCCGTTCACCAGAATGCCGTACAAGTCGACTTTGGATACGGCGCGGCCATCCCGCATCAGCGTCACGCTGCGCAGGCTGCCGCTGTCGTCGGGACCTCCCGCTTTCAGCACCGCGTTGAACAGCGTGCTCATCGCGTTCAGCGTATAGCTGCCGGGCTGGCGCACGTGGCCGACGACATAGACTTGAACGGCCCGGGTTTGCAGCAGGCTGACACTGAGGTCGAAATTGTTGAAGACGCGGCTGACGCTTTTTTTCAACGTTGCCTGAAGATCCCGATAACGCACGCCAGCCACGGCGACGCTGCCGACTCGAGGAAGGTAAATCGAACCATTGCGATCGACCGTCAGCGTCAGATCGATGTCGACCATGCCCCAGCCTTTGACCTGCAACTGGTCGCCGCTGCCGATGATGTAGTCTGGATTGACCTGCACGCCGTCCGATGCTTCGAAGGCGTTGCCGGGGTTGCGGAATAGACGGCTGCCGAATATCGGCAGCGTCTGTTCCGTGGCTTTTCGGACATAGTCAGTGAACGGGGGAAGCTTGGGTTTGCCGTCGAGAGGATTGATCGTGTAGTCGTTGTCGTCCAGCAGACGCCAGGGTTGGCCAGCCTGTTGCGGGTAGCCGGCCTGGGGGTAGCCCGGCATCGAGCGGCTGTCGGCGGCCTTCCTGTCAGTCTGGTTTTGAGAGGGGAGGCTGTTTATGGATGGCAGGCCGTTGGAACTGTCTGTCTCGTAGCTGGGCATGCTGGGGTTCGGATAATTGACGGTTCCGGATCCGGCCGCATGTAAGTGAAGGCTGCAGCTCAGCAGCCAGAGCGCCAGAAGGGGTTTGCCACTCGATTTCAGAATATGCGCAGTCATGGTCGGAGTTCCTATTGTTCAGACTTATCGGAGAGGGACTTCTATTTGCATGCCCAGCTGTTTGGGTGTTGCGATCAGGCTGCTGTGGTATCGGCTGTCATTGCGCTGGGCTTGCCACAGCCAGCTGCCCATTGCGTAGCCGAGCAGGCCGCCAGCCGCGACATCCGACAGCCAATGGTCGCGGCTGGCCGTGCGCCCCGCCGCGCCTAGCGCGGCCACGCCGTACAGCCAGGGTTGATCGTATTCCTTGGCGAAAGGCGTGACGGATGCGAACAGCACGGCGGAGTGATTGGAGGTGAAGCTGCTTTGCAGCCGTGACTCTCCCGGCTCTTGAGAGCGCCATGTGCTGTCGCCGCCGCTGCCTGGACGAGCGCGATTGACGGCCATTTTCAGCACCGAGCTGCCGGCGACGGCGGCGACGCTGGATTCCAGGGCGATCAATCCGGTATTGCTCAATCTATCGTCCCCCAGCGCGAACGCGGCGCCGGACAGCGCGACTGTGGCGATGGGAAGACCTTTGCCCAACTTGCCCCAGTCCCGCACCAGGCGATTGTCCTGGCGTTTGCTGAAGAACCGGTCCACTGGACGATCCAGGCCGGCGGCGGCGAAGGTGGCGACGGCAGCGGCGGCCAGCGCTGCGCCCTTGTCGTCCAATTCCAGCCAGCGATTGCCGCTGTCTTCCAGCCGCAGCCGGATCGCAGGCCAGGGTTGGTAGCTGGGCTGAGGCGGCGTGATTTGCGGCAGGTTCTGCTCGTCTGGCCGCTCAGCGAAATTGCCAAGGCCGTCATAGCTGTCGATGTCGCGTTTGGGGTCGCTCATGATCTCGTAGAGATCGCCCGGCGACATCACCATTTGCCCTACGTCGCGGGTCCATGGCGCAAGAGAAAAGCTTCCGACGGTGCGGTTGTCCAGAGTCAGCAGGCTGTTCAGCGGGATGGAAAAGAATAATCCCTTGTCGTTATAGGGTTGGGCCGGCGAGCCAGGGTTGGTTATATCGTTGCCATTGGTTTTGGTGTACCAAAAGCCTGCTTCGATCCCGGAGCGGAAGCGGCGCTTGATTTCCAGCCTGACGCCATCGTCTTTGGCCAAGAAGCGACCGGCGCGCATCGTCGCCGTGACACCCATCGGCAGTTGGTAATGCAGCGAGGCCAACGCCGTGACGGTTTGATAGTCGCGTTTATCGAACCAGCCCTGCACGCCGCGTTGCTGCAGTGCGTCCACTGCCAGATCCACTGCCCAGTTTTTGTTGAAACCGGGGTAGTACAGAATCTGTCCGCCGGCGCCGCGGAACATTTCCTCATACAGGCCGGCGGAGACGCGGGCGTAAGTATTCGGCGACATGCTCATGTATTGGTTCAACAGCAGACGGTTGAGCTTGGGAGTTTTGACGCGCTTGTAATCGGCAATATCGGAGCGGACGTGGGGCAACAGGCTGTTTGAAGGTTGTTTAACCTCGGTGATGGTGTTGTACAGGTCGGCGCTCAGGGCGCTGTCCAGATACAGGCCTTTGCCCAAGCGGCGTTTATAGGTGGCTTCCGCCATGATGTCGTAGTGGAATGCGCCGCTGGGGTCGTTGAAATAGGCGCCCATTTTGGGCGCGAGGTGGAAGCGGTTGTCTTCGGTATCGTCGCTGGTGACTTGAATCAAATCGCCTTCTGGATTGGTGAGAAGACTGACATCGATGCTTTCCCGGAGAGTTTGCGCCAGTGTACTGCTGTCCAAAGGCTGAACTTCCTCGTCACGACCCGGTTTGATGTTGACGGTCTGCAAGAAGCGGGTGCGGTCTACTTTTCCCAGCAGATAGTCGTTAAGCGTCGCCAGATCGTAGAAGCTGTAAGTTGCGACGGGTTGCTCCAGCTCGGTGTAAACCACTTTGATTTCGCGAGTTTCCAAAGGCGCGAAATAGAGTGCTGTCCGCACGGCCCGGCCGACGGCTCGGCCGACATTGGAGATGCGGCTGTTGCTCAGTTCCATGATCAGACTGTCGCGCTGCATCGCAATACGGATGTTCTTGAAATCTTGCTTGCCAAGCGCGGTAGCTAGGTTCCGGGCTCGATCGGGCTCGTTTTTCCATTGGGCGAGCGTGGGACGCTCAGGAAGATCCGGGCCGCCGCTGAAATAGGCGGGCTCCTGTATTTTCGGAACGAATTCTTTGAGATTGAGTGGGATATCTATTCTGGCATTGATGCTGGAGTGAGTCTTTTGCCGTGCAACCTGCAAACCGAGCCAACCCCATTGGTATTCCACGCCGACAGCGGGACCTTTGTTGCGTTGTGCCGCAAAGGACTCGATACCGAAGGGTGCGGGGTCCTGGCGGTAATTATTGGCATCGTATTCTGCAACCAACGACCAGCTGGGCAGAATGGACGGAGTGAATCGGATACCGCCGAATGCGCCCTGGATGCGGCCTGAGCCCACGCCAACAGAGGTTTCCAACCCAGGCAACACATTTTTGCTCGCTACGAGGTAAGTGCCTTTCCATAGCCGGGTGCCTTGAATATCGGTAGTGCCAAGTGCAATTTCAGGCAGGAACGACGATTCTTCCAGCAACCGGAATTTCAGATCGATCGCCTTGTCTTTAAAACGACCGTAACCGCTGCCATATTGCGGATCGGCAAAGCCAGGCACGCCTGCAATGGATGTATAGCGCCCCGACACTTCAAGCCATGGCAATACGGTAGTGGAGGTCCAGAGAATGCCATATGGTTTGTCGTAGCCATAGCCGAGACTGAAAGTGCCGTCCTCTCCAACTCTGGCGGATGGCATATTGATATAGCCGATTTGCCCTGTCAGCGATGGTTGGGCAAACGCGTTGCAGGCGAGGAATAACGGCAGTCCTCCCCATAAAGCCCCCGTGACCAGATAAAACCTGGATTTATTATGCATGTACCGCGGTCCAAGCTTGGATGTAGCTGGTGCTACTTAATATGCGCGCCCAAAGGCGGCCCCCTAATGCCAAGTGAAGCTAGATACAAGGTTTGGCGGTTTTATAAGTACGGACTGATTTATTATTTCTTATGACATTGCCATTATTTTTTTGCAGGGCAAGCCAATCAAGGAGAAGGGTTTTAAAGCGAAAGCCAAACCAAGCCAAGCGAACCGACTTTCTCAAGTCGGGCCGCTTGACTTGCCGATACAGCTTGGCCGTTTAGTGGTGGGTAGCCGCCGAGTGGCTCGACGAAGAGTTGCTGTTGCTGGAAACGGCAACAGCAGCGGCGACGGCGGCGCCGATGGCGGCGATGGTGCCTACGCTGAGACCGGCGATGCCGGCGGTGGTGCCTGCGACGCCAGCGGTGCCGGCAGTTGCGGTGCCGGCCGTGCCGGCTGTGCCGGTGGTGCCGGCGGCACCGGTTTCCTCAGCTGCGAAAGCCGAGGTGGCCAACATGGAGGCGAGGGCGAGGATGACGATTTTTTTCAGCAGCATGGTGAACCCTTTGTTCAAAAGTTGAGCCACAGAAATTCAGTTATCAGGCTACTACTCGTCTTTGATGATATGTGAATCTTCACATTTTTCAAGGAGGATCTGATGACGTTATCGTGAATCCCATGCTGGCTTCGCGCAATACGGCGATTGGACAGTGTCAAGACAGCCAGAAATCCTGCCGCTGGCGGTGAGCCAGCAGCACTCGCTGGAACACGGCCGGATCCTTGGTGTAGGTCAGCTCCCCGCTTGCAGGCTGGTACAGGTCCTGCAGCCTCGATACCCAGAACCGAAGCGCGGCAGCCCTAAGCATGACAGGCCAGCAGGCGCGTTCGGCTGCTTCCAGCGGCCGCTCGGACTGATAGCCTTCCAGGAAGGCTTTCGCCAGCTCATCATCCAGTCCGCCGTCGTCGCGCCGGGCCCAGTCGTTGACGGCGATGGCCACGTCATACAGCAGGATGTCGTTGCAAGCGTAATAAAAGTCGATGAAGCCGCTGATGTGGTTTCCATCCAACAAAACATTGTCGCGAAACAGGTCTGCGTGGATCACGCCGCTGGGCAGATGGTCGAAGCGATGGCCATCTTGGAACTGGATTTCCTCGCTCAGCAGCGCGGCCTGATCGGCCTGCATGTGCGGATAGAGTTGCTGCGCGGTCCGGCTCCACCAGCGCGGGCCGCGCGGATTCGCCATCTGCAGCGGGAAGGTGGCGCCAGCCTTGTGCATCTGCGCCAGCATCTCGCCAACCGCGCGGCATTGATCGGGGTTGGGATGGCCGACGTCTTTTCCTGACAGGCAGCTGACCAGGCAGGCAGGCTTGCCGGCGAGCATCGAGGCGAAGCTGTCGGTGTGGTCGGCGATTGGCGCCGGACAGGCGACGCCGTGCCTGGCCAGATGGCTCATCAGCGTCAGGTAGTAGGGTAGCTCGTCCAGATGCAGCGTTTCGAACAGCGTCAGCACGTAGCGGCCGTGCGTGGTGGTGACGAAGTAATTGGTGTTGGTGATGCCCGCCGCGATGCCTTGCAGCTCCTGCAATTGTCCCAGCGCGTAGCCTTGAAGCCAGTGTTGCAGCGATTCCCGGCTGACCGTGGTGTAAACCGACATGCCGCCTCCGTCAGAATCGCACCAAGACCCAGCGGGGGATCACGATGCGGGTGGCGGGGTCGATCTGCCTCATGTTGCCGGAGCCGTTGTCGTCTATCAGGTAGTAGGGCACGCCATGGGCCGGCGTGACCTTGACCATGTACAGCTGGCCGTTCAGGCGGTACTCCTCGATCTTTTCATCGCCCTTTTGGATCAGGCGCACTTCCGGTTCCGCCTCGGCGGCATTGGACGGGCTGATCGCAGGCGGCGGGGGCACTATGGCCTTGGGCGGGGCGGTGGGCGCTTCGGCGGCCAGGGCGGGCGCCAATGGCAGGAGGAGAAGCAGGGCGGTGAGACGGCGCATGGTTTATCCTTTTTCGTATGCGATTCTTGGCGTTTGTTTACGGTCTTTGTCGCCAGCGGCGCAGCCCAGCCGCCTGGTTTTGATGGCTGGGCCGCGGTGGTTCGTCGGCGCGTGGCTACGTCAGACGCCCATGATACTGCGGACGGGCGTTTTAGAACCCCGTGTTTGGCGGCAAACGGCCGCTGTCGGAAAAAGACCGCAAGCAGACTACAGGTTGAGCAGTTGTTCGCGTTCTTCGGGCAGCGCGTCGAAGCCGCGGGTTTCGTAGTGTTTGAAAATGGTGTCGACGATCTGCTGCGGATCATCGATCAGCTGGATCAGGTTGAGGTCGTCGGGATTGATCATGCCTTCGCTGACCAGGCGGTCTTTCACCCAGTCCAGAAGACCAGTCCAGAACTCGCTGCAGCACAGGATGATGGGAATCTTGCGGCTCTTGCCGGTCTGGATCAGCGTCAGCGCCTCGAACATCTCGTCCAGCGTGCCGAAACCGCCGGGCATCACCACATAGGCGATCGCGTGCTTGACGAACATCACCTTGCGGCTGAAGAAGTGGTTGAACTTGACCGACAGGTCCTGGTAGTCGTTGGGCTTTTGTTCGTGCGGCAGCACGATGTTGAGCGCCACCGACGGACTTCTGCCGTAAAATGCGCCTTTGTTGGCGGCTTCCATGATGCCGGGGCCGCCGCCGGATATCACCGAGAAGCCGGAGTCGGACAGACGCCGCGCCACATCCTCGGTCAATTTGTAGTATTTGTGATCGCGCGGCGTGCGCGCGCTGCCGAATATGCTCACCGCCGGGGTAATGCCTTGCAGTTCCTCGGCCGACTCGACAAACTCCGACAATATCTTCATCACGTGCCAGGCCTCGCGGGAACGGAAGCGCTGCATCATGGCGTGACGGTCACTGGTCTGCGGCAACTTATCGGACAAGCTCATACTTCTGCCTCTTTATGAAAACATTGTTATTGATCGACGGCTCTTCTTATTTGTACCGCGCCTTTCACGCGATGCCCGATTTGCGTTCCCCGGATGGCCGCCCGGTGGGGGCTGTCTATGGCATGGTGAACATGCTCAGGCGGCTGGAGAAGGAGGTTGAATTCGATTATAGCGCCTGCGTCTTCGACGCGAAGGGCAAGACCTTCCGCGACGACCTGTATCCCGAATACAAGGCCAATCGCCCGTCGATGCCCGAGGAACTCGCTTCCCAGATTACGGCGGTCCACGACGTGGTGCAAGCCTCCGGCTGGCCGATGCTGGTGGTGCCGGGCGTGGAGGCTGACGACGTGATCGGCACGCTGGCGCGGCTGGGGGAGGCGGCCGGCATGAAGGTGATCGTCTCCACCGGCGACAAGGACATGGCGCAGCTGGTGACGCCGGACGTCACCCTGGTCAACACCATGACCAACGAGCTGCTGGACGAGGCCGGGGTGAAGGAGAAGTTCGGCGTGCCGCCGAACCGGATCATCGACTACCTGACCCTGATCGGCGACAAGGTCGACAATGTGCCTGGCGTCGACAAATGCGGGCCGAAGACCGCGGTCAAGTGGCTGGAGGAGTACGGCAGCCTGGACGCCATCGTCGCCCAGGCCGATAGCGTCGGCGGCAAGGTGGGCGAGAATCTGCGCGCGGCGCTGGACTGGCTGCCGATGGGCAAGCGGCTGATCACCATCGATTGCGAGGTGAACCTGGCGACTGACTTGCCGCACGGCCTGCCGGGCCTGCAGCATGGCCGGAAGGACAAGCCGCGCCTGGCCGAGCTGTTCCAGGACCTGGGTTTCCGCACCTTCTACCGCGAGGTGACCGAGGGTTCGGAGATGCCGGCTGTCGCCCAGCGCGGCGAGGACGCGCCCGCCGCGCCGCGCGGCGATCAGGCCCAAGGCGACATGTTCGCCGAGCCGTCGGTCCAAGCCGCGTTGGCCGAAGGCGCGCTGGCGCGCCACTACGAAACCATTCTCACCGACGCGCAGCTGGACGCCTGGTTGGCCAAGCTGGCGGCGGCCAAAGTGGTGTCGTTCGACACCGAAACCACCAGCCTCGATCCCATGCAGGCGCGCATCGTCGGCGTCAGCTTCTCGGTGGAGGCCGGCCATGCCGCCTATCTGCCGCTGGACCATCACTACGCCGGCGCGCCGGAGCAGTTGCCGCTGGACGCGACCCTGGCCAAGCTCAAGCCGTGGCTGGAGGACGCAAGCCAGAAAAAGTGCGGACAGAACCTGAAGTACGACAGCCACGTGCTGGCCAACCACGGCATCGCCCTGCGCGGCATCGCCGATGATTCGATGCTGGCTTCCTACGTGCTGGAAAGCCATCAGCGCCACAATATGGACGATCTGGCGCGCCGCCATTTGGGCGAGAACACCGTCAGCTACGAAGACATCTGCGGCAAGGGCGCCAAGCAGATCGGTTTCGGCGAGGTGGACGTCGACATCGCCGGCAATTATTCAGCGGAGGACGCCGACATCACGCTCAGGCTCAACCAGTATTTCGCCGGCGAATTGTCCGGGGATCTGGAAAAGGTCTACCGCGACATCGAACTGCCGGTGGCCGAGGTGCTGTTCAAGATGGAACGGCACGGCGTGCTGATCGACCGCGACAAGCTGGTCGCGCAGAGCCACCAGCTGGGTAGCCAGATGCTGGAGCTGGAGCAGCGGGCCTACGAACTGGCCGGCCAGCCGTTCAACCTGAACTCGCCTAAGCAGCTGCAGGAAATCCTGTTCGGCAAGCTGGCGATCCCGACCAAGGGCGTCAAGAAAACGCCGAGCGGCGGTTATTCCACCGACGAGTCGGTATTGGAACAGCTGGCGCTGGACCACCCGCTGCCGAAGTGCATCCTGGAATACCGTGGGCTGGCCAAGCTGAAGTCCACGTATACCGACAAGTTGCCGACGCTGATTTATCCACAGACCGGCCGTGTGCACACGACTTATGCACAGGCGGTGGCGATCACCGGCCGGCTGGCCAGCAACGACCCTAATCTGCAGAACATCCCGGTGCGCACCGCAGAAGGCCGCCGCGTGCGCGAAGCCTTCATCGCGCCGGCCGGCTGGCAGATCGTGTCGGCCGACTATTCGCAGATCGAGCTGCGCATCATGGCCCACCTGTCCGACGACGAGGGCATGCTGAAGGCCTTCGCCAGCGGCGAGGACATCCACCGCGCCACCGCGGCTGAGGTGTTCGGCGTCGATCTCGGCGCGGTCACGTCCGACCAGCGCCGCGCCGCCAAGGCGATCAACTTCGGCTTGATCTACGGCATGAGCGCGTTTGGCCTGGCCGCTCAGCTGGACATCGAGCGCAGCGCCGCCCAGCAGTACATCGACCGCTACTTCATGCGCTACCCGGGTGTGGCCGAGTACATGCAGACCACGCGCGAGAAGGCGCGCGAGCAGGGCTATGTCGAAACCGTGTTCGGCCGCCGCCTGTATTTGCCGGACATCAAACTCAGCAACCCGGGCCGCCGCGCCGGCGCCGAGCGCGCGGCGATCAACGCGCCGATGCAAGGTACCGCCGCCGATCTGATCAAGCTGGCGATGATCGCGGTGCAGGCTTGGCTGGAGCGCGACGGTTTGCAGAGCAAGCTGATCATGCAGGTGCACGACGAACTGGTGCTGGAAGTGCCGCAGGCCGAGCTGGAGCTGGTCAAGCGCCGGCTGCCGGAAATCATGGCCGGAGCGGCTGAACTGAAGGTGCCGCTGCTGGCCGAGGTCGGCGCCGGCGACAGCTGGGAAGCCGCGCACTGATAGTGGGATCGACCTTGTTTGAAACGGCGCCGAATGGCGCCGTTTTGTTTTTGCGTCAGCGCCGACCTGCACTTTCGGATATGGGCGCGCGCGGCTGCTCCGGCTTTGGTACAGGAGGCGTGGGAAGGCGGGGTTCCGAGCTTGCAGACTGGCGACTTCCCATATCGGAACGGGGCGCGCGATGGACAAGCCGCGTCAGGATGGACTGAGCTTGCTGGAAATGATGATCGCATTGGCGATCGCCGCCATCGGCGCCTGCCTGGCGCTGCCCGCGTTGGGACAGGCGGTGGAGCGGCAACGACTGCGCGGCCAGGCGATGGCTTTGATGGGCTGCCTGGAGCATGCGCGCGCGGAGGCCTTGCGGCTCAACCGGCCGGTATACCTGTGCGCGGCCAATCTGAAAGTGAACCGCGAGTTGCAGGGCTGCCTGCCGCAGCAGGGAGGCAGCGGACAATCCTGGCCCGAGGGCGCGCTGGTGTATGCGGATCAGGGCGCGGCTAATGGCTATTACGACAGCGGCGAGCGCTTGCGCCTGGCGATGTTCGACGGCGAGCGGGTGGCGGTGCGCGCGGACGCCAGGCAACTGGCGCTGACGGCGGAGGGACGGCTGCAGGCATCGAAGGCGATGCATTTCTATCTCCGCGGCCGCAGCCAGTGTCTGACGCTGACCGTGGCGGCCAATGGCCGGGCTCGGCTGGGGGAGGTGGGCGATGCCTGCGCCTGAGCGGGGATTCAGCCTGGTGGAGGCGCTGGTCGCATTGCTGATCTGGATGATGGCGGTACTGGCCTTCAGCGGCGTTCAGGCGCGCGCCTTGCTCCATGCGCGGGAAGCCGAGCTGGGCAGCCGCATCGGCGACGCGGTCGCCAACCTCTCCAGCGCCATCCTAGCTAGTCCGGAAAACCTGTGGCCGCTGTATCTGGAGCAGGGTTACGACGACCATCTCGCCGGCGGTGCGTGCGAGGCGGGCTGCTCCGCGCAACAGCTTGCCGATGCCAATCTCGTCCGCTTCAAACGCGAGCTGCGCCAGGCGGGCAGGAGTGAGCAGGCGCGCGGCGTGGTTTGCCGCGGCGACAGCCGGATTCGGCCGACGCGGGACAGGCCGGGTTGTGACGGAAAGGGAGAGTTGGCGATACGGGTGGCCTGGCGCACCCGGCTGGATGGCGGCTGGCAGGAGCATGCGGGTGTCTGGCCGCTGCGGCCGTGAGCGGCAAGGCGGCGCCCTGTTGCTGAGCGTGCTGCTGGGGCTGGCGCTGACCTCGCTGGTATTGGCCCTGTCGTTGATCGCGGTGGCCGCGGTGCAGCGCAGCGTGCATGTCGCCGATCAACGGCTGGGCCGGAGCCAGGACGCGCGTTGGGCGTTGGGGCAACTGGCGCGTGATCTCGCCGGCCATGGACGTTTGGGCTGCCGATCGCGGCCGTGGCGGGCCGGCGATTTCGCCGCCGGAGAATGGCGACTGCAATTGCCGGGGCGGGAACTGGAGATCATCCGCGTCAACCGGTCCGGAGACGACTTGGCCGGCGTGAGCGTGGCGCCGCAGCCGTCAGAGGCCTGGCGGTCGTGGTCCAGCGTCTGGCTGGGCAGTTGCGGCGGCGGCTATGCGCTGCAGGGGAGCCGCGCCCACTGGAAGGGCGGAGCCGGCGCGCCGGAACTGGCGCTGACGCCGCCGTTGCCGGTGTCGCCGCGGGCGGAGGGCGTGCACCTGGCCTCGTTGCAGCTGTGGCTACCGCGGGAGCGGCGCTACCGTCTGGAGGCGGCTGCGCGCGGCCATCGGTTGCTGGCGCGGGACGCCGAGGGCGGTTTGGACGATGGCGAGGAGAGGGTTTTGCTGGACGGCGTGCAGCGCCTGGGTTTGCAGCTGTTGGCGCGGGACGGTTGCGGCGAGTCCGCCCGCTGGAGCTGGCTGGAAGCGTCGCAGTGGCCTTCCGGGCTATCGCCGCAGGCCGCACGCGTGAGTTTGGCATGGTATCCCGACGACAAGGAGAACGAGGTGAGTCTGTTGAGTCTGGATCTGGCGTTGGAGCCGGTTCCGCCCTGCGGGGTGTCGCGGTGAACGCGCGGCGCCAGGGCGGCGGCGCGCTGCCGCTGGTGATGTCGCTGCTGGCTGTGCTGGGCTTGCTGGTGCTGACTTCGTCGCGCCAGCTGACCGGCGCGGGCCGGCTGGCGGCCAACGCCCAGGACAGGCAGCGAGCCGAAATGCAGGCCCGCCAGGCCTTGTCGGGCGCGGAGCAGTGGGTGTGGCGGATGGACCGCCGCCTGGGGCTGGATGCCGCGGATCCGGCGAAGCTATATGGGGAGGGCAGGCTGTTCCCGCCCAGTTGCGAGGGGACCGAGGGCAAGGGCCTGTGCGAGCCGATGGCTCCGCCTCACCGGCGCCTGGTCGGCGGACAGCCGTTGCTGCATCCCTGCGGCAACAGTCGCGAGTACGCGCTGGAGCCGGGACTGCCGCAAACCGGCTGCCCGCAGCGGGTGCGCGGCGGCGCGCTCAGCTGGGCCAATCCGCGCTACGTGGTGGAACTGGTCGACCCGCGTTTCGGCGATGCGGCCAAGGACAGGCTGTACAGGATCACGGTGCGCGCCTGGGGCCATCATCCGCTCAGCGTGGTGACGCTGCAAAGCTGGTACCGGGTGGGCCAGGATGCGGACGAAGGGCGGCGGCTGGACTGGCGCGAGGTGGCGGAGTGAAGCGGGGCCTGGGGCAGGGGTTCAGCCTGATGGAGCTGGCCGGCTGCATGGCCATTCTGGCCATCCTGCTGGCGCTGGCGGTGCCGAGCTATCGGCAGTATCTGCAGCGGGCGCGGATGGAGGAGGCCAGAGCGGCCTTGCTGGAGAATGGCCATTTCATGCAGCGCTGGTACCAGCTGCGCGGCGTTTACCACCAGGAGGGACCGCTGTCCTGGCCGCCGCTGCCAGTGCTGGAGACCGGCGCTTTCGTGATCGGCTTCAGCAGCGCCGGACCGTCCTCGGACAATATCGATCAGGCCAGCTTCATCATCGAGGCCAGGCCCAAAACCGGATCGGGCCTGGAGGAGTGGCTGCTGAAGCTGGACCAGGACGGCAACATCCGCCAGTGCCGGCAGGAGGATGGCGCCGAGACTTGCAGGCTGTAGCCCGGCGGCTCAGGCTTTCTGCGGTTCGGGGTCATCGCCCCACGGCGCCACTTTGACCAGCAGCATCATCCCGGGCAGCGCCAGCGCCGTGCACAGGAAGAAGAACGAGGTCCAGCCCACCGAGTCGACGATGTAGCCGGTGGCGGCGTTGGCCAGCGTGCGCGGCACCGCCGCCAGGCTGGTGAACAGCGCGAACTGGGTGGCGGTGTAGGCCGGATGGGTGCTGCGGGCGATGAAGGCGACGAAGGCCGCGGTGCCGAGGCCGACGCCCAGCGCCTCAAAGGCGATCACCACCGCCAGCATGGACAGCTCCGTCGCGCCGACGCTGCCGAAGCGTCCGTAGCTGGACAGCCAGGCGAAGCCCAGAATCGACACCACCTGCACCACGCCGAAGGCCCACAGCGCGCGGTTGATGCCCAGCTTGATCATCCACAGGCCGCCCAGCAGGCCGCCTATCACCGCCGGCCACAGCGCCGCGTGCTTGGCTACCAGGCCGATCTGCGACTTGGCGTAACCCATGTCGAGGTAGAACGGCGTCGCCAGCGAGGTGGCCATGCTGTCGCCCAGCTTGTACAGGAAGATGAAGCCCAGTATCCACAGCGCGCCCTGCCAGCCCTGGCGGGTGAGGAATTCGTGGAAGGGCTCCACCACCGCTTCGCGCAGCGTTTTCGGGCTGCCGGGAGCCTGGGCGGGCTCCTTCACCATCAGCGTCATCAGCGCGCCGGGCAGCATGAACAGCGCGGTGACCACGAACACGCTGCCCCAGTCCAGGTGGTCGGCCAGGATCAGCGACAGCGAGCCTGGCACCAGGCCGGCCAGCCGGTAGGCGTTGATGTGCACGGTGTTGCCCAGACCCAGCTGGACGTCGCTGAGGATCTCGCGGCGGAAGGCGTCCAGCACGATGTCCTGGCTGGCGGAGAAGAAAGCCACCGCCAGCGCCAGCCCGGCGATGCTCCAGATGTCTTGTTTGGGATCGAACAGGCCCAGCAGCGCCAGGCTTCCCAGCAGCGCCAGCTGGGTGGCGAGCATCCAGCCGCGGCGGCGGCCCAAGAGCGGCAGCGCGTAGCGGTCCAGCAGCGGGGACCACAGGAATTTCCAGGTGTAGGGCAGGCCGATCAGCGCGAACAGGCCGATGGATTTGAGATCGACGCCCTCGCTGCGCAGCCAGGCCGGCAGCAGGTTGATCAGGGTGTACAGCGGCAGGCCGGAGGCAAAGCCGGTGAACACGCAGACGAGCATGGTGCGCGAGAACACGTCGCGCCGCCAATTGATGGTGGCCAGGGTCATGTGCTTGTTGTCGTGGTGGTGGACGGGCCGCCCGCGCTGACGAGCGGGCGGAGGTCGGAGCGGGCGCGGAGCCCGTCGGGAATGGCTTCAGCGCCGCAGCGCCTGCGCTATCTTTTGGTCGGTCTTGTACTGGCTGAGCGCGTACACCGACCACAGCGCGGCCGGAATCCAGCCGATCAGCGTCAGCTGAAGGACCAGGCAGATCAGTCCGGCGAACGGCCGGCCTATGGTGAAAAACTGCAGCCAGGGCAGGAAAATGGCCAGCAACAGGCGCATGCGTCTCTCCTTGTGCGAGGCGGGATCAGTCGCGGGCCACCCGGTAAAACGCCAGGCTGCCGCGCAGGTTAGGCAGCAAGGATACCCGCTTGCCCTTGTCCATGACCACCCTTTGAACCACTCGGATGTTGTTCTTGGCGCAGAGTTCCTCGAAGTCGCCCAGCATGCACCAGTGGATGTTGGGGGTGTCGTACCACTGGTAGGGGATGGTGTCGGACACCGGCATGTGGCCCTTCAGGATCTGCAGCCGGTTTTGCCAGTAGCCGAAATTGGGGAAGGTGACGATGGCTTCGCGGCCGACGCGCAGCATCTCGTTGAGGATGGCCTCGGTGTGGCGCATCGCCTGGATGGTCTGCGACAGCACCACGTGGTCGAAACGTTGGTCGCCGAACTCGCACAGGCCGGTTTCCAGATCGCCCTGCACCGCGTTGACGCCGGCGGCGACGCAGCGCACCACGTTGGCGACGTCGAAATCGACGCCGTAGCCTTGCACCTGCTTGCCGTCCTGCAGCGCCGCCAAGAGTTCGCCCCGGCCGCAGCCCAGGTCCAGCACCCGGCTGCTGGGCGATATCCAGTCGTAGATCATCCGCAGATCGGGACGGAGAGTCAGTGGTTTCATGCGTTCACCTCCTTGGCCACGCGGTCCAGGTAGGCGCGCATCAGGTCCACATAGGGTTGATCGGTCATCAGGAAGGCGTCGTGGCCGTGCGCTGATTCGATCTCGGCGTAGCTGACGCGCTTGCCGGCGGCGATCAGCGCCTTCACCGTTTCGCGCGAGCGCTCCGGCGAGAAGCGCCAGTCGCTGGTGAAGCTGGCCACCATGAATTGCGCCTGGGCCGGCTTCAATGCCGCGGCCAGGTCGCCGCCGCAGTCCTTGGCCGGGTCGAAGTAATCGAGCGCCTTGGTCATCAGCAGATAGGTGTTGGCGTCGAAGTAGTCGGAGAACTTGTCGCCCTGATAGCGCAGATAGCTCTCGATCTCGAACTCCACGTCGTAGCCGAAGCGGTATTCGCCAGAGCGCAGCATGCGGCCGAATTTCTCGCCCATGCCGTCGTCGGACAGATAGGTGATGTGGCCCAGCATCCGCGCCAGTCTGAGGCCGCGGCGGGGGATGGCGCTGTGTTGGTAGAAGTCGCCGCCGTGGAATTCGGGATCGGTGAGGATGGCCTGGCGCGCGACGTCGTTGAAGGCGATGTTCTGCGCCGACAGTTTGGGGGCAGAGGCGATCACCAATGCGTGGGCGACGCGTTCCGGATAGGCGATGCTCCAGTGCAGCGCCTGCATGCCGCCCAGCGAGCCGCCTATCACCGCGGCCCAGCGGTCTATGCCCAGGCGGTCGGCCAGCCGCGCCTGCGACGTCACCCAGTCCGGCACCGTCACCACCGGGAAGGCCGAGCCCCAGGGCTGGCCGGTGGCCGGGTTGACGCTGGAGGGGCCGGTGCTGCCATGGCAGCCGCCCAGATTGTTGACGCCGACGACGAAGAAGCGGCGGGTGTCTATCGGCTTGCCGGGGCCGATCATATTGTCCCACCAGCCTAGCGCCTTGTCGTCGTCGCGGTAGCGTCCGGCGACGTGGTGGTGGCCGGACAGCGCGTGGCAGATCAGGATGGCGTTGCTCTTGTCGGCGTTGAGTTCGCCATAGGTTTCGAAGCGCAGCTGATAGCCGGGCAGCGCGGCGCCGCTGGCGAGCGGCAAGGGGGCATCGAATGCGGCATCCTGGGCCGCGACGATGCCTACCGAACAGTTGGTGTCGGTCATTAGGGCCTCTTCTATTTGTCCGCGTCCGCCGCCCTCTGCCGGGGCTGGTCTGGATGCGGTCTCCTGCGGCTACCGGTCGATTATATCCATAACATAAGCTTGCGCGGGAGTATGGCGCGCCGGGATAATCGGCCGGGTTTCCGCCACGGTCCCCATCATGTTCGGACGTCTGTTCAAATTCTTCGCGCTGTGCCTGCTGGCCTGGGTGGTCGCCCGCTGGTTCCTCAAGCCCAGCCAGCGGCGCAACCTGCATGAGCTCATTTCCGCGCTGGCCATCGCGCTGTTGATCAGCGCCGGCCTGTTCTGCGTGCTGTACTGGCTGGGCTGGCACAATATCTGAATCAACCAGTCCTTGATCGCGCGCATTCAGCCGCCGGCGGCTCGGCGCTAGACTGCGGCCTTTTGTCGGCAGCGCGATGGACCTCACCCGCGATATCCACACTTTCGGCCATTATCTGAAACGCCGCTTCGGCGAGACTGTGCACAAACTGTCGCTGGCCGGCGATTTCACCTGTCCCAACCGCGACGGCACGCTGGGGCGCGGCGGCTGCACCTTCTGCAATGTGCGCAGCTTCGGCCGCGAGGCCGCCAGCCTGTCCATCGCCGCGCAGATCGAGCGGGAGAAGGGCAAGACCGGCCGCGCCCGGCGTTATCTCGCCTATTTCCAGGCCTATACCAGCACCTATGCCGAGGTGGAGACGCTGCGGGCCTTGTACGACGAGGCGATGGCGGCGGTCGATGTGGCGGGCCTGTGCGTCGGCACCCGGCCGGACTGCGTGCCGGACGCGGCGCTGGACCTGCTGGCCTCGTACCAGGATGGCGGCGCCGAGGTATGGCTGGAGCTGGGGCTGCGGACCGCGCATGACCGCACCCAGGCCTTGATCCGCCGCGGCCATGGGCTGGCCGACTACCGCGACGCCGTCGCCCGCGCTCACGCAAGAGGCCTCAAGGTGTGCGCGCATCTGATCGCGGGTCTGCCCGGAGAGAGTGCCGATGACGCGCATGAGACTCTGCGGACGGTGCTGGACATCGGCGCGGAGGGGCTGAAGCTGCACCCGCTGATGATAGTCCGCGGCAGCCGGATGGCCGCGCAATACCGGCGCGGCGAGATCGCGCCGATGGATCTGGACGCCTATGCCGATCTCGCGGCCGATCTGATCCGCCATACGCCGCCGGAGGTGGTCTATCACCGGATTTCGGCCACCGCCCAGGCGCCGACGCTGATCGCGCCCGATTGGTGCGGCCCGCGCTGGGCGGCCTTGCAGGCGATAGGCAAGCGCTTGGCGCGGAGCGGCGGCCAGGGCAGCGCGCTCGGCCGCGAGTGGCGGCCTTAGCATCGCGCTTGGCTCGTACCGGCTGGCCTTGGCTCAAGTATTTTGCGAGCTTGTGTTAGCGGCGCTTGGCCGGACAAAACTGTTTACATGCGCTACTGTCAGAATCCGGAGGATGATCCGACCAAATGGAAACGACAGGAGAGCCGTCATGCTGATCAGGAAACCCGCCGACCATTTGCCGTCGGACATCACCAGCGAATCGGTGTATTTCAATCGCCGCCAGTTCATGGCCGGCGCCGCCGGCCTGCTGCTGTCGGCGGAGACATTGGCCGGCCTGGCCGCCAAGAAGAGTCCGCTGTCGCAGTTGGCCGCCAACGACAAGCCCAATCCGCTGAAAGACATCACCAGCTACAACAATTTCTACGAGTTCGGCACCGACAAGTCCGATCCGGCGGAGAACGCGCATACGCTGCGCACCCGGCCGTGGAGCGTGCTGGTGGACGGCGAGGTGGCCAAGCCGCGCCGCTTCTCCATCGAGGAGCTACTGAAGTTTCCTTTGGAAGAGCGCGTCTACCGGCTGCGCTGCGTCGAGGGTTGGAGCATGGTGATTCCCTGGGTGGGTTTTCCGCTCGCCAGCCTGATCAAGCAGATGAACCCCACCTCGCGCGCCAAGTACGTGTCGTTCGAGACGCTGCAGCGGCCCAGCGAAATGCCGGGCCAGCGCCAGGCGGTGCTGGACTGGCCGTACCGCGAGGGACTGCGCATCGACGAGGCGATGCATCCGCTGGCCATCCTCGCCGTCGGCCTGTACGGCAATGCGCTGCCCAATCAGAACGGCGCGCCGATCCGGCTGGTGGTGCCGTGGAAATACGGCTTCAAGAGCATCAAGTCCATCGTCCGCATCCGGCTGCAGGAAACCATGCCGGCCACCAGCTGGAATATGGCCAACGCTCATGAGTACGGCTTCTATTCCAATGTGAATCCGGATGTCGACCACCCGCGCTGGAGCCAGGCTTCCGAGCGCCGCATCGGCGAATTCTTCAAGCGCAAGACGCTGCCGTTCAACGGCTACGCCGAGCAGGTGGCCGGCCTGTACCGCGGCATGGACCTGAGGAAGAACTTTTGATGACGACGCTGCGCATGAAACTGCCTGCCTCCGCGGCAGACCGCCGCCTCGCCGTCGGCAAGGTTTTGCTATTCATCGCCTGCCTGCTGCCCCTCTCTCGCGCGGCGTGGATCGTGTTGTCGGGCGAGGCGGTGAATCCGGTGGAGTTCATCACCCGCTCCACCGGCACCTGGACGCTGGTGTGGCTGCTGGCCACGCTGTCGATGACGCCGCTGCGCCGTCTCACCGGCCAGGCCTGGCCGCTGAAATGCCGGCGCATGTTGGGCCTGTTCGCCTTTTTCTACGCCAGCCTGCATTTCACCACCTATGTCTGGCTGGACCAGTTCTTCGACTGGCATCACATCCTGAAGGACATCGCCAAGCGGCCGTTCATCACCGTCGGCTTCGCCGCCATCGTGCTGATGTCGCCGCTGGCGTTGACCTCCACCCAGGGCTGGATGCGGCGCCTGAAGCGCAACTGGGGCAAGCTGCACCGGCTGGTCTACCCGGTGGCCATCCTGGCGGTCACCCATTATTGGTGGCTGGTGAAGAAAGACATCACCCAGCCGCTGATTTACGCCGCGGCGCTGGCCGCGCTGTTGGGGCTGCGGTTGTGGTGGCGCGCGCGCAAGGCTTGATCCCGCCGCTTGGCAAGGGGGCGGCCGGGTTTTAAAGTGTGGCGTTTCGCATTGGAAAGAACGTCATGTCCAGCAAGGCCCCCGTCACCCAGGCCGTCCGCGTGCTGCGCGAGCATAAGGTCGATTACACCGAACACCTGTACAAGTACGAGGACAAGGGCGGCACCACGGTGTCGGCGCGCGAGCTGGGGGTCGACGAGCACTGCGTGGTGAAGACGCTGATCATGGAGGACGAGAACAAGCGCCCGCTGATCGTGCTGATGCACGGCGACCGCGAGGTGGGCACCGGCATGCTGGCCAAGCAGATCGGCGCCAAGAAGATCCATCCCTGCGATCCCAAAACCGCCGACAAGCACAGCGGCTATCAGGTGGGCGGCACCAGTCCCTTCGGCACCCGCCACCCGATGCCGGTGTATATGGAGGCGGGCATCGCCGAGCTCGATACCATCTACATCAACGGCGGCAAGCGCGGCTTCCTGATCGGCGTCAGCCCGCGCGACGTGATCCGCGTGCTGAATCCCACCCTGGTCAACGCGGCGGCGTAGCCTCGGGAAAGTGGCGCTGATAGATCGCTTTCAGGCTACCATCCTTTTCCATCTGCGCCAGCGCCCGGCCGAAGTCCTCGCGTATGCGCTCCGCCTGCGGATAGCTGCGCGAGAACATCAGTCCCAGCGGCGTATCCTTGTCCATCGGCGTCGGGATGTAGCCGAACTCTTTTTCGTGTTCAGGCATGGTGTTGTGGATCAGGTATAGCCCGCGCTCCAGCACCATCGGCACCAGGTCCATATGTCCCAGCTGCAACTGCCGCAGCGCGTTGACTTCGTCCGGGGTCAGCAGCGTGTTCAGCCGGTGTTGCTGGAACAGCGGGATATACCAGTAGCCCAGCTGAATGGCGATGCGGTAGCCGCGCAATTCGTCCAGGGATTTGAACTGTTGCGGGGGATGGGGCAGGTGGGGCTTGTGATAGAACAGGTAGCTGTTGGCGCGCATCAGCGGCGCGGAAAAGTCGAAATCCTTTTCCCTCTCCGGCGTCGGGCGGTAGGGGAAGGCCGCGGCGGCCTTGCCGGATTTGGTCAGCCATTCGGTCTGCGGCCAGCTCTGGAACGTTAGCTGCACCCGGTAGCCGGCGCGGCGGAAGGCTTCGCGGACGATTTCGGTGAACACGCCTTGCGCGGGGAGCTGCTGGGAGACATAAGGCGGCCATTCGCCAGTGGCCAGATCCACGGTTTGCTCGGCCGCCGGCGCGCGGAGCGCCAGCAGGAGGGCAAAAGCGGACAACAGCAGACGCCGCATGGCGACTCCTCGAAGAGGCGGGGATACTGTGTTATCGCACAGCCTCCCGCCTCAACCAAGCGCTCACCACCACCAGAACATGAAGCCCCAGGCGCAGTCGACCAGCGCCAGCGCGCCGCAGAACGGCAGCAGCGCGGCCCAGCGGCGCAGGCCGCCGTTCCAGCGCGACAGGATGCCGAAGGCCAGGCGCAGCGCCCACAGATTGGCGCCGGCGAGCAGGGCCAGTCGGGCGTCGTTGACCCAGTGCATGCCGAAGCCTTCGGCCTTCAGCAGCGTCACCGTCAGCGCCGACAGGCCGAGGAACACGCCGCAGCCGGCCAGCGGAATCAGCGCCTGCGCCAGGTGGTGCAGACGTTGCGTGCGCCAGCGGCCGGAGACCGCCACCGACAAGGCAAGGGAAGCCAGGATGCCGGTGCCGAGCACCAGCGCGGTGGCGGCGACGTAGGCGATCAGCGACGCGCCGTCCAGCCAGGAGAACACGTCGTTGTGTTGCGGATAATGGGTGAGCAGCCACCACGGCGCTTCGGTGTCCAGCGGCCACATGATGTCGCGGTCCACCAGCCATTCGGCCGCGGCCTGTTTCAGCGCGACGAACCAGGGGCTCATGGTCCAGTGGAAGGCGCCCATCGCCACGCCCAGCAGGCCGTAGACGATCAGCGCGGTCTGCCAGCCATCGGCTTCTTTCTCCGCCACGCGCACCACTTCGTCGCTGGACGAGCGCAGGCTGAGTTCGATCGCGCCGCGGTGGTCGCTGCAGCGGCCGCACATATGGCAGCCGCTGCCGCCTTGCATATGCCGCAGCGGCTGCAGCGGCGCGCAGTCGACGGCCGGGGTCCGCTCATGGGAGGCTTTCCAGGCGGCCTCGTCGACGCGGTAGTACAGCGGCGCCAGCTTGGACAAGAGACCGAACACGCCGTTGACCGGGCACAGGTGGCGGCACCAGGCGCGCTTGCCGCGGGTGTAGACGAAGCCCACCGCGATGGCGGCTACGGTGGAGCCGCCCAGCACCAAGAGCGCGGCTTTCGGGTATTGGTAGACGCTGACCAGCTGGCCGTAGACGGTGGTGAGGACGAAGGCGACGAAAGGCCAGCCGCCCCAGCGCATCCAGCGCGGGATCGGCTTGCCCATGCCCTTGCGCGCCGCCCATTCCGACAAGGCACCCTCCGGGCACAGCACGCCGCACCACAGCCGGCCGAACAGCACCATCGACAGCAGCACGAACGGCCACCAGATGCCCCAGAACACGAATTGGGCGAAGATGGTCAGGTTGTCCCACATCCGCGCGGTGTCTTCAGGCAAGGACAGGCAGGCGGGGACGATCAGCAGGAAAGCGTAGACCAGCACCACCGCCCATTGCAGCTTGCGCAGCAGGGCGGCGTGGTCGCGCAGCCAGGCGCCCGCGAGCGCCAGCAGGCCGCGCGGCTGCCGCTCAGGGCTACAGGAGCCGCCGCCCGACGGGGCGGCGACGATGGGAATCACCCGTTGCGGCGGGCGCTGGGCGCGGCCGGATTTCATGCGGCGACGGCCTGGCGGCGGTTGCGCCACTGGAACAGCGACCAGATCGCCGCCCAGAACAGCGCGTAGGCGATCAGGCTGGTCAGCGCCGGGTGCGAGCGGTAGCCGGTCAGCGCGGCGACCACGCCGCCGAAGGGGCTCATGTCGTCAAGCAGCGCCGAGCTGTCCCACAGCGGGTCCACCAGCGCCGGCAGCACGTCCATCGAGATCAGCTTCTCCACGCCGGACAGGAACAGCGACGCGCCCAACAGCAGCAGCATGATCTCGGTGACGCGGAAGAACAGCCGCCAGGACAGGATCTTGCCGCCCAGCTGCAGCAGGTAGAAGGTGAGGAAGGCCAGCAGCAGGCCGATTAGGCCGGCCGCGCCCATCTTGGCGAGTTCCATGCCCTGGGCCTCGGCCAGCATGCCGTAGAGGAAGACCACGGCTTCGCTGCCTTCGCGGGCGATGGCCAGCGCGGCCAGCACGGTCACGCCCCACCAGTTGTTGCTGGCGGCTTTTTCAGACAAGCCGCTTTCCAGCTCTTTCTTCAGCGTGCGGCCGTGCTCGCGCATCCACAGCACCATCTGCACGATCAGCGCGGCGGCGATGAACACCATGCCGGTCTGGAAGTAGTCCTGCGCGCCGGCCATCAGGCTGCCGGCGGTGAACAGCGCCACGGCCAATGCCACGGCCATCGCCAGGCCTAGCGCCACGCCGCCCCACAGATAGGGCTTGCCGGCGCGGCCGGCCGGGTTGTGGTTCATCCAGGCATTGAGGATGCCGACCACCAGCAGCGCCTCGACGCTTTCGCGCCAGACGATGAAGAGTACCTGTCCCATTCGCGTTTACCTTTTGTGTTACTTGGCGACGATCACGCCCTGGCCGGTCTTCATGTGGAATTCATCGAAAAACTTGTATTCGCCTGGCGCCAGCGGCTGGAACACCAGGAAGGATTCGGCGCCGGGGCCCAGCACCTTTTCCTTGCGCAGCGGCGTGCTCTCGAACTCGGCCGGCGTCTTGCCGATATTTATCACTTCGATCTTGAATTTCTTGTTGGCCGGCACCACCAGGCGGGCCGGAATCAACTGGCCGTCCTTCATTTGCAGCTTGAACACCGGCATGTCTTCGGCGAACGCCGGGGAGGAGAGCAGGCCGGCCAGCAGGGCGGCGGCCATCAGGCGCAGAACAGTCATCGTTTCGGAGTCCCGGAATGAGAAACAGCGCGGCAGGCCCGCGCCGTCTCCAATTGTATCGCAGTCAAGAATGCTTTGCGTTCACATTCTCACTATGCGGATCAGTAGCCGCCCTTCTTGCCGATGCCGGCGAAGGTGAACTCGTAGTTGACGTCGAACGGCTTGAACCAGGCGGCGACGCCGGTTTCCTTGTCGACGTGGCGGCCGAAGTGGGCGTGCTCATTGGCGGTCGGCGGCATGATGGTGTACTTCAGCTTGTACTTGCCCGGGCCTTGCAGCTTGATGTTGTCGCCGTAGTGCGGGCCGTCGTTGGCCACCATCGGCATCAGTTCGCCTTTCTGGGTCTTGCCGCCTACCTTGGTCAGTTCGTACTTGACCACCAAGTACGGCATCCAGGCGCCTTCTTCGAAGCCGTTCGGATTGTTCTTGGTGGCGTGGATGTCGGCTTCCAGATGCACGTCGGACGCTTCCGGCTTCAGCATCATGCCTTCCGGCTCCATCTTGGTCGGCTGCAGGTAGACGGCGCCGATTTCCATGCCGTTTTTCAGGGCGGGCTTGCCGATCGGGTATTCCTTGGCCATGGCGGCGAAGGAGGCGGACAGGGCGATGCTGGCGACAGCCAGCTGGCAGACAAAGCGACGCATCATGTTTTCCTTATTAAGTAGGGCGGCAGTACCGGCCGCTGAACTGCATGATAATGCTAGTAATTATCGTTTGCAAACCTTGACCGGCTGGAAATGGCTTGAAAAATCATCAATATATATGACTTCGTCAATTTATTTCCTGAATGGCGTCCCGGATGTCTTGTCGACTACGGCGGCGGCCGGATTTGGCCGCCGCCGGGAGGAGGGGAGATGATCAGGGCAGGGTTAGGCGCAGCTGCCGCAGCTGGGCCAGGCTCTGGTCCAGAATCAGCAGCTGCAGCATCTGCTCGGCCAGATGGCCGGCGCCGTCGCGATAGGCTTGGGCGAAGGCGCCCACCGCCGCGGCGTCCAGCTGTCCCTCGGTGGCCGCGGCCAGCCGCGCGCCCAGGCCGTCAAAGCGCGGCGCCAGGCTGGTTTGCAGCCAGCCGGACAAGGGCGGGTTGAAGCCGCGCTTCTTGCGCTGGAAGAAGTCGGCCGGCAGCGCCGGGTGGATCGCGCGGCGGAAGATCAGCTTGGCCGGCTTGGTGTAGCGTTCGGCGGAGGAGGTCGCCAGCAGACGTTGATAGAAGCCGTGGTCCAGCAGCGGCGCGCGGCCTTCGAGGCCGTGGGCCATCGTGCACAGGTCGGACTTTTGCAGGATGTAGTCGGGCAGATAGTTGGCGAAGTCCAGCTCCAGCAGCTGGTGCAGGCCGGGCGCGCCGTCTTTGGGCTCCGGTCCTATGTCGTCGGGCGCGCGCCAGTGGCACAGTCTTTCCAGTTTGCGGCCGCCTTGCAGGAAGCTGCGCTGTCCCGGCGTGAAGCCGGAGAAACGCAGCGAATAGGCGCTTTTCCAGTCCATCGCCAGCTCGGTGGCCAGCTTGCCGCGCTTGCTGTCCAGCTGCGGCTGGATCGGCAGCGGCAGCTTGATGTTGCGCCGCCAGCGGGTGCGCAGATGCTTGCCCATGCGCTTGTAGCCGGCCAGCATCTCGTCGCCGCCGTCGCCTACCAGCACCACCTTGACATGTTTGGTGACCTCGCGCGCCAGATACCAGGTGGGGAAGCTGGACGGATCGGCGAAGGGCTGGTCCAGGTCGGCGACGATGCGATCGAAATCGGCGGCCAGGTTTTCCGGCATTTCCACTCGCACATTGGGCAGGCCCATCCACTGGGCGGAGTCGGCGGCGTCGCCGGATTCGTCCAGGCTGGAGCCGGGGAAGGCGGCGGTGAAGCTGGAGAATTGCGTCAGCTGCTGGGTGGCCAGCCGGCTGGCGATCACGGTGGAGTCGATGCCGCCGGACAGCAGCACGCCCAGCGGCCGGTCGGCCACGGTGCGCATCGCCACCGCGCGGTCCAGCTCCGGCAGCCAGTCGCCGGATTCCGCCTTCGGCTGCCAGTAGCGCTGCTTGCTCAACTGGCGGCTGTTCAGGTCGAATTCCAGCCGGTAGCCGTTTTCCAGCCGCTGGATGTGGCTGAACACGGTGGCCGGGGAGGGGATGTAGCGGTGGGCGAGGTAGGCGTCTATCGCCGCCGGGTTGAAATCGCGCTGGTCGGCCGGCAGGAAAGGCAGCACCGCGCGCACCAGCGAGCCGTAGGCGAAGTTTCCATCCCGCAGCGAGTACAGCAGCGGCTTCTCGCCCATGCGGTCGCGGGCCAGGTGGACCTTGCCGCTGCGCTTGTCCAGGATGGCGAAGGCGAACATGCCGCGCAGCCGCGCGAGCAGGCCCTCGATGCCCCAGGCCTGGTAGCCGCGCAGGATGAATTCGGTGTCGGAATGGGTGCGGAAAACGGCGCCGCCGGCTTCCAGTTCGGCCTTGCCGGCCTCCCAGTCGTAGACCTCGCCGTTGTAGCAGATCCAGACCTGGCCGTCGTCGCTGGCCATCGGCTGGTTGGCCGCCGGGCGCGGGTCGATGATGGCGAGGCGGGCGTGCAGCATCGCGTTGTGGATGGTGTCGTCGCCGGTCGGATTCAGCGCCGCGTCCAGCAGCAGCCGGCTGGCGTCATCCGGGCCGCGGCGGCGCAACTCGTCCAGCATCGCTTGCGGGACGGCGGGATTGACGGGGCGGCGCGAGAAAAAACCGGCGATTCCACACATGATGACTGCGTTTCCAAACGCGCGGGGCGGCCAGGCGCCCCGCTTGGGTTTTCAATGCCGCGCAGTATCCGGCGCGCCGCCGGACGGTGTCAAACCCTGGCCTTGCGATGCAGGTCCGGCAGCGCCACCGCCGCGATGCCCAGCAAGGGGAGGAAGGCGCACAGCTGGTAGACGAATTCGATGCCTCTGAGGTCGGCCAGTTCGCCCAGCACTGCGGCGCCGATGCCGCCGATGCCGAAGGCGAAGCCGAAGAACATGCCGGACACCATGCCCACCTTGCCCGGCAGCAGTTCCTGAGCGTAGATCAAGATGGCCGGGAAGGCCGAGGCCAGGATGAAGCCGATGGGCATGGACAGCGCGGCGGTCCAGAACAGGTTGGCGTGCGGCAGCGCCAGCGCCAGCGGCGCCACGCCCAGGATGGAGAAGCCGATCACCCGCTTGCGGCCGATGGCGTCGCCGATCGGGCCGCCCAGCACGGTGCCGGCGGCCACCGCGAACAGGAACAGGAACAGATATAGCTGCGCCGACTGCATGCCCACCTGGAAATGGTGGATCAGGTAGAAGGTGTAGTAGCTGGTGATGCTGGCCAGATAGAAATGCTTGGAAAACACCAGCAGCAGCAATAGCAGCAGCGTCAGCTTGACCCGGGCGGAGGACAGGTCGGGCGCGGCGACGACGCTGGCTTTCTTGGCTTGGCGCTGCTGATGCGCGTACCACTGGCCGACGCGGAACAGCACGTACATCGCCAGCAGCGCGGCCAGGCCGAACCAGGCCACGCTGCGCTGGCCCAGCGGAATCACGATCAACGCCGCCAGCAGCGGTCCGGTGGCGCTGCCGGCGTTGCCGCCCACCTGAAAGATGGACTGGGCGAGGCCGGGACGGCCGCCGGACGCCATCCGCGCCACCCGCGACGATTCCGGATGGAAGATGGACGAGCCGGTGCCCACCAGCGCGGCGGCCAGCAGCAGCAGCGGGAAGCTGGAGGCGCTGGACAGCAACAGCAGGCCGATCAGCGTCGAGCTCATGCCGAATACCAGCGAGTAGGGCTGCGGACGCTTGTCGGTATAGATGCCCACCAGCGGCTGCAGCAGCGAGGCGGTGCACTGGTAGGTGAAGGTCATCAGGCCGATCTCGGCGAAGCTGAGGTGGTAGTTGCCCTTCAGCAGCGGGTATAGCGCCACCAGCAGCGACTGCAGCATGTCGTTGAGAAAATGGGAAAAACTGATCGCGCCGAGCACGCGGAAGCGGGTGTCCTGCGGGGCGGCGAGCGTGGGACTGCTGGTGGTCATCGTGCGATACTCATTCGGGGTGGTGGAACCATGCTAGCAAGCACATTCCCGCCAGTCCTGCGAAAATGAGGCAACCATCTTATCGAAAGAGGCAGAGTGGACAGCCTGGAGCCCCGAGACGAGTTCGACCTGGGAGAGGAGCCGGTGGTGGGCAAGCCGCGCGACTACCCGGCCGGCAAGGAAACCGAACGCCACCGCCATCCCACCGCCCAATTGTTGTACGCGGTGGAGGGCCTGATGCTGGTCGGCACCGAGCGCGGCCAGTGGGTGGTGCCGCCGACGCGCGCCATCTGGCTGCCGATCGGCACTTGGCACCAGGTGAGCATGGTCAGCCCGGTGCGGATGCGCAGCATCTACGTGCGCGGCGACCGGCTGGAGGGCCTGCCTGCCGATTGCTGCGTGTTGGAGGTGTCGCCGCTGCTACGCGAGCTGATCGTGGCCGCGGTGGCGGTGGGGCGCGTTTGCCAGTCCGGGTCGCGCGACGAGAAGGTGATGGATCTGCTGCTGGCGGAAATCGGCCGAGCGCCGGTGCTGCCGCTGTCGCTGCCGCAACCGGCATCCGCCGCGCTGCGCCAGCTGTGCGACGTGTGGCTCGTGCATCCGGACGACGCGCGCGGCGCGGCCGAGTGGGCGCGCGAGCTGGCGCTGGACCCGCGCACGCTGCAGCGCCGCTTCCGCCGCGAAACCGGCCTCAGCTTCGGCCAGTGGCGGCGCCAGGCGCGGCTGATGCTGGCGCTGCAGCGGCTGGCTTGCGGCGACAGCGTATTGAAGGTGGCGCTGGACCTGGGCTACGCCAGCCCCAGCGCCTTCGCCACCATGTTCAAGCGCGAGCTGGGCGCGCCGCCGAGCAGCTTCTTCGCGCTTTCGTAAATCGCGCTTTGGTTCTGGCGACGTAAGAACGATAGCGGCTTGGATGTCGTCAATGGAGGGTTATATAGATGTCCTTGCTGCGATATCGTCCCAGCGGATTCTGGCCGTAGCCGCCCACATAAGGTTTTACCAGGCGGGAGTCGGAATACTGCAGCAAGGGGATAATGGAGTAGTCCTGCATGATCAGGCGATTGGATTCTGATAACAGGGTGTTTCTCTGTTCTGAGTCTGACGAGAGGTTGGCGCGCTCGATCAAGGCTTCGGCGGCTTGGTTGCAACTGCCGGACACATTCTCGGCGTCGCCGCAGCGCACGATGCTGAGCATGGAGATCGCATCGTTATAATCCGCCGTCCAGCCATTGCGGGCGATCTGGAATTGTCCTTGATGCCGCTTCTGCATCAGGGTGGGGTAGTCGGTGGATTCCAGCGTGGCATCCAGATCCAGCTTGGTTCGCCATTCACTGGCGAGATACTCGCTTAAGGTTTTCTGGTATTCGCTGGTGTTGTAAATCATCCGCAATGGGGTATGCGGCGCCACGCCCGCATCTCGCAGCAACTGTTTGGCGGTCGCCACTCTTTGGGCCATAGGCCATGATTGCCAGTCGTAGCGCGACGGCGTCGCGCCTCTCAGCCCCTGCAGGATCACGCTGTAAGCAGGGGACTGGCCATCGGCGGTGATGGATTGCGCCAGCTTGTCGCGGTCCACCACCATGGACAAAGCCTGCCGCACTCGCGCATCGCGGAGTAGCGGGTCCCGTAGATTGAGGCTGAAATAGCGCAAGCTCAGCAGCGGGCTATTCTTGACTTCATCGGGATGGGATAGTCGCAGCTTGTTGAAGTCGCCTGGCGGCAGCTGGAATACGAAATCGGTTTTGCCTGCGAAATAGAGCGCGACATCTTGGTTCAAATCCTCCACCGGAAGATAGTTCACCCGTTGCAATACGACCGATGCGGCATCCCAGTATTGCCGATTCTTTTCCAGAACGATGCTTTGTCCTGGCGTCCATGCGCTTAGCCGGAAGGCTCCGCTGGAAACCAGTTTGCCTGGGTTGAGCCAGTCTTTGCCCCATTGTTGGATCGTATGCCGGGGTACCGGTCCCCACTGCGCATTGGCCAGCAACTCGGGAAAGATCGCCACGGGGTAGGCCGTAACCCACTCAACGGTATTGTCATCCAGTGCCCGCACGCCGAGGGCATCCAGCGGCATTTTTCCATCCGCTACCGCCTGGCCGTTCTTCAGCACGCTGCCAAAGCCGCTGGCGTAAGGCGAGTGCAAGGCCGGATCCAGCAATCGTCGGGCACTGTAGACACAGTCGGAGGCATGGATGGGGACGCCGTCGCTCCAGCGCGCATCCGGGCGCAGATGGAAGATCCACGTATTCGAGCCTTTCCTCTCCCATGACGTCGCCAAGCCGGCTTGAAGATGGCCGGCATTGTCTATCGAGGTCAAACCTTCGAATAGGTCGTGGGTGATCATATTGTCAGGCAGGGCTTCCGCCAGTTGCGGATCGAGCGTCGCGGGTTCCGATCCGTTGCTGCGGGTTAGTTCCTGGCGCTCCGCCAAGCTGACGCCGGCAGGAATGACGGCGGCTGGCGCGGGCATGGCGATGAGCGCAATGAGAAACAACAGGGACGGCGAGGCCTTCATGAAGGGGCTCCTGTCAGGGACGGGTTGAGGGGAAAGTTTCGCGCTTTTCCCAGGTTTCGAATGGAAGCCACGCGGCCAGGAAATAAAGCTGAAGAGTGCGGGCGAGCAAGTTTTGGTTTTATTGGTTGCGTACTATTGCGATATGAACCGTTATGGAATTGAGTTTTGATTTCAAAATCTGATTCCTGATTCTTGCCATATGCATGTGTTTAAAGAGTGCGGCCTTCCTGGCCGGGGGGTATATCCCCATTTCGATATTTGGCTGGGGGAGATAAGCACCCCCCGCCAAGGACGCCGATTGGCGGGGTTTTGTTGATGGCTATGTGGTTTCAGGCGCGGATAGGCTGAAATCGGTAGGCAACCCATAGCGATAGAATGAAAAAGCACATCATGATGAGCGCGCACCCTTGCAAGGCGAAGGTGAAGGACACGTGCGACATATTGCTGACCACGGGCATGGAGACGGCGGTTCCCACCCCGATCGAAAGCAAGCGTAACGAGGCCATTTTCCCTTTGTCGCTTTCCGAGGCTTGCCGTTGCAGGGCGGTTAAAAGCCAGGTGATGCTGTTCAGGCTGGCGAAACCAACGATGAAGAAAGCGGCGAAGTGCCACTGCGGAGTCGTTGCGAACGATAGCAGCAAAGTCGAGCCGGCTTGCAGAAATAGCCAGACCGGCAGCATTTTTTGCGTCAAGGTGTGCCGAGTGAAGAATGAGGCCGCGATCATGCCGATCGCCATGGTTCCTTCCATGGCGGAAATAGGCCAGCTCGCGCCGGCGTAATATTTCGCCACCAAGGGCACGACCAATACGTTGAGGCTGTAGGACAAAATGAAGTCTGCAGAGCAAAGCGCCAGCATGATCAGCACGGTCGTCTGTTTCGCTGCTTGCTTAAGCAGGCGCAGCCAGCCATGCAGCACTTGCTGCAACAGCGCGCCAGGCCGCCAGCTGGGTTGCGTTGCGTTGTGCCGCGTAACTGCCGAGGCCGACGGTTGCCGGGCCATGATCCACGCGGAAATCAACGAGCCCAGGACATCGAAAATCAGCGCGTAAATAGGGCTGGAGCGATACAGGATGATCCCGAGCAATGCCATGCCGCTCAAGACGCCAATTTGAAACATTACCCCGATCTTGGCGTTTAACTCCCCCTGCAATTCATCTGGAATATTCAGCGCCGTGAATTTGAATAAGGCGCTGCGATGGACGTTGTCTATCAATGCGAGAAAGATCGCGGCCATGGTAATCAGCAGGACCATGCCATCTATTCTGGAGGCGGCCAGCAGGATGATGATGGCCATGGTAACGGCGCGGGACAGGTCGCACGCCAGATAAACCTTTTTAGCATCCAGATGATCGACCAGCGGACCGGCAAAGGGCAAAACGCAGATGGCTCCCAAGCCCTGGAAGCTCAAAATCGTTGCCATGGCGGTAATGCTGCCAGTTAGTTCGAATAGCAACTGTCCCATTGCGAGGATATGCACGCCAACGCCAATGCTGGAGCACAGAATCGCGAATAAAAGGCTCTTTGCTGAACGGTTTTTGAATATTGACATAATTTATATATTTGATGCCATTTGCATTGCGCGGAGTGTATCCATGCAAAGAAGGTCCGTCAAGATAATTATCTAATACGAATTTTATATTTGACTGTACTTGCATTTGTCATTATCGTGGCGCCGTCAATCAGGAAACGCATGATCGGCAATCCAAAAATCCATATGACGGGAGTCTGTGATGAGCACTGACAACGCTACGATTGAGCTGAACTTGGACCGGGAACTGCGCGTCCTTTTTGAAAATCGACTGACGCAGCTTAAGTCGGAAGGCCTGTACCGCAGTTTCATGCCCTGCGAGCATGATGCGAGCCATCCTGGCACTACGCGCTATCAGCAACGTCAGGTTGAGGTTTGGTGCAGCAATGACTATCTCGGGCTGAGCCAGGATCCGCAAGTGATAGAGCGCTTGCGCGAATCCGCGGCCTTGCACGGCTCGGGCACTGGCGGCTCCCGCAATATAGCCGGCACCAGCATTTCCCATGTCGAGCTGGAGCGTCAGCTGGCGCAATGGCACGGCAAGGAGCAGGCATTGGTTTTCAATGGCGGCTATACCGCCAATTTCGAGTTCTTGAGCACCTTGATCGCCGCCGCGCCTGATCTGGCGATATTTTCCGACAGCTTGAATCACCGCTCGCTGATCGAGGGCATACGCCGTCATCCGTGCCAGAAATTCATTTTCCCGCATAACGACGTGGAGGCGCTGGAAAAGCAGTTGGCCAGCGTGCCGCTATCGCAACCCAAGCTGATCGTTTTCGAGTCGATCTATTCGATGGACGGCGATGTCGCGCCAATCCAGGCCATCCTGGATTTGGCGGATCGTTATCAAGCCTGGACCTTCCTGGACGAAACCCATGCCATCGGCCTGTATGGCGCAAGCGGCGCCGGTCTTTGCGAGGAGATAGAGGAAACCAGGGCCACATTCATTCAAGGCGTATTCGGCAAGGCCATGGGCACCCTGGGCGGCTATATCGCCGGTCCGGCCTCGGTGGTGGATTTTGTCCGCTCCAGCGCGCCTGGTTTCATCTTCACCACCGCTCTGCCGCAAGCCTTGTTGGATGCCACGCTATGCAGCTTCGAGAGAGTGCGCGCGGACCGGCAGCTGGTGCAGGACTTGCACAACAACGTCATTTACTTCCGCGCGCAGCTGGATGCGGCGGGAGTTCCCTATCTGCCGGCTCAAAGCCACCTGGTGCTGGTGCCGGTGGCGGGGGCGGAGCGCATCAAAGCAGTCGCTCGGCGCTTGCTTGAAGAGTTTGATATCTATGTGCAGCCGATCAACTACCCTTCCGTGCCGCGAGGCGGGGAACGCTTCCGTCTGACCGTTGGGCCTCGCCGCAGTCATGAAGAGATTCAGCGTTTTGTTGCAGCCCTGAAACATTGCCTGGCCTGATGGCTTCCGGAGACACGACACCATGCGATTCACCCCGCTTTCCCCGACTATCGGCGCTGAACTGACCGGCGCGACCTTCAACGATATTTTGTCCGATGCTTTGTTTCCCGAAGCGGAGCAGGCGCTGCAGCAGCATCAATTGCTGGTGATCCGCGGCTTGCAGCTGACGCCGGCGCAGCAGCTGGCCCTGGCGCGGAAGTTCGGCCATCCGGTGCCGTTCGTGATGAGCCGTTATCACCACCCGGATCATCCCGAGTTGATGATCTCGTCTAACGAAGTGCAAGACGGCAAGCCGCTGGGCGTGGCGCGTGTTGGCAATTTCTGGCATCAGGATTCCACTTTTACGCAGAACCCCGCGGCTTACACCATGTTGTACGGCATCAATATCCCGCCGCGCAGCGGCGACACGCTGTTTGCCAGCGCCATTGATGTGTATCGCCGCATTCCCGAGGAGTGGAAGCAGCGCATCGCGGGCTTGCAAGCGCGCCATACCGTCAGCAAGCGTTTCCGCATCCGCGCAGAGCATGTCGGCTTGTCGGTTGCGGAGCTGCAGGAGGTGATCGCCCAAGAGCATCCCAATGTGCTGCATCCTTTGGTGCAGATCGATCAGGACTCCGGCGACCCCTATCTCTATGCGTCCAAGGAATATGTGGATGCGGTTGTGGGGCTGGATCGGCCCAGCAGCGATGAGTTTCTCGATCTGATCGATCAACTGACGCAGGACCCTGAGCATGTTTACGTCCATCGCTGGCAGCCGGGCGACCTGCTGATCTGGAAGACCCGCGTTGCGCTGCATGCCGCCACGGCCATTGAGCCGGGGTTCAGCCGCACGGTTCACCGGGCCAGCATCAAGGCGCGCGCCTGATGCCGGGCATCGTTACGCCGGCCATACGCTATCCGCAGGGCCGAGTCGATGCCAGGCAGTTGCATCTGTCCAGCGGAGCGCCGCTGGACGAGGTGCTGAACATCACCCGCTGCGATGGATTTCCGGCCTTGGACGCCGCAGAGCAAAGCTGGCAGCTGGCCGCCGAGGCGGCTAGCGACCTGCTGCGCAGAGAGGGCGTCGCGCCTGACCAGATCAGCCATGTCATTTATGCCGGCACCGGCTGTTGGGACCAGCCGTTTTGGTCTCCGGCGGCGAAAATCGCCCAGGCCATCGGCATTCATGGTGCCCATTGTTTCGAGGTCACCAATTTTTGCAATGCCGCCTGGACGGCGATCAGCCTGGCCTGCGACAAGCTGGAGGCCGGCCGCGCCGATCTGGTGCTGGTGGTCACCGCCGATCAGCTCAGCCGTCTAGTGGACCGCGACAGCGCCGATTCGCTGTCGCTGTTCAATTTTGGCGATGCGGCGGCGGCGGTATTGGTGAAGAAGAGTGAGGGGCGATATCGCCTGTTGCATAGCGCCATGCGAACCGATCCGGAGTGGGTGGATTACTATGCCGGCGCCTGGCGGGACGGCAAGGTCCGGATCGAGCGGCAGCCGCATCGCCGCGGCCTGGCCCAGGCCTACCTGGATAATTTCGCCGCGCTGGTCCAGCGCACGCTGGCGGCGCTGGGGAAGTCCATGTCCGATGTGCGCTATCTGCTTATCAACCATGGCGACGAAGACATGCATCGCAGCTTGCTGGACCGGCTGGGCCTGGGCGAGGAGCGCACCGTCTTCAACTATCACCGGCTGGGCCATATGGGGAGCGCGGATACCTTGATCGCGCTGGAGCAACTCGAGCGCGGCCAGCGGCTGCAGGCCGGCGATCTGATCTTGCTGGCCAGCAGCGCGATGGGTTTCAGCTGGGGCATTAGCGCAGTGGAGTACCAAGCATGAAAATCCTGATCATCCACCAAGTGCCCTATCCCAAAATGCAGTACCACTTGGGTTTGGATCATGAGCGGCATGACATCACGTATATCGGCTATCCGGCGCGGATGGCGGATCTGCCCGCCTCATTGCGGGCGCAGCGCCTGTTGCTGGATGAGGGCGAGGATTTAGCCGAAGGCGTCATTCGGCGGACCTCGCCGCAGGATGGTTACCAGGCGGTGCTGTCTTTATCGGAATTCGGCATTCTGGAGGCGCACCGGGTGCGCCTGCATTTGGGCGTGCCGGGCGACGATCTGGCCATGCTGCAGCGAGTGCGCGACAAGGTGGCGATGAAGGCCGCGCTGCGCGGCTCTGGCATCGCCTTTCCGCGCTTCTTTCCCGCGCAGGATTTGGCCGCGCCGGACTGGCAAGGCAAGACGGTGCTCAAGCCGCGGCAAGGCGCCTCTAGCGACGGGGTGATGATTTTCCCTGAGCGGGATCAGGCTTGGACCGCCTTTGCCGAGCTGCAGGATGGCGACGACTGGCAGCTGGAGGAATACATAGAAGGCAGCATCCATCACGCGGATGGTTTGGTGCAAGCCGGCCAGCTGCTTGATCTGACCGTCAGCCGCTATCTCAACAAGCCTGTCGATTTTGCCAAAGGGCATCCGCTCGGCTCCTATCAGCTGCCGACGGATCCGCGCCATCTCGCTTTTGCCGCGGATGTGGTGCAAGCCCTGGGCATCCGCGACGGCTGTCTGCATCTGGAGTTTTTTGAAACCGCCGATCAGCGGCTGGTTTTCCTGGAGGTGGCGAACCGCATGGGCGGGGCGGGGGTGGTCGACGCGCATTGGCGGCATGGCGGCATTCATCTGCCCAGCCATGAAATCGCCATCCGCCTCGGGCTGCCCAGGCCGCAGCCGCAGCCCGGCAGCGGCCGTTTCCATGGCTGGCTGGTTTTCCCCGGCCATCACCTGGGAGAAGGCGAGGCGGACCTGCGCGTGCCGGAAGATTTGGCCAATGACCGCAGGGTGGATCGTTTGCACACCCTGCCAGCCGGCCAGGCGCTGAACCAGAACATCACTTACCACGAATGGCAGGTGCCGGTGTTTGTCGAGGCCTCGGCGGAAACTCCCCAGGCCCTGGCGGCTTTTCTCAGCGATTGCATGCAACGCATCCAAATAGACAGGAAACCGACATGATTCATTTCCCAAGCGATTTGCTGCTGGCGCTGGGCTCGCTCGACCGTCAGCGCCCGGATTGGGAAGGCTTGCTGGCCAGCCATCAATTGACCGAGCTCGCCCCGCTGCTGGATGCCGAGGCCTTCCAGGAGGCGCTGGACGCGTTGCTGGACGGCGTCGCCCAATATCCATTCCAGGCCCATCCGCATAGCAACGATGTGTCCGAATGGCTGCCGGCGGGAAGCGTATCGCTGGAGGATGGCGTGGCCGCCAGCACGCTGCGCGGCTTGATCTGGGCGTTGGCTTTCGGCAATGAGGTATACATCCGCAGCCAGCGGCCGGCCTTCTGGTTGGGATTGGCGGCATTGTTGAACGCGGGAGGCTGGCCGTTGCCGCGCATAGCTTCCGGGACGGCTGCCGCGCCGGCGCCGGCTTTAGCGGTGAGCGTGCCGGATCTGGCGCTGGAAGGCGAATCGCCGGCTGAGGGCTGGAGCGAGATCGCCGCGCCTGCCGGTGGCGAGGCGGAGCGGCAATTGGTGTTGGCCGGAGCGGCGCAGCCATCGCCTGCGGATTGCTTGTCCCGCGTCTGGCAACTGGATAGCCACGACGCGTGGCTGGGGCAGCTTTACCGTCGCCGCCACCGCCCTGGCGTGACCTTGGCGCGCGCGCGCGCCGAACAGGGGGAGGAGGGATCGCGCGCGAGGCTGGACGCGAAATTGCGCTATCTGGTGCAACAGGCCAAGCGCACGCCGCATTACCTGGCTTTGCCCGATATCCAGGGCGCGCAGTCCTTGCGCGAATTGCCCATTTTGGACAAGGCCGCGCTGGAGGCGCAGTCGCTGCCATTCAGCCGAAACCTGTGCAGCGGCGCCGCGCCCAGCGGCGAAGTGCTGCGCAGCGGCGCCACCTCCAGCCAGCCGCGTTACATCGTTTATTCGCAGACGGATTGGAACAATATGATTCGCGAAGCGATTCCCTTGTTCTATTCTTTGGGGCTGCGGCGCGGCGATAAACTGATCAATACGCTGTATGGCGGCGCCATGTACGGAGGGCTCACGACAACCATCTGCGAATTCTCCCGCATGCCGCTGGAAACCTACAGCACCGGCCAGGCGATTACGCTGGATACTCTGCTGATGTTGACCGACTGCTTCCAGGCCAATGCCATCATCGGCATTCCCGCGTTGATCCTGCCTCTGCTGCGCGAAGCCAAGGCGCAGCGCCCGCAATTGCGGCTGGAAAAAATCCTGTATGGCGGCACGCCGATGGCGGAGGTGGACAAGCAATGGCTGCGCGAGGAGTTGGGCGCGCAAATCATCACCAGCGTTCTGGCGGCCAACGACGGCGCGCAGATCGGCTACCAGTGCGGCCACCTGAAGGGCAGCCTTCATCACTTGTGCGACGATTACAATCTGCTGGAGATCGTCGATGACGACGGCCAGCCGCTGCCGGATGGCCAGCCGGGCCATATCCTGATCACCAGCCTGCAGAAACAGGAAGGTCCGCTGATCCGCTACCGCATCGGCGATTACGGCCGCATCGTCCACGAAGATTGCGCATGCGGCGCGTCGGGGCGGGTATTGGACTATATCGGCCGCAGCGATGGCCTGATCAAGATTCAGACCAATACGGTGCTGTACAGCGAACTGCTCGAGTCATTGCAGCCGTTTGGCGTTTCTCTATTGCAAGTGGAGATCGCCAGCGTCGCGCGCTGCGAATCGCTGATCTTGCGCACGGAGTCGCCGCAGCGCGCCGACGCGGACGCCATGCGCCTGCATCTGCTGGAGCGTTTCGAGACCTTGCGCGGCGATGCCGACATCAATGCTCAGCTGGAAGTGATTGTCGAGTCGTTGGGAGAGGGAGAGTTGCCGCGCAACAGCGTCAGCGGCAAGGTGAAGCCGGTAATCGATACCCGGGTTTGAGAAAACGCCATGAATAGAGCCGCGCCGCGCTCCGAGACCGGGGCGAAGCGCGGCGTTTTTCATCAAGCCAGTTTGATCAGCATTTTGCCTTGGTTGGATCCTGCCAACATGTCGACAAAGGCTTGGGCCATATTTTCCAGCCCTTCTCTGACAGTCTGCTGCGGCTGGAGCCGGCCCGATTGCAGATGCGGAACGATGAAGGCTTCCAGCTCGTCTTGCAGGTGGCGGTAGTTTCGTACCAGAAAGCCTTCCAGCCGCAGGCTTTTCCCCACGATATCGTAGAGATTGCGCGCCAGCTCGGGTGATTCCGAATGGTTGTATTGCCCAACCGCGCCTACCCAGGTGATCCGGCCATTCTCGCGGATATGTCGGATCGCCGCCTCTTGATGCTTGCCGCCGACATTGTCGATATAGATGTCAAAACCGTCCGGCGCGGCTTGGCCCAGGGCTTGGGATAGGTCTTGGCTGCGATAATCTATCGCCACGTCATAGCCCAGCGTTTCGGTCAGATAGCGAGCCTTGGCCGGGGAACCGGTGCTGCCTATCAGGCGGCCTGCATTCATTAGCCGGGCCAATTGAGCGACGGCGCTGCCGACGCCGCCGGCAGCCGCCGAGACGAAGATGTCTTCGCCAGCCTGCAGTTTGGCGATACGGGTAAGCGCCACATAGGCGGTGAGTCCGGTGCCTCCCATAATGCTCAGGAAGGCGCTGGGAGAAACACCGCGATATTCCTTCAATACCCGCAGCTCCTCCGCTGCCACGACCGCATGGCTGCGCCAGCCTTCGCGATGGAAGACCAGCTCGCCGACATTCAGGCCGCTGCTGCCGGCGTCGATGACGCGGCCTATGCTGCGGCCTTCCAGCGGGGCATGCAATGGCCATTCTTCTTCCAGATCCATGCACTCCCGCATATAGGGATCAACGGATAAGTACAGGTTTTCAATAAGCGCTTGTCCGGCCTGAAGCTTGGGAAGCGGAATTTCTTCGAGAGCGAATAGATCGGCGGTAGGGATGCCGGCGGGGCGGCGTATCAGATGGATTTCCAAGCTCTTCATGCGAGCAGCCTTGCGATTTTGATGGAATATCACATTATCATAAGAATGGTTCGGGATCGATCAAGTTTTATGCCTTTGCCATTGCTGAGCGCGCAGGCTTGGCAGGGGAAAGTCCAAGCACTTTCCCGCAGCAGCTTGAGTCCGCGTCATTGCACCAATCGCCGCCCATGGGCTGCGGCTGGCCGCGCTATGCCTGGCGCGCTTGCCGCGTTGATGAGCGTTGCCTCCGCCGCGCGCGACAACCAGGGCCGCTTGTCTTTGGCCGCTGGCGGATCGTCTCGTTGTCCGAGACATCGTTGACCCGTAGCCGCTTCAAGTTGCCTGCTTTCCAGCAGGCCGGGAATGGCGATGCCCGCACAGCGTCACTTGTCCCGGCGTCCGCCGCTTGAGGTTGCTCCCGCGCCCCAGATCATTTCTCGGCCAGTTTTACCGCCAATTCCGCCAATCGCTTCCCCTGCGCCAAGGCCAGCGCCTTCTCATGCTCGCTGATCGGCCGGTCGCTCTGCGGGCCGGCCAGATGGCTGACGCCGTAAGGCGTGCCGCCGGTCTGGGTGGCGAGCAGCGCGGCTTCGGAATAGGGCAGGCCGGCGATCACCATGCCGTGGTGCAGCAGCGGGATCATCATGGTCAGCAGCGTGGCTTCCTGGCCGCCGTGCAGCGAGGAGGTGCTGGTGAACACGCAGGCCGGCTTGCCGGACAGCGCGCCCTGCATCCATTCGCCGCTGGTGCCGTCCAGGAAGTACTTCATCGCCGACGCCATATTGCCGAAGCGGGTGGGGCTGCCCAGCGCCAGGCCGGCGCAATCGATCAAGTCCTGCCGCTCGACGTAAGGCGCGCCGCCGTCGGGGATGGCCGGCTCGACCGCCTCGCATACCGAGGAGACCTTGGGGACGGTGCGCAGCCGCGCCTGGCAGCCGGGCACGCCGTCCACGCCGCGGGCGATCAGCCGGGCCAGTTCGCGGGTGGCGCCGTGCTGGCTGTAATACAGCACCAGGATGTCTAGCATGCTTGACCTCGTGTGTCGGTTTTGATCGCCGCATGATAGGGCAAAGCGCCATTTCTTGCCTCATCGGCTCTTTGGCTTTACCTTTGCCGCCATGCAAGTCCAACGCCTAGAACCCTATTTCGGCTTCGCCCGCTTCCTCGCCCGCCGCATGAGCTGCCTGCGCGTGCTGCAGATCTCGGGCAGCCTGACTTTCACCACCCTGCTGGCGCTGGTGCCGCTGTTCACTATCGCGCTGACGGTGCTGTCGGCGTTTCCGGTGTTTTCCGACTACAGCGCGCGCTTCAAGATCATGCTGCTGTCGACGCTGGTGCCGGAGTTCGCCGGCAAGGTGATCACCGTCTACATGCGCCAGTTCGCCGACAACGCGGAAAAGCTCACCGCCGCCGGCATCGTGATGCTGGGCGTCACCGCGCTGATGCTGATGTCCACCATCGAGCGCACCTTCAACGCGATCTGGAGCGTGCGCCGCGGCCGGCCATGGCTGCAGCAGAGTATGGTGTACTGGACGGTGCTGACGCTGGGCCCGCTGGTGCTGGGTGGCAGCCTGTTGTCCTGGCGCTGGCTGTTCAAGGCCACCCGGCTGGAAAAGAACCTGCCGCTGCTGGCCAGCCTGCTGGAGGCCGGCGGCACCATCGTGCTGACCGCGCTGGTGCTGGCGCTGCTGTATAGGATCGTGCCCAACCGCTTCGTGCCGTTCCGCCACGCGGTGTGGGGGGCGCTGGTCACCGCGGTGTTGTTGGAGCTCACCAAGATGGGCTTCGGCTTCTACATCGGCCAGGTGGCCAGCTACCAGCTGGTGTATGGGGCCTTCGCCAGCGTCCCGATCTTCCTGTTGTGGGTGTATTGCCTGTGGCTGGTGGTGCTGGCCGGCGCGGTGTTCACCTCGGCGCTGTCCTACTGGGAAGGCGGCGCGTGGCGCCGCCGCAACGAGCCGCACCGCCGCTTCCAGGACGCGCTGGAATTGTTGCTGCTGCTGGACGCCGCCCACGAGCGCGGCGAGGCGATGACGCCGCGCCAGCTGCGGGAGCAGGTGAAGGTGGGCTACGACGAACTGGGCCTGGTGCTGGACCGGCTGGCGCTGCGCGGCTATGTGCAGAAGGGCCATGGCGACGCCTGGGTGCTGATGCGGCGCGCGTCGGCCATCAATCTGTCGGACCTGTTCCAGATCTTCGTCTACCGCCGCGACGCCAGCGGCGGCGACGCGCTGGACCAGACCCTGGCCGAACTTTTGGGGCCCTTGACCGACCAGCTTCAGGCGGTGACGGTGGCCGATTTGGCGCGGCGGGTCGGCCGGAAATAATCGGTATTGTCGTAGAAGGCCGGGTCTTCGTTGTCCGGCCACCAGCCCGGAATGCCCAGGAGCGGCAACGGGCATAGCGCGCGCGGGCTGGCGAGAAAGCCGTCGTCGTCCAGCCGCGCGGCCAGTTCGGCGTCCAGCCTGTCCGTTTGCTCTTCGCTAGGCAGCTCGAAAAAACCTGCCTCCACTTCCATGATCAGCGCTTTGCCGCACCAGCCCAGGTGCGGCGCCAACCCCGTCTCCATCAGCGCGTGTCCCAGCGTGTGGGCGGCGATGCGCCGCCCCCAGTCGTTCCGGCGTTCGATGAACAGCTCGCGCCAGCGCATATCGTCCAGCAATTGGCCCAGCCGCGGATCGGCGACGGCCACGATGACGCCGCATTCGTCGAACAGGGTGGCGGCGTCGCGCAGCGGGCCGCGCTTCGCCTCGCCGCGTGCGATCGCGCGGACGTGGCGGCGGTTCAGCGCCACCTTGGCGCGCGGCCAGGCCAGCCAGGCCAGCGCGTTGAACCAGTCGTGCCAGTTTCGCGCGCGGGTGGGGACTTCGCCGGTGGCGCCGATATGCGTCTCGTAATAGGCGTCCGGCTCCAGTTCGCAGACGAAGCGCAGGCCGGCTGGCAGCGGCGCGCCGGCGGCGCGGGCGCGGTCCCGCAGCGCATCGTAGCCGGCCTGGTCCGGCCAGTCTGCGAACGGAGGGACGAAGCGCCGCGCGGGGCGGTACAGCGGATGGGACAGGTAATCGGTATGCCAGCGGTTCACGGTAAAGCGGGGATGAGCGGTTGAAGCCGGCATTCTAGCCCGAATGGGCGAGCGCCGCGCCGCTGACGCGGTTGCGGCCGTCGCGTTTGGCTTGGTACAGCTGCTTGTCGGCGCGGCCCAGCACTTCATCGATGTTGGTTTCATCGGCGCGGCGCTCGGCGACGCCGATGCTGACGGTGTAGCCCAGCGTGCCGGTGACGGTGGCCAGCCTGGCGGAGGAGGCGAGGCCGCGCAGGCGCTCGGCCACTTGGCGCGCGTCGTCGAGGCCGGTGTCCGGCAGCACCGCGGCGAACTCCTCGCCGCCCAGGCGGCCGCACAGGTCGCTGGCGCGCAGCACTTCGCGGCAAACCTGGGAGAAATGGCGTATCACTTCGTCGCCGATGGCGTGGCCGTAGTGGTCGTTGATATCTTTGAAGCGGTCCAGATCCATCATCAGCACGCTCATCCGGCCGCCGTGGCGGCGGCTGCGCTCGATCTCGCGGTCGGCCAGCTCGATGAACTGGCGGCGATTGTTCAGTTCTGTCAAACCGTCCTGAGTGGCCAGCCGGTACAGCTGTTTTTCGTGGCCGTCGCGCTGCAGCGCGATGGCGATGATGCGGGTGATGCGCTGGGCCAGCGCCAATTCTTCCTGGGACGGGCTGCGCGGTTCGCGGTAGTAGGTGGCCAGCGTGCCCAGCAACTGGCGGTCGCTGGAGAAAATGGGCATGGACCAGCAGGCGCGCAGGCCGAACGGCTGCACCTTGTGCAGCGCGTGCGCCCACAGCGGGCTGTTCAGGATGTCGTCGACGACGATGGTGCGCTTCCAGTGCGCGGCGGTGCCGCAGGAGCCGACGCTGGGGCCGACCGCCACGCGCTCGGACAGCTTGCGGTAGGCCGGCGGCAGGCTCAGGCCGGCGGCGAAGCGCAGCGACTGGCCGTTTTCTTCCAGCAGCAGCACGGCGCACATCGCGCCGGGCTGCTGCGACTCCATCATCTGGCAGATCTGTTCAAGGGTTTGCGGCAGCGGATGGTTGCCGGCGATCATTTCCAGCACCTCGTTTTCCTCGGCCAGCAGCCGCTCGCCCTGGCGGGTGGCGGTGACGTCGCGATCCACCGATAGGATGGATTTTAGCATGCCGGCCTTGTCGAACTCGGGGAACAGGCGGATTTCGAAGATGTGGCGTTGCTGGCCGTGCTGCAGCTCCAGCTCGAAGCGGCGCGCCTCCCAGTTGTTGATCAGCAGCTGGCATTCCTGCTCGAAGCGGGCGCTGGCCTCGTCCGACCAGCCCTTCTGGCGCGGCGTCTTGCCCAGGTGCTCTTCCAGCGGCAGCTCGGAGAAGCGGCTGACGCTGCGGTTGATGAACAGGCAGCGCAGCTCCAGATCGTAGCGGGCGATGATGTCCTCGGCGTTCTCCACCAGGGTGCGGAATTGTTGCTCGCGCTGCAGCATCGCCGCTTCGTCGTGCTTGCGCGCGGTGATCACGCGGCAGATCGCCGTCAGCTGCTGCACCTTGCCGTTGCGCCAGGTGGGCTGCAGGTTCATCTCCAGCCATTCCCAGTGGCCGCTGTGATGGCGGATGCGCATTTCGTAGCCGGTTTCCGGCGTGCCGGGGGGATGCTGGAGCAGATTGGAGAACAGCTGGCGGTCTTCGGGGTGCAGCAGCATCAGCCAGCGCGCGCAATTCATGCCGCGGGTATGGGCGGGCAGCCCCAGCAGCCGTTGCAGGGTGTGGACGCTGCCGCGCACGTATTGCTGCGCCAGATCGAATTCCAGCAATCCCAGGCAGGCATCCTGCAGGGTGGCGCGCGCCTTGCGCCGCTGATTCCGGCCGTATAGCCACAGCGCGCCGCAGCACAGCGCGGCCAGCCAGCCGGTCTGGCCCAGCAGCAGCGCGCGCTGGTCGGCCGCCAGCGCGGACAGCAGCAGCGGCAGGCACAGCAGGGCGGAAATGGCCGATTGGCGGACAAAGGTACGGGGAATCAAACTGCGCTCCACGGCGACGGCGGCGAATCGAAACGGGAATTTTGACATCAGCGAACCGTAGGCCCTCGTATGAGTCGGCTTTGCCGCGGTTTAGCGTCGTATTTATGCAACAAATACAGTATGCTTGGACGATATTGGCGCGCCTGGCGCGCGGCGCGCGGACAAGGCGGCAATCGCCCCTGGCATGGAGTGTGGCATGGAGTTTTTCCCGATATTTCTCAAGCTGCGGCAGCAGCGCTGCCTGGTGGTGGGCGGCGGCGAAGTGGCCTTGCGCAAGGCGCGGCTGCTGTTGGCGGCCGGCGCGTTGCTGCGGGTGGTCGCGCCGGAGCTGGCGCCGGAGCTGGCTGACCTGGCCGAGAGCGGCGAGCTGGAGCATCTGCCCGGGCGCTACTCGCCCGCGCTGCTGGACGGCTTGCGGCTGGTGGTGGCCGCCACCGACGACGCCGAGGTCAACCATGCTGTGGCGGCCGACGCCGAGGCGCGCGGCATTCTGGTGAATGTGGTCGACGACGCCGAAGCGTCGCGCTATATCAGCCCGGCCATCATCGACCGCTCGCCGCTGATGGTGGCGGTGGCCAGCGGCGGCAGCGTGCCGGTGCTGGCGCGCTCCATCCGCGCGCGCCTGGAAAGCCTGATCCCGGCGGGTTACGGCCGGCTGGCGCGTTTCGGTTCCTCGTTCCGCGACGCGGTCAAGGCGCGCTTTCCCGACGTCGACGCCCGCCGCCGCTTCTGGGAAACGGTGCTGGAAGGACCGCTGGCCGACGCGGTGATGAATGGCGACGAGGCGGCGGCGCGGGTCGAAATGGAAGCGCGCATCGCCGCCGGCGGCGCGGATCGCGCCGGCGCGGTCTATCTGGTGGGCGCCGGCCCCGGCAACCCCGACCTGCTGACCTTCCGCGCGCTGCGGCTGATGCAGCAGGCCGACGTGGTGCTGTACGACAAGCTGGTGGCGCCGGAACTGCTGGAGCTGGTGCGGCGCGACGCCGAACGGATCTATGTCGGCAAGGCGCGCGCCAATCACGCGCTGCCGCAGGACGACATTAACCAGCTGCTGGTGGAATTGGCGCGGCAGGGCAAGCGGGTGCTCAGGCTCAAGGGCGGCGATCCGTTCACCTTCGGCCGCGGCGGCGAGGAGATCGCCACGCTGGCCGAGAGCGGCATCGCTTTCGAGGTGGTGCCCGGCATCACTTCCGCCAGCGGCGCCGCCGCCTATGCCGGCATCCCGCTGACCCACCGCGATTACGCGCAGTCGGTGACCTTCGTCACCGGCCACAAGCAGGACGGCACCATAGACCTGGACTGGCAGGCGCTGACCCGCCCGCAACAGACGGTGGTGGTGTACATGGGCGTGTCCACCGCGGCCGAGCTGTGCCAGGCCTTCGTCGACAACGGCCGCGCGGCGGCCACGCCGGCGGCGGCGGTGGAGTGGGCCACCACCGAGCGCCAGCGCACGGTGTGCGGCACTTTGGCCACGCTGCCCGGTCTGATGGCCTCGCACGGCATCGCGTCGCCGGCGCTGATCATCGTCGGAGAAGTGGTGGAATTGGCGGACAAGCTGGCCTGGTACCGCCGCAGCGAGAATTCAGCTGTTACAATTCAGGAAGATTGATTTCGCGGATGCGCGGCGCGCCGGTCTGTCCGGCGTCGCCGCGCGGTTCAAATCAAGCGGCCGGACTGGTTCCGGCCCACCAAATCGAAGACTCGGGCATGGTAGGTGTTCTGATAATTGCACATGGGGACCTGGGACGTAGCCTGGCGGACTGCGCCAAGCACATCCTGGGCCGAGAGCCAGACAATCTGGCGGTAATGGCTGTTGACAAGACCGAAGACCCGGAACGCAAGCTGGCCGAGGCGCAGGGCCTGGTGGACGGGCTGGACGGCGGCGATGGCGTGGTGGTGCTGACCGACATGTACGGCGGCACCCCGTCCAATATCGCCAGCCGGCTGATCCGGCCGGGCCGCGTCGAGGCGGTGGCCGGCGCCAGCCTGCCGATGGTGGTGCGAGCGCTGTGCTACAGCAGCCAGCCGCTGGAAATCGTCGTCAGCAAGGCGATCACCGGCGGCCTGGAAGGCGTGCTTTATATAATCCCGGGGGAAGGCAATGCTGCGATCTGAAGTCGAAATCATCAATAAGCTGGGCTTGCACGCGCGCGCCTCAAGCAAGTTCACCCAGCTGGCCAGCCGTTACAAGAGCGATATTTTCATTTCCCGCAACAACCGCCGCGTCAACGGCAAGAGCATCATGGGCGTGATGATGCTGGCGGCGGCCAAGGGAGCCACGATCGAGCTGGAAATCAGCGGCGATGACGAACAACAGGCGCTGGAGGCGCTGATCGCGCTGATCAACAACCGCTTCGACGAAGCGGAGTGAGACGCGAAGGGATGGGAGGCCGGATTTCCCCGGCTTTCAGGGAGCCCGCTTGAGGCTGCCGATCGGCATGCGCGGGCCGTCCGGGACGTGGACGGCAGGCGGCGGTCGGACAGGCCTCCGGGCGGAGACAGCGGCAGGCACAGCACAATAACACCCGCCTGCCAGGGAGGGGGAAATGAGCATCATCCTGCACGGGGTGGCCATTGGCGGCGGCATCGCCATCGGCCGGGCCCATCTGATTTCGCGCAGCATGGACGATGTCGCGCACTATCTGCTGGAAGACGATGAGATTCCCGCGGAAAAGACGCGTTTCGACGAAGCGGTGAAGGCCACGCGCAAGGAACTGGAGATGCTGTGGGGCAGCATCCCGGAGAACGCGCCGGCGGAGCTGGGCGCCTTCCTGTCGCTGCACATCATGCTGCTGGGCGACGTCACCATCTCGCGCGAGCCGCGCGAGATCATCGAGAAGCAGCATTGCAACGCCGAATGGGCGTTGAAGCTGCAATGCGATCATCTAGTCGAGCAGTTCGACGCGATCGAGGAAGACTACCTGCGCGAGCGCAAGAACGACGTGCTGCAGGTGATCGAGCGCATTTTCAAGAATCTGGACGGCGACGCGCCGCAGCTGCCGGCGCCGGAAGACCTGGTCGACGACCACATCCTGGTCGCGCACGACCTGTCGCCGGCCGACATGGTCTATTTCAAGGACTCCAACTTCGCCGCCTTCATCACCGACGTCGGCGGCGCCACCTCGCATACCGCCATCCTCGGCCGCAGCCTGGATTTGCCGTCGGTGATCGCGCTGCATCACGCGCGCGAGCTGATCCGCGAGGACGAGATGATCATCGTCGACGGCGAGCAGGGCGTGGTGATCATCAATCCGGACGCGCTGGTGCTGACCGAGTACCGTCGCCGCCAGCGCGCCTGGCGCGGCGCGCGGCGCAAGCTGTCGTCGATCCGCAAGTCCAACGCCGTCACCCGCGACGGCGCGGTGATCGAGCTGTTGGCCAATATCGAGCGGCCGCAGGACGTGGAAGAGGTGCGCGAGTCCGGCGTGGTGGGCATCGGCCTGTTCCGCAGCGAATTCCTGTTCCTGGGGCGCGACACGCTGCCCACCGAGGACGAGCAATTCGAGGCCTACCGCCATGTGGCGACGGCGATGAAGGGCATGCCGGTCACCATCCGCACCATGGACCTGGGCGCCGACAAGAGCCCCAAGTGGCTGAATCACTGCCAGGCGGAGAATCCGGCTCTGGGTCTGACCGGCATCCGGCTGTGCCTGGCCGAGCCGCTGATGTTCCGCGCCCAGCTGCGCGCGCTGCTGCGCGCCTCGGTGCACGGCAAGATCCGCGTGCTGTTCCCGATGCTGAACTCATTGCCGGAGCTGAAGCAGGCGCTGGTCCAGTTCGCGTACGCGAAAGAGGAGTTGCGCGACGAGGGCATCGCCTACGCCGACGACGTCGAAGTGGGAGCGATGATAGAAATCCCGTCGGCGGCGCTGGTGGCCGGCAGCCTGGCCAAGCACGTCGACTTCCTGTCCATCGGCACCAACGACCTGATCCAGTACACGCTGGCCATCGACCGCAACGACGATACCGTCAGCCATCTGTACGATCCCATCCACCCGGCGGTGCTGAAGCTGATCCTGCACACCATCAAGACCGGCATCAAGGCCAACCTGCCGGTGTCGGTGTGCGGCGAGATGGCGGGCGACGCGCGGCTGACGCGGCTGCTGCTGGGCATGGGCCTGCGCAAGTTCTCGATGCATCCGGCCAATCTGCTGTCGGTCAAGCAGCGGGTGCTGACCAGCCATCTGGACGAGATCGCGCCGATCGCGACGCGCATGCTTAGATCAGAAGACCCTGATAAAATAGCGGATCTGCTGCAAATGCTGAATGCAGAGCCGGGTATCTAACCCGGCTTTTTAGTTTCCGGATTTCAAGAGGTTTTCCCCCGCATGACACGCTTGGCCATCGTCCGTCAGAAATACAACCCCGCTGGCGGCGCCGAGCGCTTTGTGAGCCGAGCGCTGGCCGCTTTGCGCAATCAGGGCGCGCTGGAAGTATCGTTGATCGCGCGCCGTTGGGAGCCCGTGGAGGGCGTCAGGGCTTACCAGGTCGGCGGGGCCTATCTGGGCAATGTCTGGCGCGATTGGGGCTTCGCCCGGCAAGCCAGGCGGATATGGTCGAGGGAGGGCTTCGATCTTGTCCAGTCGCATGAGCGCATACCGGGTTGCGACATCTATCGGGCGGGAGACGGGGTTCACCGGCGCTGGCTGCAGTTGCGGCGGCAGGGCATGTCGGCATGGGGCCGGTTTGTATTGTGGTGCAACCCTTACCATCATTATATCCAGCGGGCGGAGTCCGAGATGTTCCATCACCCCCGGTTGAAGCGGGTGATCTGCAACTCTCAGATGGTCAAGCGGGAGATACAGCAATATTTCGGCCTGACTGATCAACAGATCGTCGTCATTTACAACGGGGTCGACCTGCAGTCCTTTCACCCGCGTCTCCGCGCCGAGCATCGGCAGGCGATGCGCGGCCGATGGGGCGTGCCCGAGGATGCGCCGCTGCTGTTGTATGTCGGTTCGGGTTTCGAGCGCAAAGGCGTGGCGCGGGCCATGAAGGCGTTGCTGGCTAATCAAGATGTATGGCTGATGGTGGTGGGGGGAGACAAGCGGCTGGCTCGCTACCGCCAGTTGGCGGAAAAGCTGGGCGTGGACGCCAGAGTGGTCTTCGCTGGCGCGCAAGGCGAGGTCAGGCCGTTTTATGGCATGGCTGATGCTTTCATCCTGCCTACATTGTATGACCCCTTTCCCAATGTATGCGTAGAGGCGTTTGCTTGCGGATTGCCTGTTTTGACGACGCAGCAGTGCGGCGCGGCCGAGTTTGTCCGGCAGGGAGAGAACGGCTGGGCATGCGATGCTTTTGACGAGGAAGCGCTTGCCGGAAACGTGGCGGAATGGATGTCTGCGCATCAGCGCTGGCCAGCCCTGGCGGAAGCCGCCCGGCGTAGCGTGGAGGGGCTGAGCCTGGAGGCGATGGCGGAGCGAATGATGAACTGTTACCGGGATTTATTGTCGGTTAGCGATGTAGCTTGAAGAAAGGTTTATGAGTTGATGTTGCTAAGTATCATCATGCCGGCGCATAACGCTGCAGCATATCTGGGGCGGACCCTGGAGGTGTTGGCGCGGCAAATGGCTGGGTTGGCGCAGGTGGAAGTGATCGCGATTAATGATGCGTCCACTGATGGAACGGCCAAGATACTTGAAGAATTCACGCAATCCCATCCCTGGTTGAAGATGATTTCGGTCGATTTCGCAAACGTTGGTTTGGCGCGTCAGGCCGGAGTGGGGCAGGCGGGTGGGCGATATGTGACTTTTCTCGACAGTGACGATGCTTTTTTATCGGGCGGCTTGGCGTGGATGGTGAGCATGCTGCGGCAGCACGAGCCAGACTTGTTGATGACGCCGCTGCGGGAAACCGGTCAGCTGTTGGAAGACAGCGACGCTGGTGGCGTGTTCCGCGATGTGGCGCCGCTGTCGGTTCAGCAAGCCTGCGACCTGTTTTGCGAGCATCAGCGTCTGCAAGGGCACTTCGCAGGCAAGTGCGTGACTCGCCAGATTTTGCTGCAGCATGATCTGGCCGCCATGAAATGCTACGAAGACATGATGACGACGCCCCATTGGATCACGGAGGCGAAGTCCATCGTATGGGGCGAGGAGCCTGTCTATTCCTATTACAAGCGTCCGGGCAGCCTGTCCGACCGCGGTCAGACATGGCGTTACGGCGAGGAGTACATCAGGGCATTGCAGAGCATCGAGACCGCTTTTGCCGGGCGTATCGCCGCTTGGCAGACCGCGCATCTCTGGATCGGTTTTGCCAAGGACTTGCTGAAAACGCCTTCCGGGCGTCAATTCCTGAATGCGCAGCCCGCAGTCGCTGAAAAACTTCAGTCCATTTCGGTATGGAAGTATCTTGCGGCGAGGCAAGTTTCCTGCAAATGGAAGCTGCGTTTTCTGCGGGTGCGATTGAGACTGTGACAGCTTGATTCTGGCTGGCGCGAACGTATAAGTGATGGTCCGCTGAGTGGACATAAGGTATTCAATGATGAAGATTCTGGTGACCGGCGCGGCCGGTTTTATTGGCCGGGCCGTATGTGAAAAGCTGTTGGAGCAGCGGGATGTTCAGGTTGTCGGGATCGACAATCTGAATGATTACTATGCGGTCGAGCTCAAGCATGCGCGGCTGGCGACTTTGCAGGGGAAATCCGGTTTCAGTTTCTATCGGCAGGATATCGCGGACTGGCCTGCGATGGAGCGTTTGTTTGCGGCTGAAAAATTCGATTATGTCATTCATCTGGCAGCCCAGGCCGGGGTGCGCTATTCGCTGCAGAATCCCCATGCTTACGCGGAAAGCAATTTATTGGGCTTTACCAATGTGTTGGAGGCCTGTCGCCATTATCCGGTGAAGCACTTGGTATTCGCCGGATCGTCCAGTGTTTACGGCAGTGGTTCCGCCGTGCCGTTTTCGGAGGACCAGCGGGCAGATCATCCCGTCAGCTTCTACGCCGCGACCAAGCGCGCGAACGAGTTGATGGCGGCCAGCTATTCCCATTTGTACCAGTTGCCTACCACCAGCTTGCGTTTCTTTACTGTTTACGGCCCATGGGGCCGCCCGGACATGGCTCCCTGGTTGTTCACCGACGCCATTCTGAATGGCAGGCCGATCAAAGTATTCAATCATGGCAAGATGCAACGCGACTTTACTTACATCGATGACATCGTCGAGGGGGTGGTGAGGGTGATGGAGCATGTGCCATCGGGCGAGTTGCCGCATACGATTTTCAATATCGGCAATCATCAGCCGGTGGAGTTGATGACGTTCATCCAGCTGACTGAGAAGTATTGCGGCAAGGAGGCGGTCAAGGAATATCTGCCGATGCAGGATGGCGATGTGCCGATTACTTATGCTGAGACTTCCCGTCTGAGAGACGCAGTGGGCTTCACACCATCCACCACGCTTGAGGTCGGCATGGCGCGGTTTGTCGAATGGTTCAGGGGTTACCATGCAGTTTAATGGTAGAGAGGCGCTGGCGCAGCGGATGCCGATGCTGGACCGAGTGAATCAGTTTGCTCCATTCGCCTTGCTTTTGGGATGCTGTCTGATACTGACGCTTCCCGTGTCCGGGCGCACGTTGTTTTATATTCTGTGCTCGCTGTCCCTGCTGGCTTTGCCGTTGATCGTATTTCAACGTCGCGAGTCCGGGCCGAAGGGGCTGAAGCTGTTGTTGTCGTTTGCGCTGCTGAGTTTTATTGCATTTCGCGCCGCTTGGCTCTGGTATTTTCCCGCGCCTACTGATCCAGCCCTTTTCCCCGTAGCGTTTGCCTATCAGCTTTCAAGTAAAATCTGGCTTAGCGCCCTGCCTTTGCTTTTGCTTCCGCTGTGGAGTCCGCCCCGGAAGGACGCATCTCCGGCGTATGTGACAATCGCTTTTGTATCGGCATCGATATTGTTGTCCATTATTACTTTGAAAGTTTGGCATGATGCGAATGGAGTGCGAATCGGCCTTGGAAGCTTATATGCTACCGGCGCCGCTTATCTGCTCTGTGCGATTCATTTTTTCACCTTGCTGTTGTTTTATCCTTTCCGTCTTAAGAATTGGCAATGGCTGGGCTTTTGCCTGGTAATCGCGTTGCAGTTCATGTCCATTGTGGCAACTGGCACGCGCGCCGCAATTTTGGTTTATCTGTTTGTGTTTGGCTGTGCGGTCCTGTGGCGATTTGGCCTGCACCAGAGTTGGCGTACCTATGTGATTGCCGCATTGTTGTCGGTGGTGACATTATGGTCCAGCTGGAACATGGTTGGTAATCGGGTCAAAGAGGCGCAGACGGATCTGATTGCTTATAGTCAAGGCAATGCCGATACTTCTTTGGGTATCCGCTTTTCGCTGTGGGATGCTGGGACGCATGCCGTGCAGGAACAGCCTTGGGGGCAAAGTATTCAGGCGCGGGATATCTTATTCCATCAGCTGGTCAAGGATGGCGAACTCAATAAGGCAGCTTTGATTATGCGGGATGTTCATTTGCATAACGAGTGGCTTGAAATTTTGTCTTTGCAGGGGGTGCCGGGTGCGCTGTCCTGGATGATTTTTTTATTGGGATTCGGCATTTATGGCTGGAAGCGCGGCAGCTTTTCCAGGCGATTCATGGGGCTTTATGTCGGGTTCTGGATGGTGTTCGGCTTGAGCGACGTGTTGCTGCTGAGTCCGCAGATTGCGATGTTCGGCGCGATGTTCGCCGCCCTCGGCTTATACCTGGCGCCCATATTCGACGCCAGGTGCGAGCAGCGGCTTTAGCTTACTGATCGGCCAGCGCCAGATAGCGATTGACTGAGGTGTCCAGCGAGAACGCAGCCAGTTGTTCGGGTTGTAAAAGCGCAGGGGCTTGCAGGACTCGCTTGATGGCATCTGCCAACGCTTGGCTATCCATTCGGCTTAGTCCCGTGGCCAGATCGCCGGTCAGGATTTCCGCCGGGCCTTCAGGACAATCGGTGCTGGCCACCGGCGTGCCGCAGGCTAGCGCTTCGACCAGCACGTTGCCGAATCCTTCGTAATCGGAGCTGAGCACCAGGGCGCGCGCGGCCCGCATGTAGGCGTACGGATTGTCCGTGAACCCGGCGATGACCAGCCGGTCGGCGATGCCCAGCCGCTCGGCCTGGGCCTGCAGCGCGGAGAGTTCGGCCTGGCCGCCTTGGCCGAGCAGAACCAGCTTGCCGGCGTAGCCGCTCAGCTTGAACGCCTCCAGCAGCCGGTCGTGCCGTTTCTGATGGTTGAGGCGGCCGACGTGGAGAATGAAGTCTTCGCCGTCCAGCGGGCAGGGCGCCGTCGCGCGTTGGCGAATCCCGTCGAGGTCGAAGGGATTGTAGATGGCCTCCATCCGCGCCGGCCGTATGCCGCAATCCAGTATGTCCCGCTGCAACGCCCGGCAGACCGTGATCAGCTTGCGGCCGGAATAGGTGCGGACGAGCTGGCGCTTTTTCAGCCAATGGCGGATCCCGCTTCTCTCCGCCAGCTGTCCTGCCTGGATCGCGCAATGCAGGCACAGCCAGGCGTGTTTCAGATAGGGGCAGGCCGCCACGATCCTGTCGGTTTTCGGCAGATTGGAAACGGCCAGATTGATTGGCCGTCCCGCGAAGTGCCGGCGCAGCGCGTTGTCCAGCTGGCGCGCCCGGCGGAGGATCTCGGTCTGGCGGCGAAACGGCCCGCGGTAGCGGTCCTCCACCAGCAGGTAGTCGACGCCGTCGGGTATCGGATAGTCGAGGCTGGCCTGCAGCGAGGCGATCGTGACTTGATGGCCGCGGGCGGCCATCTCTCCGGCCAGGGTGATGACCACGCGCTCGGCGCCGCCTCCGGGCAGGCCGTCGATGATGAACAGAATGGTTTGACGCATGCTTTATTCCTGGGCAGGGGAGGACAGCAGCTCGCGGCTGGCGTTCAGCGCCGCCTCCAGCGGGATGTTTGCCAGATAGCGCTGGCGCGTCGAGGTGTCCACCTGGTCCGGATCGATCAGTTCGCCGTAGTCGGCGGCGTTCAGCAGGCGATGGCGGGTCATCCAGGGATGCCACTCGTGGATTTTGCTGGGACCGAAGAGGGCGACGGTATCCTTGCCCAGCGCCGCGGCCATGTGCATGGGGACGGAGTCCACGCCGATGAACAGCCGGGCGCCGTCTATGATGGCCGCCAGTTGATTCAGGGTGAGCCGGCCGGCGACGGAGACGACGCGGTCGGAGCGGATTTGCGCCTGTATGGCGGCGACCATGTCCATTTCGGCCGGATCGGGCGCCGCGGTGAGAACGATGGACCAGCCGTCGGACGCCAGGGTTTCCGCGAGTCCGGCGAATCTATCGTCCTCCCAGCATTTGAAGAACCAGCGGGAGGATGGATGGATGACGATGTAGGGGCCGTTGACGCCGGCTTCCTTGAGCAGCGCCGCCACCGATTCCCGGTCGGCGGCCTGGATCGGCAGCACGCAGCGTTGCTCGTCTGCGGTCGGCGTGATGCCAAGCGGCGACAGCGCGAGCAGATTCTGGCTGACGGTGTGCAGGGTGTCGCTCGGCGCTAGCGGGGCGAGGGCGGTGAAAAAGCGATGCCAGGGGCTGTTGCGGCGTTTTGGGTAATCGAAGCCGATCGCGTGGCGGCGGGCCAGCAGCTTGGCGAAAAAGGCCCCCTGCATCTGGTCGCTCAGGTGTATCACCGTCTGGTAGCGTTGCCGGCGCAGCGCCAGCAGCAGGCGGAGCTGAGACGCCAGTTTGCGCCAGCCGCGCAATGAGCGGTCAAGCGTCCAGATGCGGGCGATGTCTGGATTGTGTTGCAGCAGCGGGACGGTTTCCCGGTAGACCAGCATGTCGATCTCGCACTGCGGGTAGCGCGACTTCAGTGTCCTGGCCACCGGCGTGGTGAGCAGGATGTCGCCATGATGGCGCAGTTTGATCAGAAGGATGCGGTCGGGTGCTTCGGTCTGGGGCATAAGAGGATGCGGATGTTCGCCCCGGGCGATGCCTGGCAGGGCTCGGCGGGTGCGCTGGTACGATTAGTAGAGGCCACGGCGGCATCATGATCAGGCGATTATATACGACATGGGAGCCTTCTTGAGGAAGCTTGCTGCCCGTGGTTATTGCTGCGATGATTGCGCCTCCCCAAGCGTTTGGCCGAGGAGCGTCGGAAGCGGGGTGGATGTATGAAGAATAATATCTGGAGTGTGTGTCCGTAATGCGTGATCTGTCCGATTTTGGCTTGGCCGAGTGGTTGAGGCTGTCGCCGTGCCATGATGCGCTCAAGCAGTGGCGGAATGATGCATGGCAATCCATGTATCTGGCCAAGCGCGCGGCGGGGCAGGAGCGCTTCGTCGAGAGCCTGCGCGACCCGGCCGCCAATCTGGGCCTGGTTGTCGCGTTCGAGCAGCCCTGGGCGTTGAACTGGCAGTTGGAGCGCGCGCGCGTGAATGCCCCGGGCACCCGGATGGCGGTGTTCGATAATTCCCGGCGTCCGGAAATGAGGCGCCAGATCGAACAGGTCTGCCGCGAGAACCAGGTGCCTTATCTGGCCCTGCCGGCCAATCCGACCCGGCATGTCAACCGTTCCCATGGTTTCGCGATGAGCTGGATCTACCACAACATCGTGCTTCCGGCTAAGCCCCGCAGTTTCGCTTTCATCGATCACGACATGATTCCGGTGGCGCCCAGCCGATTGCTGGTCGACCTCGACGACCAGCCGGTGTACGGCCTGCCTAACCACAGCGAGTGGGGCTGGCATTTGTGGGCCGGGTATTGCGCGTTCCGCTTCGATCACGTGCGGCGGCGCCGGCTCAATTTTCTGTATGACTTTTCCAATGGGCTGGATACCGGGGGGCGCAATTGGCGTTCGCTGTATCGGGAGCTGGATGTTTCCGGCTTGAGAATGGCGAAGCATCGCATGCGCGAGATCAGCGATCCGGTGAGCGGGCATCCCTTCACCATTCAGGTGATCGATGATTGCTGGTATCACATCGGCAGCATCAGCTATAACAATGGTTTCGAATCGCAGTTCGAGCTGTGCCAGCACCTCAAGGCCGAGTTGGCGGCTGGCCGGCCCTGGGCCGAGCTGTGTCCGCCCGAGGGTTGATGGGCATCCGCATGTCTGAGTTCATATTATTCTCCGAGTCTTCGCCCAATGTGGGAGGACAGGAGTTTCAACTGATGCAGCAGATGGCCAAGCTGAGCGAGGCGGGCTATCGTCCTGTGCTGGCGTGCCGTCCCGGCACGGCGGTGGCCGATGCCGCGCGCGACAAGGGGCTGGCCATCCTGCCCCTGCGCTTTCGAAACAGCGCGCACCTGCCCACCATCGCGGGCTTATGGCGCTGGATGCGCGAGCACCGGCCCAGGCTGGCGATTTGCCACAGCGGGCACGACAGCAATAATGTGGCCCTTGCCGCCAGAATGTTGCGGAATAGGCCGTTCCTGCTGCGATCCCGCACTTACCAGGCCGGCTACCCGTCGACCTTGACTTACAACCACCTGATTGATGCGACGATGCTGCCGAGCGAATGCTTGCGGCAAACCCTGCTGGCGAATCCGGCTATCCGGGCGGAGCGCTTGCACGTCGTGTATCCGGGGGTCGATTTCGAGCGGCTGGATCAGTCTGCCGGGCAGCCCTTGCCGCCGCGGATTGCCGATTGGCTCTCTGGCGGGACTGGCCCGGTGCTGGCGCATGCGGCGATGCTGCGCGGAGAGAAGGGGCATCTGACTTTGCTCGGCGCGCTGGCCGAATTGAAAGACGCGTGGCCTGGCTTGCGTTACGTCATCGCCGGCGACGGCGGGGAGAGGGCGCGCATCGAAGCGGAGGTCTCTCGTTTGGGATTGCAGGATCGCGTGTTGCTGGCCGGCATCGTCAATCCGGTCGCGGCTTTGCTCGCCCGGGCCGACATCGTCGTCATGCCCTCCACTTATGAGCCGCTGGGCATGTCGCAGATTGAGGCTTTGGGGCTGGGCGTTCCCGTCATCGCCAGCGATACCGGCGGCATTCCTGAGACGATTTCCGATGGGGTGACCGGCCTGCTGGCCACGCCTGGCAGCGTATCCGATTGGGCCCGCGCGCTGGCGGAAGCATTGGCCGATCTGCCCGGAATGCGCGCGATGGCGGACAAGGGGCGCGAGGATGTCCGTCAGCGTTTCTCGGTCGAACGCAATTTGGAAAGCATTCTTCAATTAGCAGGGTTGCCGCGTTCGCCGCGCGGATGACAGGGTTTTGAATGAAAGATTCGTTTAAGAATAGTTGGGCTATATACCGGCGGCTGCTCGGATATTTGTTTGGCTACTGGAAAGTGCTGCTGCTGTCGATCCTATCGATGGCGGTGGCGGCGCTGACCGAGCCTGCCGTCGCCAAGCTGCTCAAGCCGCTGATCGATGGCGGCTTTGTCAATAAAGATCCCCAGGTGATCATGTGGGTGCCGCTGGCCATCATCGGCATTTACCTGATACGCGGCGTGGCCGGCTTCATCAACGAATATACCGCCAGCTGGCTGACCGGGCAGCTGGTGCAGGCTTTGCGGCAGCAGATGTTCGCCAAGCTGGTGCGTTTGCCGGCGCATTATTACGACGAGCACCAGTCCGGCAGGTTGATGTCGCGGATCACCAACGATGTCAATCAGGTGACCGAGGCGGGCTTCAACGTGATCACCGTCACCGTGCGCGACGGCTTGACCGCGTTGGGCATGCTGGGCCTGATGCTGATGACGGACTGGCAGCTGACGCTGATCTGCCTGGTGGTGATGCCGGGCGTTACCTATTGCATGCGGTTGGTGGGCAAGCGTCTGCGTGGATTGGCGCGGCAGAACCAGCAGCATATGGCGCAGATGACCCAGGTGTTGGCGGAGAGCATCCAGTGCCAGCGCGCGATCAAGGTATATGGCGGCCAAGAGCGCGAGATGGCGCGGTTCGACGATACGGCGACGTCGGTTCGGCGCAACCAGGTCAAGCAAAGCGCGGCCAGCTCGGCGAATACCGGCGTCACCCAGCTGATGATCGCGTGCGCGCTGGCGGCGATCTTGTACTTTGCCGGCCTGCGCGCCCAGCATGGCGCGCTGACCGCCGGCGATTTCATGGTGTTTCTGACGGCGATGCTCGGCCTGTTCGCGCCGGTCAAGCGCATTTCCAGCGTATCGCAGGCGATGCAGCGCGGCCTGGCGGCGGCGGAGTCGGTATTCTCCTTCATCGACGAGCCCGGCGAGGCCGACAGCGGCGATCGCGCCTTGCCCGCGCCTAGCGGGCAGCTGCGCTTCGATAGCGTCAGCTTCGCCTATCCCAATGTGGACAACCCCGCGTTGTCCGGCATCGACTTGACCATACAGCCCGGCGAGACCGTGGCGCTGGTGGGGTCCTCCGGCAGCGGCAAGACTACGCTGGCCAGCCTGGTGCCGCGTTTCTATGAGCCATCGGCGGGACGGCTGCTGCTGGACGGCGTGGCGCTGTCCGACATCCCGTTGAGCCAGTTGCGGGAGCATATCGCGCTGGTCAGCCAGCAGGTGGAGCTGTTCAACGATACGGTGGCGGCCAATATCGCTTACGGCCGGGAGGATGCGTCGCGCGAAGCGATCATCGATGCCGCCCGCGCGGCCAATGCGCTGGAGTTCATCGAGGCCTTGCCGGAGGGGCTGGACACCATCATCGGCGAAAATGGTTCCCGCTTGTCGGGCGGTCAGCGGCAGCGGCTGGCGATCGCGCGCGCGCTGTTGAAGAACGCGCCGCTGCTGATTCTGGACGAGGCGACGTCGGCGCTGGACACCCAGTCGGAGCGTCTGGTGCAGGCCGCGCTGGAAAACCTGATGAAGAACCGCACGACCATCGTGATCGCGCACCGGCTGTCCACCATCGAGAACGCCGACCGCATCGTGGTGATGCACCAGGGGAAGGTAGTCGAGCAGGGACGCCATCAGGCATTGCTGGGGCAGGGCGGCTTGTACGCCAGGTTGCACAGCCTGCAGTTCAGCGAGCCGAAGGCGGACTGAGTCCATTGCGGCTGGCGAAAACAACAAGGCTGCCCGAGGGCAGCCTTGTTTCGTTGGCCATGGCGCCTGAGCGCTCGGTAACTCAACGTTTGGAGAACAACGGCTCCTGCGGCGCCAGCTCGCGGCCGTTTTCTCGTATCGTGTGCCAGACCGGCTGGCCCTGCACTTGAGGGTGGACGTCGCGGGCGAGCGACACATAGGCCTTGCTGTCGCGGGCATTGGAGTATGCGCGCAGCAGGGCGACTTTGGCGTGGAGATTGTCGGGATCGTCCTTCAGGGAATCCTTAAGGACTCGGACGGCTTCGCGGGTGCGGCCATAAGCCAGGAAGACTTCGGCTTCTCCGACAGGGTCGATGCCGCGTTGAACGGGCTTGATGTAACGTAGATGGCGCCAGAACTGGCGCAACGAATAATAGACGAGCATCAGGGCCAGACTGCTGGCCAGTGCCGTAAAGACATCCATTCTATTTCTCCCCCCTCGTGTGAAACAACATCTTATTTAGTCTGTTGATTATTCTGACGAGGCGGGCGACTTGGCAATTCGTATAAACTCGTAGCCAGGCCGCCCGGACAGCCGGGATCAGCTGTTTTCGCGCAGAATCCGGTCCAGCAAGGCGGTGTCCAGCCCCGACTCTATCACGGCTTGGCCCAGCGAGCGCAATAGGACGAAGCGCACGGTGCCGGACTCGACCTTCTTGTCGTGGCTCATCAGGCTCAGCCATTGCTCGGTCGGCATGGCGGGGGCCTTGACCGGAAGACCGGCGGCGGCGATCAGCCGGCGCACGCGTTCCACGTCGTCCCGGCTGATCCAGCCTAGCTCGGCGGAGGCCGCGGCGGCCAGCACCATGCCGACGGCCACCGCCTCGCCGTGCAGCCACGCGCCGTAGCCCAGGCCGGCCTCGATGGCGTGGCCGAAAGTATGGCCCAGGTTCAGCAGCGCGCGCACGCCGTTTTCCTTTTCGTCCTCGGAAACGATGGCGGCCTTCATTTCGCAGCTGCGCTTCACCGCGTATTGCAGCGCTTCGCCGTCGCGCGCGCGCAGCTTGGCTACATTGGCTTCCAGCCAGGCGAGGAAGCCGGCGTCGCCGAGCAGGCCGTACTTGATCACTTCGGCCAGGCCCGCGGACAGTTCGCGGTCGGGCAGGGTGGCCAGCAGATCCATGTCGGCGATGACGGCCTTCGGCTGGTAGAAGGCGCCGATCATGTTCTTGCCCTGCGGGTGGTTGATCGCGGTCTTGCCGCCGACGGAGGAGTCCACCTGCGCGAGCAGGGTGGTGGGAATCTGGATAAAGGGCGCGCCGCGCTGGTAGCAGGCGGCGGCGAAGCCGGTCATGTCGCCTATCACGCCGCCGCCCAGCGCGATCAGCGTGGTCTTGCGCTCGGCGTTACCCGACAGCAGCGCATCGAAGATCAGATTCAGCGTCTGCCAGTCCTTGTGCCGTTCGCCGTCGGGCAGCACTACGCTGGAGCAGGCTACGCCGCGGGTTTCAAGCGCTTGCTGCAGCCGGGACAGATAAAGCGGTGCGACGGTGGCGTTGCTGACGATGGCTGCCTTGGGCAGCGGCAGGTGGGGCAGCAGCAGATCGACCTGTTCCAGGAGTCCGTGGCCAATGTGTATCGGGTATCGGGTGTCGGGAAGGATCAGGTCGAGGGTGATCACTAGTCGGTTTCCTTGGGATGTTGCGGCGAAGCCAACAGCTGGTCGAACAGGCGGGCGACCAGCAGATTGACGTTCTGCTGGGTGGTGTCGATGATGATGTCGGCGATCTCGCGGTACAGCGGATCGCGCTCGTTGAACAGGCTTTCCAGCTTGGCGCGCGGATCGGCGATCTGCAGCAGGGGGCGGTTCTTGTCGTGCTGGGTGCGGGCGAGAAGGTCGTCTATCGCGGCGCGCAGGTAGATCACGGTGCCGTGGCTGGCCAGAACCTTGCGGTTCTCCTCGCGCATCACGGCGCCGCCGCCGGTGGCGAGCACGATGTCGCGCTGCTGGGCCAGGTCGCGGATCACGCAGGCTTCTCGATTGCGGAAGCGCAGCTCGCCTTCGATGTCGAAGATGGTGGCCACGCGCACGCCGGTGCGCGCTTCGATCTCCTGGTCGGAGTCGTAGAACGTCTTGCCGGTGCGGCGCGCCAGCGCTCTGCCCACCGTGGTCTTGCCTGCGCCCATCAGACCGACCAGAAAAAAGTTGCCTGCCAATTTCTCCATGGCAGCCATTGTAGCCGAACGTTCACGACTCTGTCTTGGCTGCTTGCCGCAGCCAATCTGTCAATGAAGCGAGGCTGCGTCAGAGCCTGGCCGGCGAGCATCAGCGCGATGCGGCGACCAGGTCGTTGATCACTTTGGGAGTGATGAAAATCAGCAGCTCGCTACGCTTGTCTATCTTCTGCGAGCTGCGGAACAGCGCCCCCAGCAAGGGAATGTCGCCGAGGAAGGGCACCTTGTTGACCACGTTGTCCAGCTGTTGTTGATAGATGCCGCCCAGCACCACGGTGCCGCCGTTGTCCACCAGCACCTGGGTGGTGATCTTCTCGGTCGACAGCGACGGCGTGCCGTTCACCGTCTGTTGGAAGTTGGCCGAATCCTTGTTGACGGTGATGTCCATCATCACATGGTTGTCGGGCGTGATTTGCGGTTTGACCTTGAGGCTGAGCACGGCCTTCTTGAACGACACCGACGTGGCGCCGCTGGAGCTGGCTTCCTGGTAGGGGATTTCCGTGCCCTGCTCGATGGTGGCTTCCTGGCGGTCGGCGGTCATCACCCGCGGACTGGAGATGATGCGGCCCTTGTCCTCGGCCTGCATCGCCTGCAGCTCCAGGCCCAGAATCACCGAGTGGCCGACGTTGTACAGCGCGGACAGCGTGCCGGACGGATTGGCGATCGGCAGGTTGACGCCGGCGGGCGTGGTCTGGATCACATAGGGCTGGCCGGTGTTCAAGTTGGTGACGTTGTTGACGTTGGTGCCCAGCGGGTTGCCGGAGATGATGCCGTTAGGGTCGGCGCGGTCATAGGTGAGCTTGATGCCCAGATCGCGCTCCCAGTTGTCGGTGGCCTCGACGATGCGAGCCTCGATCAGCACCTGTTTCACCGGGATGTCGGTTTTGGCGATCACGTCGCGGATCTTGTCGATCGCCGTGCCGATGTCGTTGACGATCAGGGTGTTGGTCTTGGGGTCGATCAGTACGCTGCCGCGTTCCGACAGCAGGCTTTCTTTCTTGCCGGAATTGTTGTCGCCGTCCAGTACTTTCTTGAAGTCTTCGGCGGAGCGGTAGCGCAGCACGAAGGTTTCCGAACGCAGCGGCTCCAGCGTGGCCAGCTGTTGCCGGGCCTCCTGCACTTGCTTGTCGCGCGCCAGCAGCTCGTCCCGCGGCGCGATCTGGATGATGTTGCCGTTGCGGCGCTGATCCAGCCCCTTGCTCTGCAGAATCAGGTCCAGCGCCTGGTCCCAGGGCACGTCCTTCAGCCGGAGCGTGATGTTGCCGGTGACCGAGTCGCTGGTGACGACGTTGAGGCCGGTGAATTCGGCGATCACCTGCAGAACGGTGCGGATTTCGATGTTCTGGAAGTTGAGCGACAGCTTGTCGCCCTTGTATAGCGGCTTGCCGGCATCGCCGCCGCCAACCGTTGTCAGCGCGGGGCGCCGCACCTCGACCACCAGCTTGCCGTCGGTCTGGTAGGACGAATACTCCCAGTCGCCTTGCGGCATCACGGTGACGCGGATATTGCGGCCCAGATTGGCGGCGTCCACCTTGGCCACCGGGGTGCCGAAGTCGGTGACGTCGATGCGGCGCACCAACTGCGGCGGCAGCGAGGCGCTGGCGATGTCGACCACCAGATTGGAGCCGTCGCGCCGGATATCCACCGGCGTGTTGGCGCTGGGCAACGCCAGCTCCACCCGGCCCTCGCCGTTGCGGCCGCGGCGGAAATCCAGGCCGGCAGCGCCGCCCGCGGCTACCTGGGCTTGCGTGTCGGCGCGGGCGGTCGGCGCGATTTCCTGCGGAGTGGCGGACGCCTGTTCGGAAGGCATCGAGCCATCCAGCGTCAGCAGCAACCGGTTGCCGCTGATCTCGCTGCGGTAGCTGGCGTTGCGGGCCAGGTTGAGCACCAGCCGCGAACGGCCGCTGGCCTCGACCGCTACGGCCGAGCGCAGCAGAGGGCTGTCGACATTGAGAGATGGCTTGGCCATCTTGACTTCGGTGTTGGCGAAGTCCAGCGCGATGCGGGGCGGATTGGACAGGGAGAAGCTGTTGGGCTTGACCGCCGGGCCGTCGAAAGTGATCTGCAGCGTCTGCCGATTGCCATCCACCTTGCCCGCGTCCAGCGCGGTGATGGACGGCGCGGCGGCGGCCAACTCCGCGGCCAGGCACAAGGCCAGTCCTGTCCACAATGCGATGCCGAGTCTTTTCATTTGTTCTGCCCTTGTTCTGCAAGATGCAGGCTGCTGTTGCGCTGCACCCACTCTCCATTCAGGTCTTCGACGGTTTCGGCAAGCTGCACTTCCGCGTCGCTGATCGAGGTGACCTTGCCAAAGTTCAGCCCCAGGTAATTGCCTGGCTGGACTCGGTAGACAGATCCTTCCGGCGTGCGGATCAGCGCGTAGATGGCGGTGTTCCGTCGTATCGTACCCACCATCTCCAGCTTGTCCAGATCGTAATTTTCCAGCGCCTCTCTCGGGCGGCTCAGATCCGGCGCATTGGCCGAATTCTGGCGCTTGCCCGCCTGCAGCTTTTGCGGGTTGAACGGATCGGTCAGGTCATAGGCCTGATAGTTGAATGGCTTATAGGCCTGAACCTGCGGCAGGGGGTCGATCTGGCCGCGCAAGCCCAGGCTGCTGTTGGCCATCCATTGCCGCAAGTCGTCATTGCCGTTGTCGCCGCTGTCGCCGCAGGCGCTCAGCAGCAGCGGGAGCAGACAGATCGCTATTCTTCTCATCGTCATCACTTTTGCGCCATCGCGCCGAGACGTTCGCCGGGCTCCAGGGCGCGATACGTGCGGGCGGTGGCGTCCATGGTCAGCCGGTTGCCTGCGCCGGGCGTGAGGCTGATCTCGCCGATGGTGACGATGCGGGACAGCTGGGCGATGTCGTTGACGAAGGCCGCCAGGTCGTTATACGAGCCGGTCAGACGAATGGTGATCGGCACTTCGGCCATCTCCGCGGTGCGGGCCTCGGCGCCGGGCTTGAACAGATCGAATTGCAGCCCGCGGCCGATGCCGGCCTGGTTGATCTCGGTGAGCAGGGTATCCATGTCGGATTTGGTCGGCAGCTGCTTGAGCAGGGCGCCGAAGGAGGCGTCGATTTCTTTCAACTGCTGCTCCAGCGCGTCCAGGTTCACCGCCTGGCGCTTCTTGTCGATGAAGGTCTGCTTCAGCGTGGCTTCCTGCTGGCGGGACTGGTTGAGCTTGTCGAACTGCTCGCCCAGCACGAAGAAATAGCCCAGTCCCACCACCAGCAGCAATAGCAGGAACAGCATCAGCATCTGGGCCTGCATCGGCCAGTTGGGCATGTCCTTGGGATCGAGCGCGCGCAGTTCGTCCAGCGTCATGGCGTGGCTCCGGCGGGTTTGTTGGCGGAGGGCGGGCTTTGCTTCATCGCAGCATTGAGCGTAAACGCGCTGACCCGCTGATTGTTGACGATGATCGAGCTGACTTCGATCAGCACCGGCGCGTCGAAGGTTTCCGACTGGCCGAGCAGCCGCATGTAGCTGGAGACCCGGGCTCCGGATTGGGCGTAGCCGGTCAGCGTCACCTGATTGCCGATCTGCTTGAAGCTTCTTAGGTACACGCCGTCAGGAGTCTGGCGCACCAATTGATCAAACAGATGCACCGCGGAGTTGCGTCCCTCCTGCAGCCGCTCCACCAGCTGTTTGCGCGCCAGCAGGTCGTCGCGTTGTTTCTTCAGTTTGCCGATATCCTTGATCTGCCGATCCAGTTTGCCGATTTCCGCCTGCAGCACGTGGTTGCGCGCCTCCTGCCCCGCAATCTGGTGCTGCAGCACCATATAGCCTATGGTCAGCAGCAGCAGCGAAGCCAGGACGGTTGCGCCCAGCAGCAGCTGGAAGCGCAGCCGGTGCGCGGCCTTTTTTTGCTCGCGGTGGGGAAGGAGGTTGATCCGTATCATTCAGTCGAACCTCCTGAGCGCCAGTCCGCAGGCGATCAGCAGCGAGGGCGCGTCCATCAGCAGCTCTTTCAGCCGGATGCCGGGCGCCTGCACCAGGGTGGTGAACGGGTTGGCGATCATGGTGCTGATCTGGGTGCGGCCGGCCACGGCGTCGTCCAGTCCGGGCAGCATGCTGCAGCCGCCGGCCAGCAGGATGTAGTCGACGCGCAGATATTGCGACACGCTGACCGTGGTGTAGAAGAACTGCAGCGCGCGCTGGATTTCCTGGGCCAGCGAGTCGATGAACGGATGCATCAGCTCGGATTCGTAGCCGTCGGGCAGCGCCATGCTGCGCTTGCCGCTTTCGGCTTCCTCGAAGCTGACGTTGTAGCGGCGCTGGACGTCGCGCGTCAGCTGGTGTCCGCCGAACATCTGTTCGCGGTAGTAGATCTGCTGGTTGTTGCGGATGATGTTGCAGTGGATGCGGGTGGCGCCGATGTCGAACAGCGCGAAGGTCTGGTTCATGCCTTCGTCCGGCAGCTGCTGCTGGATCTGCTCGAAGGCCGTCATCATCGCGAACGATTCCACGTCCACGACCTGAGCGCGCAGGCCGGCCATTTCCACCACCGCCACGCGTTCTTCCACTTTTTCCTTGCGGGCGGCGCACAGCAACACTTCCAGATCGTCCAGGCTGGACGGCGACGGGCCCAGCACCTGGTGGTCGAGGTTCACCTCGTCTAGCGGAAAGGGGATGATCTGATTGGCCTCGGACTCGATCAGATCGTCCATGTCCTCGGTCTGGCTGGCCGGCACCAGCAGTTTCTTGTAAATGGCCATCGGCGTGGGGATGGCGATGGCGACGCTGCGTATCGGGCTGCCCAGGCGTTTCCAGCCATGGCGCAGCGTTTCGGAGATGCCGTCGATGTCGACCAGGTTGCCGTCGTTGACCGCGTCCTTGGGCAGCGGTTCGGTCACGTACCGCTCCACCTGGATGTTGCGGCCATTGCGCGAGAGTTCGACCAGCTTGATCGCGGTGCTGCTGATGTCCAGTCCCAGCAACGGCGAATTGTGGGATTTCCCCAGCCCCAGTTGTTCGAGCAAGGAGCGCCCGAGCCTCAATTTATCGATTAGCATCCGCGCCTCGATCCGGTCTCATGCAACAGAAAATCGAACTGTTGCCGCCATTGTTTGTCTTGTTGGCTTTCACAAGACGTTATAATCCGGTTTCCAGTGAAAGCCCATCGTAAATATGCTCAGACGATTTCTTGCTATTTTGGCAGGCGTATTCCTAGGTGGCGTGGTGTTGCTTGCGGGTGCCGCCGCGATTGCAATCATCATAACCTACCCGCGCCTGCAAAGCCTTGATGTAATCACGGACTACCGTCCGAAAATTCCGCTCCGCGTCTATTCCGCCGACAACCAGCTGTTGGGCGAATTCGGCGAAGAGCGGCGTTCGTTCTCCCGCATCCACGAAGTGCCGCAGCTGATGAAGCAGGCGGTGCTGGCTGCCGAGGACGAGCGTTTCTATCAGCATAGCGGCATCGACTACCTCGGCATCATGCGCGCCGCCGTCGGCAACCTGGTGTCCGGCCATGCCCGCTCCGGCGCCAGCACCATCACCATGCAGGTGGCGAAGAACTTCTTCCTGTCCAGCGAGAAGACCTTCACCCGCAAGTTCAACGAAGCGCTGCTGGCGTTCAAGATCGAGCACACGCTGAGCAAGGACCAGATTCTGGAACTGTACTTCAACCAGATCTACCTTGGGCAGCGGGCCTACGGCTTCGCCGCCGCGGCGCAGACCTATTACGGCAAGACGCTCAACGACCTGAGCCCCGCCCAGATGGCGATGCTGGCCGGCCTGCCCAAGGCGCCGTCGGCTTACAACCCCATCGTCAATCCCGACCGCGCCAAACTGCGCCAGCAATATGTGCTGCGCCGGATGCGCGAGCTGAATTTCATCACCCAGGACCAGTACGACCAGGCGCTGGCCGAGCCGCTGCATCTGGCCGGCCAGGTGGCGGAAACCAGCCAGCCCGGCCAGTATGTTGCGGAAATGGTACGGCAGGCGATGTACGAGCGTTACAAGGAAGCGGCGTACACCGAAGGCTTCAAGGTCTACACCACCGTGGACAGCCGCCACCAGAAATGGGCGTACGACGCGCTGCGAGCCGGCTTGATCGACTACGACCGCAAGACCGGCTACCGCGGTCCGGAAAGCTTCCTGGATCTGCCGGCCGGCGACGGCGAGGACGCCACCGAGGCATTGGACGAGGCGATGGGCGATCTGCGCGACAGCGGCGACATGCTGCCCGCCATCGTGCTGTCGGCCAGCCCGTCCGAGGTGCGCGCCTACATGCGCGGCGGCAAGATCGCGTCGATCAAGGGCGCGGGCCTCGATTTCGCCCGCCGCGGGCTGAGCAGCAAGGCGTCGCAGCAGCTGCAGATCCGCCGCGGCGCGGTGATCCGCGTGCAGGCCAACGCCAAGGGTTATTGGGAAATCGTGGAGATGCCGGAAGTGGAGGGGGCCTTCGTGTCGCTGGACACCCGCACCGGCGCGATCAAGTCGCTGATCGGCGGCTTCGACTTCAACCGCCGCAGCTTCAACCACGTGACCCAGGCCTGGCGTCAGCCGGGCTCCTCGTTCAAGCCCTTCATCTACTCGTCGGGCATTGAGCGCGGCATCACGCCGTCCACGCTGATCAACGACGCGCCGCTGTCGGTGCCCGGGGTCAACGGCCAGATGTGGACGCCCAAGAACGACGACGGCAAGTTCTCTGGCATGATCACCTTGCGCCAGGGCCTGACCCGGTCCAAGAACCTGGTGTCGGTGCGCGTGCTGATGGCGGTGGGAACCGACTACGCCCAGCAGTACCTGCAGCGCTTCGGCTTCTCCGCCAAGCAGCATCCGGCCTACCTGCCGATGGCGCTGGGCGCGGGCTCGGTGACGCCGCTGCAGATGGTGGAGGGCTACTCGGTGTTCGCCAACGGCGGCTACCGCACCAAGGCCTTCTTCATCGACCGCATCGAAGACCAGTCCGGCCGCGTGCTGGCCAAGACCGTGCCCACCGTGGCCGGTCAGAACGCCCAGCAGGCGATCGATCCGCGCAACGCCTTCATCATGCGTTCGATGATGGGCGACGTGGTCCGCTACGGCACCGGCTTCCGCGCGATGAGCCTGGGCCGCACCGATCTGGCCGGCAAGACCGGCACCACCTCAGACTGGAAGGACGCCTGGTTCGTCGGCTTCAATCCCAATCTGGCGGCCGCCACCTGGGTGGGCTTCGACCAGCCGCGCTCGCTGGGCCGCTACGGCTACGGCGGCACCGCCGCGCTGCCGATCTGGATCAACTACATGGGCAATGCCTTGAAGGGCCAGCCGGAAGTGGAACTGCCGGTGCCGCAGGGCATCGTGGTGAAGCCGGGCGCCGGCCAGCGCGGCGGCGACGAGTACTACTACGAAGAGTTCCAGAAGACCAATCCGGAGCTGCATATCGACAACCAGGGCTCGGTGCCGGGCAGCGAGGGTGACGCCAGCGCGCCGCTGTCGGACACCGACAGCGGCAAGCCCGCCGCCCAGGACGCGGTGGAGAACGTCAAGGATCAGCTGTTCTGATCTTTTTCACCGGACGCAAACAACCGGCGGGACATCCCGCCGGTTTTTTTATTGTCTGAGCCGATGCGCGGTTTCGGCGATAATCGATGCCTTTGACATGCCGGGGAGCCGGGAATGAAAGTCGCGCAATTGACCGATCTGCACCTGTTCGCGGACAAGCGGGGCTGCCTGCTGGAGCGGGACACCCACGCCGCGCTGGAAGCGGTGCTCGCCGCGGCGGCGCGGGAGCCGGGCCTGGAGGCGGTTTTGCTGACCGGTGACGTGTCGCAGGACGAATCGGAGGCGTCGTACCATCTGGCGGCGGAGGCGCTGGGCGCGCTGGGGGTGCCGGTGCACTGGATAGCCGGCAACCACGATTGCCGCGCGGCGATGGCGCGGGTGTTCGCCGGCTATGATTTTCTGCGGCCGCTGGAGACGCTGGAGCTGGGCGGCTGGACCTTCATCGGCGTCGACAGCTGCGTGGCCGGGCAGGATGGAGGCCGGATCGGCGACGCCGAGCTGGAGCGGCTGCGTCAGCGGCTGGACGGAGCGGGAGAGGGGCCGGCGGCCGTGGTGCTGCACCATCATCCGCTGGCGGTGGGCACGCCGCTGCTGGACGATTGCATGTTGGCGCAGGCCTCGCCGTTCTGGCAGGTCGCGACGGCGGCGGATGCGTTGAAGCTGGTGATCTGCGGCCATGTGCACGGCGAGCACAGCATCGCCTATCGCGGCAAGACGCTGGAAGTGGGGCCGGCCACCTGTTTCCAGTGGAGGCGCGGCGCCTGCGACATCGAGATCGACGACCGGCGCGGTTACCGGCTGTTCGACCTTGCCGCAGATGGCTACTCGGTACGAACGGTATTCGTCTGAACGTGTCCAAATTGCTGAAGATGCGGCAATTTTTTGTACCTTGCGGCCAGTTTCTACCCGAATAAGCCTGCGCTGATGGTCCTGTCGTTTTACAATGTCGCTCTGATTGTCTGGAGTTGCCGATGCCTTATTTCAAGATTCTGGTGGTGGCGGTTTTCGTGCTGTCCACCCTTTACGTGCATTTCCGCGGCCGCGTGCGGCTGGGATTCTGGCGCCAGTTGAGCGACCACTCCACCATCATGGCGCCGATCAACTGCTTCATGTATTTGTTTTCCAAGGTGCCGCCCAAGCCCTACCTGCCGGTGGCGCGCTTCCCTGAGCTGCAGGCGCTGACCGCCAACTGGGAGAAGATCCGCGAAGAGGCGGTGGCGCTGTACGACCGCGGCAATATCAAGGCCTCGGACAAGTACGACGACCTGGGCTTCAATAGCTTCTTCAAGACCGGCTGGAAGCGGTTTTATCTGAAATGGTACGGTCAGGATCACGCGTCCGCCCAGGCGCTGTGCCCGTACACCACCGAATTGTTGAGGCAGTTTCCCAACATCAAGGCGGCGATGTTCGCCGCGCTGCCGCCGGGTAGCCGCCTGGTGCGCCACCGCGACCCGTTCGCCGGTTCGGTGCGCTACCACCTGGGCCTGATCACGCCCAACGACGACGGCTGCTTCATCGACGTGGACGGCGAGAAATACAGCTGGCGCGACGGCGAGGCGGTGATCTTCGACGAAACCTATCTGCACTACGCGGAAAACACCACCGACCAGAACCGCATCATCCTGTTCTGCGACGTGGAGCGGCCGATGTGGTTCTGGCCGGCGCGGGTGATCAACCGCATCGTCAGCCGGGTGCTGGTGGGCGCGGCCAATTCGCCGAACGAGGCGGGCGACCGCGTCGGCGGCCTCAACCGCGCCTTCCGCTACATCCAGCAGGTGCGCCTGCTGGGCAAGAAGATCAAGGCGCAGAGCCGGTTCACCTACTACCTGCTGAAGTGGCTGATCCTGGGCGGCCCCATCGTGCTGTGGCTGTTCTGGGGCGCGTGGCGCTAAGGCCCGCTGATAAAATCCCTGGTCCTGCGTTGCGCCTCTCTGCCGCGCGACGGGCAGGGCCTGAGTCGGCGAGTCTTGGCTCTGACAGCCCCGCGAGGCGGCTCCAAAAGCGCTAGCCAGGGAAATGAAAAACCGCGCCAATGAGCGCGGTTTTTCATTGGGCGGCACCTGCCCGGGCATGTTCGTGTTCGCCGGGAATCAATGGTCGATCAAGCCGCCGCCCAGCGCCTTGTACAGCGCCACCGCATTGCCGAACTCGCCGCGCCGCAGGTCGAGCAGCGCCTGTTTGGCGGCGTAGAGCTGGCGCTGGGCGTCCAGCAATTCCAACCGGCCGTCTACGCCGGCGCGGTAGCGTTGGGCCGAAAAATCCGCGCGGCGCTCGGCGCTGGCCACCGTCCTGCCCTGGGCGGCGATCTGCCGGCCGAAGGTTTCGCGTCCGGCCAGGCCGTCGGCCACTTCGCGGAAGGCGGTCTGGATCGCGCGTTCGTATTCGGCGACGGCGCCGGACTTGCGCAGCTCGGCCAGGCGCAGCTCGGCGCGCAGCCTGCCGCTGGGAAACAGCGGCAGCGAAACCTGCGGCGCGAAGCTCCAGGCGCGGTGGCCGCTGTCGAACAAGCCGCGCATCGCCGGGCTGGCGAAGCCCAGCGACGCGGTCAGCGACAGGCTGGGGAAGAAGGCCGCGCGCGCCGCGCCGATGTCGGCATTGGCGGCCGCCAGCTCTTGTTCCGCCTGCAGGATGTCCGGCCGGCGCAGCAGCAGGTCGGACGGCAGGCCGGCGGGCAGCCGCGTCGCCACCGGCTGGGCCTCCAGCGGCAGCGGGGCGGGCAGGTCGGCGGGCGGCTCCGCGCCGATGAGCAGCCGCAGCGCGTTGCCGGCTTGCGCGAGGGCGCGGGCGCGGGCCTCCAGGTCCGCTTCGGCGCTGGAGACCTGGCCCTCGGCTTGCGCCACCTCCAGGCCGCTGCTCTGATGGCCCGCTTTCAGCAGGCGCGCCAGGTCCAGCGATTGCCGCCAGTCGGCCAGCGTGCGCACGGCCAGCTGTTTTTGCTCGTCGGCCAGCCGCTCGGCGAAGTAGGCGTCCGCCACCGCGCCCACCAGCGAAATCTGCGCGGCCCGCCGGCCCTGTTCGCTGGCCAGATAGCGGGCGAAGGCGGCGTCGGACAGCGCCTGCATGCGGCCGAACAGGTCGATCTCGAAGGCGCTCAGCGCCACGTTGGCGCTGTAATGCGTTTGCGTGGCGGCCGGCGTCGCGCCGTTCGCCGGCGTGCGCTGGCGCGCGGCGCCGGCCACGCCGTCTATCTTGGGCAACTGTTCGCTGCGCTGGATGCCGTATTGGGCCTGCGCGGCCTCGACGTTCAGCGCGGCCAGGCGCAGGTCGCGGTTGTTGTCCAGCGCCAGCTCGATCAAGCGCTGCAGCCGCGGATCGCCGAACATCGAGCGCCAGCCCAGGTCCGCCGCGCGGGGGCCGGATTCGCCGCCGGAGGCGGCGGGGAAGGCCGCGGGCACCGGCAGATCCGGTTTGACCAGCGGTTGGGTCAGCGAGCAGGCCGACAGGGCCAGAATGATGGGAAGAATGATGAATTTCATGGCTCAACCCTCCTGTCCGCGGTTCGGGGCGGCGTCCGGGCGGCGCGATTTCAGCCACCCTCCCAGACGCTCCTGCAAGCCGAGCACGAACACGAAGAAAACGGGAACGAAGAAAATGGCCAGCACGGTGGCGGTCACCATGCCGCCGAACACGCCGGTGCCGATGGCGTTCTGCGTCTCGGCGCTGGCGCCGGTGGCGATCATCAGCGGCACCACGCCCAGGCCGAAGGCCAGCGAGGTCATCAGGATGGGCCGCAGCCGCAGCCGCGCCGCCTGCATCGCGGCTTCGGTCAGGCTCTTGCCTTCGTCGCGCAGCTGCTTGGCGAACTCGATGATCAGGATGGCGTTCTTGGCCGACAGGCCGATCACGGTGATCATGCCTACCTTGAAGAACACGTCGTTGGGCATGCCGCGCAGCATCACGGCGGCCAGCGCGCCGATCAGGCCCAGCGGCACCACCAGCATTACCGACAGCGGGATGGACCAGCTTTCGTACAGCGCGGCCAGCACCAGGAACACCGCGATCATCGACAGCGCCATCAGCATCGGCGCCTGCGACGCCGACTGGCGCTCCTGCAGCGACTGGCCGGTCCATTCGACGGCGAAGCCGGGCGGCAGCTGCGCGGCCAGCCGCTCCATCTCGGCCATCGCCGCGCCGCTGGAGTGGCCGGGCGCGGCGCCGCCGGAGATGCGCGCCGCCGGGTAGCCCTGGAAGCGCACCAGCTGCAGCGGCGTTTCGGCCCACACCGGGCGCGCCAGCTCGGACAGCGGCACCATGCTGCCGGCCGCGTTGCGCACGTAGAGCTTCAGCACATTGTCTATCTGCATCCGCGCCGGGGCGTCGGCCTGGATGATCACCTGCTGCATCCGGCCATGGTTGGGGAAGTCGTTGACGTAGGCCGAGCCCATCGCGGCGGACAGCGTGTCGCTGACGCTGGCGAAGGGGACGCCCAGCGCCTCGGCCTTCTGCCGGTCTATCTCCAGCCGGATGCTGGCGCCTGCCGGCAGGCCGTCCGGGTAGACGCCGGCCACCACTGGGCTTTGCGCGGCCATCTCCAGCAGTTTGGCCTCGGCCGCCTTCAGCGCGGCGGAGCCCTGGTTGGCGCGGTCTTCCAGCCGCAGCGTGAAGCCGGAGCTGGTGCCCAGCTCGTCTATCGCCGGCGGCAGCAGGCTCATCACCGTGCCTTCGGTGGCGCCGGCCATCGCCTGTTGGGCGCGCAGGCTTTCGTCCACGGTCGACGCGCCGTCGCGCTTGTTCCAGTCTTTCAGCACCGCGAAATTCAGCGCGGCGTTGGCGCCGGAGCCGGAGAAACCGTAGCCGACGATGGAAATGCTGGACTGGACCGCCTGGCGGGTGGCCAGATGGCTGTCCAGCTTCTTGACCAGGTCGCGGGTGCGCTCGGCGGTGGCGTCGGCCGGCAGCAGAAAGCCGGTCATGAAATAGCCCTGGTCTTCTTCCGGCAGGAAGGAGGAGGGCAGGACGTTGAAGCCGGCGGCCATCGCGCCGGACAGGGCGGCGAAGACCAGCATCACCCGGCCGGAGCGGCCGATCAGCCGGCCGACGCGCGTCTCGTACCAGTCGGTCAGGCGCGCGAAGCGGCGGTTGAACCAGCCGAAGAAGCCGCGCTTCTCGTGGTGGCCGCGGGGAATGGGCTTCAGCAGCGTCGCGCACAGCGCCGGCGTCAGCGTCAGCGCCAGCAGCGCCGAGAACAGGATGGACACGGCCATCGCCAGCGTGAACTGCTGGTAGATCACGCCGACCGAGCCGCTGGACAGCGCCATCGGGATGAATACCGCGGTCAGCACCAGCGTGATGCCGATGATGGCGCCGGTGATTTCCTTCATCGCCTTCGACGTCGCCTCTTTGGGCGACAGGCCTTCCTCCGCCATCAGCCGTTCCACGTTTTCCACCACCACGATGGCGTCGTCGACGATGATGCCAATCGCCAGCACCATGCCGAACATGGTGAGCACGTTGATGGAGAAGCCGGCGGCCAGCATCACCGCGAAGGTGCCCAGCATCGCCACCGGCGCGACGATGGACGGGATCAGCGTGTAGCGCGCGTTTTGCAGGAACAGGTACATCACCAGGAAGACCAGCACCATCGCCTCGACCAGCGTGTGGATCACCTTCTCGATGGAGATCTTGACGAAGGGCGCGGTGTCGAACGGGATGGAATAGCCGATGCCGGCCGGCATCGCCTTGCCCAGCTCGGCCAGCCGCGTCCGCACCGCCTCGGCGGTTTTCACCGCGTTGGCGCCGGGGCTCAGCTGCACGCCGGCGAAGGTGGCCGGCTTGCCGTTTTCAGTGCTGACGAAGTTGTAGGACTGCGAGCCCAGCTCGACGCGCGCGACATCGCCCAGCACCACCTTGGCGCCGTCGGCGTTGGCGCGCAGCACGATGGCGGCGAATTGCTCCGGCGTGGAAAGCGTGCCCTGCACGGTAAGCGGCACGGTCACCCGCTGGCCCGGCAAGGCCGGCGACGCGCCCAGGCTGCCCGGCGCGATCTGCGCGTTCTGCTGGGCGATGGCGGCGGTCAGGTCGCTCATCGCCAGGCCGTAGGAGATAAGCTTGGCCGGGTCCACCCAGACGCGCATCGCCTGCTCGGCGCCAAACAGCTGCACCCGGCCGACGCCGTCGATCCGGCGCAGCTCCTCGACGATGTTGCGGGCCATGTAGTTGCTGAGCTCGGTCTCGTCGAAGCGGCCGTTGTCGGAGCGCAGGCCGATCAGCATCAGAAAGCCGGACGAGGCCGACTCCACCATCACGCCGTTCTGGCGCACGGCGGCGGGCAGGCGCGGCTCTACCGCCTTCAGCTTGTTCTGCACGTCAACCTGGGCCATCGCCGGGTCCGTGCCCGGTTTGAAGGTGACGGTGATCTGCGCCGCGCCGGAGGTATCGGCTGAAGATTCGAAATACAGCAGGTCCTTTACGCCGGAGAGCTCCCGCTCGATAAGGCTCAACACGCTGTCGCTCATGGTCTGCGGCGTGGCGCCGGGATAGACGGCCGTGATGGTGACCGTCGGCGGCGCGACCGACGGATAGCGGGAGATCGGCAACTGGGGGATGGCGATCACCCCCAGCAGAATGATGAACAGGGCGATGACCCAGGCGAAGACCGGGCGGCGGATGAAGAATTGGGACATGATGGCTTCCCCTCGCTCAGCGGCGCGCCGGCGCGGCGACGCTAGCTGCGACCAGCGCGCCCTCGGACAGGCGCTCCATGCCCTCGACCACCACCTTCTGCCCGGCTTTGAGGCCGGCCTGGATGCGGTAGCGGCGCTCGGCCAGTTCGCCCAGCTCCACGGCGGCGAGGCGCGCGTGGCTCTTGGCGTCCACGGTCCATACCTGCGGCTTGCCGCCGATGCGCACCACCGCCTGCTGCGGCACGGTCAGCGCGTCTGCGTAGCTCGCGCGCGGCACGCGGGCGCGGACGAACATGCCCGGCAGCAGTTGCCGTTGCGGATTGTCCACCAGCACGCGCAGCAGCACGTCGCCGGTGCCGGCGTCGACATTGACGCCGGAGAACAGGATGCGGCCGGTTTCGTCGTAAGGCTTGCCGTCGGCGCGCAGCAGCGCCACCGGCAGGCCGCGGCCGGCCGCTTCCGGCTGCGCCGCCAGCGTCCGCCGCACCGACTCCAGCGCCGCGGCCGGCTGGCGCACGTCCACGTAAACCTGGTCGATCTGCTGGATGCGCGCCATCGGCGAGGCGTCGCCGGAGGCCGCCAGCGCGCCCTCGGTGACCAACGCCTGGTCGATGCGGCCGCTGATCGGCGCCTCCACCGTGGCGAATTTCAGATCCAGCCGGCGGCGGGCCAGCGCGGCGCGGGCCTGGGCCACGTCGGCGGCGGCCTGGTCGCGCTGCGACGCCGCGTCGTCGAACACCTGGCGGCTGACGGCGTCGGTCTCGACCAGCGGCTGCAGCCGGGCGGTTTGCGCGCGGGCGCGGGCCAGCGCGGCTTCGGCCCGCTGCAAGGCGGCCGCCGCGGTATCGGCGTCCGCCTTGAGCGGGGCCGGATTGATCTGGAACAGCGGCTGGCCGGCCTTGACCTCGCTGCCTTGCTCGAACAGCCGACGCAGCACGATGCCGCCCACCTGCGGGCGGATTTCCGCGACGCGCACCGCGGCCACGCGGCCGGGCAGATCGTCGCTCAATTTCAGCGGGGCGGGGGCCAGCGTGGCGGCGGCCACCGGGATCGCCGCCGGGGCGTCCTGCGGCGCGGGCTGGGAGCAGCCGGCCAGCAGCGCAACGGCCAGCGCGCAGGCGCCGCCGCAGCGGCAGGCTTGCAAGTAATTCATGATGACTCCATAGCGTTCAAACTTGTGATGGGCGGCAGTGTGCCCGCGCAGGATGGGGATTGCCGTGTGGTAGCATGGAGATTCGATGGAGATGCGCAATGAACGCGAAACCGGCAGCATGAGCGACACAATCCGACCCGCGGCCCAGGCGGCGCAAGCCCTGGTGCTGATAGCCGAAGACGAACCCGAAATCGCCGAGATCCTCGCCGCCTATCTGGCGCGCGGCGGCCTGCGCAGCGCGCACGCCGCCGACGGCAGGAAGGCGCTGGAGATGCATCTGGCGCTGAAGCCGGACCTGGTGTTGCTGGACGTGCAGATGCCGCATGTAGACGGCTGGCAGGCGCTGGCCGAGATCCGCCACCGCGGCGACACGCCGGTGATCATGCTGACGGCGCTGGACCAGGACATCGACAAGCTGATGGGCCTGCGCATCGGCGCCGACGACTACGTGGTCAAGCCGTTCAACCCGGCGGAAGTGGTGGCGCGCGCGCAGGCGGTGCTGCGCCGTTCCATGGCCGCCTCGCGCCAGGCCGAGCCGCGCGTGCTGCGCGCCGACCCGTTCGAGATCGACCTGGAGCAGCACGAAGCCGCCGTGCTGGTGGGCAAGCAGCGCCACGCGCTGAGTCTGACGCTGACCGAGTTCAAGCTGCTGGCGCAGCTGGCGCGCGTGCCCAGGCGGGTGTTCACCCGCGCCGAGCTGCTGGCCGCCTGCCTGCCGGAAGGCGACACGCTGGAGCGCACGGTGGACAGCCATATCAGCAAGCTGCGCAAGAAGCTGGAAGAGCGCGGCGTGGAGGGGATTCCGGCCGGCGTCCGCGGCGTGGGCTACAAACTGTGGAGCGGCGAATGAGGCTGGAGGGACTGAGCCGCCAGATCGCGCTGTCGATGGCGACGATGGCCTTCTGCGTGACCGTGCTGGTGGTGGTGACCGGCTTCACTTTCTACTACGTGGCAATGACCTATTGGCCGGTGCAGTTCGAAGCGCCGGGCTGGAAGATGACCGCGCCGGAGTGGGTGTGGCTGATTTCCAGCACCGTGGCGGGCCTGGCGCTGTCGGTGGTGATGGGCCTGCGTCTGGCGCGCCGCATCCTGGTGCCGCTCAACTCCGTGGCGGCGGGCATACGCCGCGTCGCCCTGGGCGATCTGGACGCGCGCGCGGCGGCCGGCGACCGCTCCTTGCGCGAAGCCGCCGCGCTGGCCGACGATTTCAACGCGCTGGCGGACCAGCTGCAGCGCATGACCAAGGAGCAGGCGTTCTGGAACGCCGCCATCGCCCATGAGCTGCGCACGCCGGTCACCGTGCTGCGCGGCCGGCTGCAGGGGCTGGCGGAAGGGGTGTTCACCCCGGACGAAAGCCAGTTCCGCCGGCTGCTGGCCCAGGTGGAGGGCCTGGCCCACCTGATCGAGGACCTGCGCGTGATCAGCCTGGCGGAAAGCGGGCATCTGGACATCGAGATGCGGAACACCGATCTGGCCGCCGAAGTGCGCGCGGTGGTGGAGGTGTTCGAGGACGCGTTGCAGGCGGCCGGGCTGCAGGCGGCGCTGGATCTGGACGAGCGGCCGGCGCAGTGCGATCCGGTGCGCATCCGCCAGGCGCTGCTGGCCTTGCTGGACAACGCGCGCCGCTATGCGCAACCCGGCCTGGTGCGGGTGCAGCTAAGGGTGGAGGGCGGCCAGTGCCGCCTGCGAGTGGAGGACGAGGGCCCGGGCATTCCCGGCGATTTCGCGCCGCACGTGTTCGAAGCCTTCCGCCGCTCCGACGCGGCGCGCCAAAGCGGCAAGGGCGGCAGCGGCCTGGGGCTGGCGGTGGTGGCCGCCATCGCCCGCGCCCATGGCGGCGAGGCCCGCTGCAGCCCGGCGGGCGGCGGCAGCCGTTTCGAGCTGAGCTGGCCGCAGCCGCCGCGCTAGCCGGTCCGGCGCTCGGCCAGCTTCATGAATATGAGCTCCGGGTCGCCGTCATCCAGGTTCTCGATACGGCCGCTTTCCCCATAGCCCAGCTTGCGCAGCAAGCGGCGCATCGGCGCATTCGATTCATTAGTGGAAGTAAACAGCTTGCCGCCCGCGCATTGCGCTTCCAGCGCAAGCATCAGCGCGCTGGCGACGCCGCGGCCCCGCGCCGCTTCCGCCACCATCAGCAGCGGGATGAAGCGCTGTTGGAAGAAAGAGCGATCCAGAATGCCGTAGCCCAATATCTTAACGGAGCCGCCGGCGGCCTCTGCAAGCCAGCAGCTTTGCGCGGCGATCGCGTCGCCCAGCGCCTGCCGCCGGCCGGGCTCTCGCCTGGCGATGGGATCTAAATCGATGAGGGCCGGCAGGTCCGCCGCTTGGGCGGCCCGTATGCTGAAAGGCGTATGCATTGTCCTGGCTGGCGAAATGGTCCGCCGCTCAATCTAGCGGTTGGCTGCGGGGTGGGCAAGGTTGTTGCCGAAACATGGAATGTAAAAAGCCGCACCATTTTTCGGGTGTGGCTTTCCCATTTGTGGTTCTAACTGCTTTGGCCCGACAGGAATCGATTATGATTTTTATTTTATTGTTTTAAAAGTATTTTCTTATTTTGAATTTATTTGAATGCCCCCATTTGTGCCCCCGTGCTTCAGTATTAGCTTGCTTCATCGTTTGTGAGCATCTGACGTCTTGTATTCAATCGGGCTCGGAATCCTAATCCGATTCTGGTGTGGAGTTTTTCTTGTCATTTTTGGGATAGGACTCATCGGGGGCAATGGTTGATGCGGATTCTGCAAGCCTCCGTTCCATTATTTTTGACGATAATACGCAGAATCGTAGTAGTAGCCACCATGCATATAGCACATCGCTCCCGAACAGATCTGTATCGTTCAGTAGTCCATGAGCCATCTCGTTTCGGAGATTTGTGCCTAGGGGATCAATAAGTAGATCTTGTAGCTCGAATACTCCATCTTCGCCGAACGCTTGCAACGCTTCAGGAGTTTCCAACAGAACTCCTAGAGAACGCTCGGGTTGTATCCCTGTGGGATCAAGCATGGAAGTAGTACCGCCGTAGGATTCAACGACATGACGTACCATTGCTTCGAGTTGAGGTGGTACTAGATGCCCGGCGATGAGCATATCACCTTGGAAGCCTGCAACTAGAGCACGAAGTACACTTTCGGTATGGCCCGGTGGAATCCAAGGGCTGTAACGAATTAAGCTTAATAGCTCCTGCCTGTCGGGAGCGTGTTCTTCAAGAATCTTTGTCCGAGCGGGATTGAGTACAGAATATACAATAAGGCCCCTTCTTCTACATGCATGGCTGAACATGCGCCAACGAAGGCCATCTTCTTTGTAGTTATTTGCTTCAGCCTCTAAACAAGGAGCACGGGCAATGACCCGACCGCGTGAATTCAATTTCGAGAAGGAAATGCGACTGGAAAATATTGATTTACGAGAGAGTTCGTGGACTGTATGTTGAAGCTTTTCTATTGATGGTGGATTTGTTAGTCTGCTCAAGATAAATACAGCTTCGTTAATGGGCTTACCTTGAACTGCTGCCATGGAACTCTGAATTAATGTGGTTACGTCGGTACTTGTCGTAACCGGTTTCAGGTCTGCTACTGACTCTTGTTGTAGTGATAATAATAATTCATGAAGCTCAGCTGCTCGTGTTCGGCCTTTGGGTACCTGACGCATCATTTCGATGGCATCTGATAAGATAGAAGCGGCTGTCATTGCCCCACGCCCTGGTTGCTTGTGTGCAAGCTCGGCTTCACTAACTAAGCTTTCGGCTGCAGCGCGTAACGCGTTTTCTTCGTTCTCTTTGTCTCCAATTTTGCGGTGACATTCTGATGCAAGTTGGTAGTATTCCTTCGCCCTCCAGAAGTTCTGGTTTTTTGTTGATTCAATTGCAGCGGTTAAGGCAAATTCTGCGCATTTTTTTGTATCGCCATTCTTGAATTCCAGTAATAATTTTATTAGCCGGAGTGTGAGATATAAGGGGTCGGTGCCGCGATGTTTTTTTAGTATGGTTTCTATTTCATTCAACACCTTTTTTTGTAGTAAGGCTCCGCCTTTCCCAAGGCTTGCAGATAGACGCAGCGCTCTCTCTAAGCGTTTATAGCACGGAGCCCAATCGTTTGGATTCTCTAACCCTTTCGCTGATGAAAGGTAAGCTTCAACTGCCGCTTTCGCTGCAGTAAACGAGCGTATTTGAATCCATAGTAAATCCGAAAAACGAGCACGAAGCTCCGGGTTTTGTAGAGACAACACCCATGTTTCTATCTCTCGTAGCTTCTCCTTCGGAAAGTCAGCTGGAACAGCACTACGTTTATCCTCTATTACAAACATAGGTCCAAATGGTTCTGCTGGTTGGTCGGTATGAAGCATCATTGACAATACAGCACTTATGAAGCGCAAGCACTCGCGTTGCTCGCCACTCAAGCAATCATCATTTTGATCCAGCTTTGATGAAATTTCAGCTTGGTAGGTGTCACAGTCAAATTTCTCGACGTCTTGAAGAAAAGTATCTAATTCGATGGATGCTAGCGTTTGGCAATTTATGAGTTTCCAGTCTAGTGACATTTATCACCACCGTTTCAATTTCTGTTTAATAACGTCAATTATTGTTCATTGAATATGATTTTGCATGGATTAAGTTGATGCTATTTGCGTCGACTTTCATATCTGCTTGATGGTGGGCTTCAAGGTTTTCTGTAATTGCATGCCCTATTTATGGTTTCGGTTGAGGCTTGTTTTTGAGCTTAAAGTAGAGTAAGAATACTGAGCATAAGACTAATGGGAGTATGAGTGACCAAGGCTTAGGGATAATAACAACCCATATTGGACATATCATAAATACAAGCCCAATTATAATCTGTGAAAATGAACGATTATTTGCTAGATATTCAATTAATTTTGATTTGTCTTTTCCGGGCTTGGGAGTTAGCGTGGTTTTGATTAAAAATACAAATCCATTAATCATGAAAAGTATTATAACTTCGATTGGGATGAAGAACAATATGACGGAGGAAGGCTGCTGGTCAGTAGGGGTTTGTTTGTATGCGATAAAAATCTCACCGATGATGGCACCTAATCCCAGCATGCCGGATGAAAAAACAGCATCTGCAAATCTTGCGGTGGTTTTATTTAAAAAATTTAACTGTGGCAATATTATATTAATTCCAAATAGAAATAATGTTATTATTCCGAAGAAATTAAAAAAATCTGAATCAGCTAATGATTTTATTCCCTTTTCCCCTGCGGAAAAGTAAGTAATTTCATTGAAATGGAAATGATTGATTAGTAGGTATAGTAGAAATAGAGAGATGGCTGGTATTAGAATTAGAAATGCACTTGATGAGAAAAATTCATATATATGCTCTTTTTCCGGAATGGCGTTTTTTGCTATTCGTTCAAATTCATTTTTTATTTGACTTCTTGTAATCATGGTTTCTCCATTATTTTAAATGGTTCTTTGTTGGCTAAAAAGTTGCTATTGGAATATGCCTACGGATTTAAATTGAATGGACGTCAATTTATATTTTGATGAATTATTAACCGGCGCAATGAACTTGCATAATATTTAAAATATCATTAGGCGAGTAATGAGAATTACTTCCCTATTTTGGGAGCAACTTTTACCGCACGCCAATAACTTAAGCCTGTCTCCATCTGCAACGGGGTGGGACGTTGGTATTGATCTTGCAGTGCCCGTGCCACATCTTCCCCGAAGTGGGCACGGGCCAGGTCAGGCGCGGAATGCAGATAGTGGGCGGTGTATTCAGTCAGGTCGGGATGACTCAAGAAGCCCAGCGGCTGCTTGTGGTCGAGTCCATCCCATACCGAGCGGGCGTAGTGCATAGCAATGACGCGCTGGGCTGCCTGGGTGCGTTCGGCCAGCGGCAAGCTGGCGTCTTGCAGTTGCGCCCTGGCGGCGGTCTTCTCGGCTTCGCGTTCGGGGTAGGTGGGCAGGCTGATGCCTGGGTGCAGCGCTTCGAACAGCATTCGTTGCAGCGATAGGCCCTTGACCAAGGTTTGGTCGGCCTGGCGTTTCGGGTAGTAGTCGATGCCGGTTATCGGGTCCGGCGTTTCGCCGCTTAAGGTCAGATTCTTGGCTTTGTACTTGACGGTGTTTGCGAGAAGTTCTTGCAACTTCTCATCGCTCAAGTTGTTGGGCCATTCTTCACCGATCAGCGTTTTCGCGCAGTTTAGTTGTTCGCGGGTGTAGTTGATCTTCGCCATGCGATGTTCTTGTATCTAGGCTGGCACAATTTGCCTTAAATGGTATGCCGATTGATTTTAAACCGCGCGTCTTTTTCTTACGTATGTAGCAAAAACTACTGCCAACACTGCCAACTTGTCTGTAAGTGGCTGATTTGTATGGGTTTGGTTGTTGGCAGTGGCGGCTAAAGCAATGCCAACTGGCAGGGGCAAACTGCCAACTGGGCGGGATGGGGCGGAGGAACTGCCAATTGACTGCCAACACTGCCAACTCACTGCCAACAGATAAAGCTATATAAATCAGCTCATTAGATAGGTGTTGGCAGAGTTGGCAGTGGGTTTGGCCTCACGTGAGAAATTTTTCGCTTACTCTCTTCCGCTTCGCCGTCGTGCGGATGCAACTGCATGCGGTAGACCTGGCCCACGCCTTTGCCGCCATGCACGGTCCAACCAGCGCGCCCCTTTGGCCGTTGCAGCATCCCCGCCCGGTACAGCACTTCGCAGGCATGCCGCACTTCATAGCCGGCGATGACTTCGCCCTTGAAAGCGCCCGGCGTCACCAGAAACACCGCTTCGCCGCTAAGCGCTTGTAGCCATTGGATTGGGCGCTCGCGAGTATCTGTTACTCATCTAGAGCTGCCTGGCGTTCGAAGCACGCATATTGCCCTGCGCCAATGGAACTGAAGTGAGCGACTTCTAGTTGCTTTCATCAGATGCTTGCGAAGCAACTTGGGAGAATTTTGGACGTTAAAAAACCCGCAAAGCCTTGTTGGCTGGTGCGGGTTTTTGGATCGCTCTGGAAGTGCTGGTGGTGCCCCCGACAGGAATCGAACCTGTAACTGCCCCTTAGGAGGGGGCCGTTATATCCATTTAACTACGGAGACGCTACGGAAAGCTGGTGCGGTCAGGCGCTGCGGTCCACCGACAGGCGGGCCAATTCGATCAGGGCCTGGCGGACTTCCGAATCGGGAATGTTCTGCAAGGAGGCGATGGCCTGTTCGGCCATTTTCACGGCTTCATTCTTGGCGTATTCCAGCGCGCCGCAGGATTGTACCGCATTCAATACATCGTGGAAACGGTCGCGGTTGGCGTTTTCCAGCGCGTCGCGCACCAGCGCGGAGGCTTCCGGGCTGCCGTTGCGCATGGTGTAGATCAGCGGCAGGGTAGGCTTGCCTTCGGCCAGGTCGTCGCCCAGGCTCTTGCCTATGGTGTCGGCGTCGCCGCTGTAGTCCAGCACGTCGTCGATGATCTGGAAGGCGGTGCCCAGGTACATGCCGTAGTCGGCCATAGCCTGCACCTGTTCGGCGGAGGCGTCGGCGATCAGCGCGCCGACGCGGGCGGCGGCTTCGAACAGTTTGGCGGTCTTGTACTGGATGACCTTCAGGTATTCGTCTTCGCTGACGTCGGTATTGCCGATGTTCAGCAGCTGAAGCACCTCGCCTTCGGCGATGATGTTGGTCGCCTCGGCCATCACTTCCAGGATGGTCATGTTGCGGGTGGTGACCATCATCTGGAAGGCGCGGGTGTAGAGGAAGTCGCCCACCAGTACGCTGGCGGCGTTGCCGAACAGCGCATTGGCGGTCTTGCGGCCGCGGCGCAGGTCGGATTCGTCCACCACGTCGTCGTGCAGCAGGGTGGCGGTGTGAATGAACTCTATCATCGCGGCGAGTTCGAACAGGTGCTCGCCCCGGTAGCCCAGCGCGCGGCCCGACAACAGGGTCAGGATGGGGCGCAGGCGTTTGCCCCCGGCGGAGATGATGTATTCCGCCACCTGGCGGATCAGGACGACGTCGGAGTGCAGGCGGGCGCGGATCACGCTGTCTACCGTCTGCATGTCGTCGGCTATCAGGGTTCGGAAAAGCGGGGTGGACACGTTTTCAACCAGTTATCGTTCGAGGGCTACGCCAAAGCTCTGGATGTTACCAGAAAAGCCCATTCCCCCGCCATGCCGCCGTGCTCGCAGCTTAAGTCGATGAAATCATTGACAAGTTGGCGATAGGCCCGTATAGTCTCGCGTTCCCTGCGCATCAGGCGTGGGGGGATTCATTTATCAGGAGCTCATGCGAATGTATGCGGTCATAAAAACCGGCGGCAAGCAGTACAAAGTTGCCATCGGTGAAAAACTCAAAGTAGAACAGATACCTGCAGACGTCGACAGCCAGATCGTACTTGAAGAAGTGCTGATGATTGCTGACGGTGAACAGGTTGTGGTTGGCGCGCCGATGATTGCTGGCGCCACTGTTAAGGCTACCGTTGTTTCCCACGGTCGTGGCGACAAGATCCGCATCTTCAAGATGCGTCGTCGTAAGCACTACCAGAAACACCAGGGTCATCGTCAGAACTACACCGAAATCCGCATCGACGCGATTTCGAAGTAAGGATAAACAGTCATGGCACACAAAAAAGCAGGCGGTAGCTCCCGCAACGGTCGTGACTCCGAAGCCAAACGCCTGGGCGTTAAGGTTTACGGTAGCGAACTGATTCCGGCTGGTTCCATCATCGTGCGTCAGCGCGGCACCCGCTTCCACGCTGGTGAAAACGTTGGTCAGGGCAAGGATCACACCCTGTTCGCCAAGGTTGATGGCTACGTTGAATTCACCGTTAAGGGCGCGCAACAGCGCAAGACCGTTAACGTGATTCCGTACACCGGTGTTGACGGCGAATAATTCGCTTTCCAGCATCCGAGAAAGCCCTATCCTTCGATAGGGCTTTTTTCATACCGAGGGGCAAGGCGTGAGGGCTGGAGCCAGTCCTGACCCCTGACTCCTCGCAGAACAGAGGTTGTAGACATGAAGTTTATCGATGAAGCCCGCATTGAAGTGATGGCCGGACGCGGCGGCAATGGCGTGGCTAGTTTCCGCCGTGAAAAATATATCCCGTTCGGCGGCCCGGACGGCGGCGACGGCGGCAAGGGCGGCAGCGTGTTCGCGGTGGCCGACGAAAACGTCAACACCCTGGTTGAGTTCCGCTTCGTCAAGAAATACCTGGCGGAGCACGGCGAGCGCGGCCGCGGCGCCGATTGCTACGGCAAGGGCGGCGACGACATCGAGCTGAAAATGCCGGTGGGCACTGTGATTGTCGACCACGACACCGGCGAGCTGGTGGCCGACCTGACCCACCACGGCCAGCGCATCATGATCGCCAAGGGCGGCAAGGGCGGCCTGGGCAACATCCATTTCAAGTCGTCCACCAACCGTTCGCCGCGCCAATGCACGCCGGGCGAGCAGGGCGAGCAGCGCACGCTGCGGCTGGAGTTGAAGGTATTGGCCGACGTCGGCCTGTTGGGCATGCCCAATGCCGGCAAGTCCACTTTCATCCGCTCGGTGTCCGCCGCGCGCCCCAAGGTGGCCGATTATCCGTTCACCACGCTGCACCCGAACCTGGGCGTGGTGCGGATGGATGACACCCGCAGCTTCGTGATCGCCGACATTCCGGGCCTGATCGAAGGCGCGGCGGAAGGCGCGGGCCTGGGCCATCGCTTCCTGAAGCACCTGCAGCGCACCGGCCTGCTGCTGCATGTGGTGGACATCGCCCCGTTCGACCCGGACGTCGATCCGGTGCGCGAAGCGCGCGCCATCGTGGAAGAACTGAAGAAGTACGATGAAGAACTGCACGGCAAGCCGCGCTGGCTGGTGCTGAACAAGGTGGACATGCTGCCGCCGGACGAGCGCGAGCTGACGGTGTCGGCCTTCCTCAACGCCTATGGCTGGCCGGCGGAGAAGCCGGACGACAGCCTGGGCTTCGACATCAAGGCGCCGCGCGTGTTCTCCATCTCCGCGCTGAACCATGAAGGCACCCGCGAGCTGACTTTCGCCATCATGGCCTACCTGGACGTGGTGCGCGCCGCCGCCCGCAAGGAGGCCGAGGAGAAGCAGCAGCAAGCCGCCGCGGCCAAGCAGAAGGTGATCGCGCCGGAAGCGCCGGCTGTAAGCGAAGGTGACGACGCGTAACGAAATCGCAGTATTTAACTGCTATGAGAAGCGGGCTGGATGCATATCCAGCCCGCTTTTTTATTCCACTTGGGCAAAATGCGGGGTTTTGGCCGATTTTCGGCAATTAACGTCGCTTTGCTGTACACCGATCCTTTCACGCGCCGTTACTTCCCAAGTCGATTGGATGTTGTATTTTGTCCTCAGGAGATGGCGCGGAAGACCAGCGCTTCCGGATGGCCGTGGCATGAATTCTGCTTGTCGAAGCCGAAGCCGGAAGGAGCCGCCGACAAAGCCGCCGGCGCCGTGCCGCGCCTTCCTGTCCAGCCGTTTCGACGGCTCGGGCGGGAAGCGCCGGTCCGGGACCAGGCGCCAGGTTTTGTCATCCGCCAGCCGGGGGCCCGGCTGGCGGAGCGGCGAAATCCGGCTTGCTAGACGAAATACTCTAACTATATAACTGGTGCAGCCGCCGCTTGGGCCGGGGCCGCACCGGGCGGCGCGGGCCAGGCGGGATCGGCCCGGAGAGAAAGTCCGGCATCGTCCGGATACCAACAAGGCAGTACGATTGATGAGGAGAAGGAAATGAAGAAAGCACTTGCTGCGCTGGCCGTGGGTCTGATGGCCGCATCCCTGGGGGCTTACGCCAAAGACTGGAAGGAAATCCGCTTCGGCGTTGACGCCAGCTACGCGCCGTTCGAGTACAAGGCGCCGAACGGCCAGGTGGTGGGTTTCGACGTCGATCTGGGCAACGAAATCTGCAAACGCATGAAAGCCAAGTGCGTGTGGGTGGAAAACGATTTCGACGGCATGATCCCGGCGCTGAAGGCTAAGAAGTTCGACGGCGTGCTGTCGTCGATGTCGATGACCGAAGCCCGGATGAAGGAAATCGCCTTCTCCGCCAAGCTGTTCAACACCCCGACCCGCATGGTCGCCAAGTCCGGTTCCGGCCTGATGCCGACCCCGGCTTCGCTGAAGGGCAAGCGCGTGGGCGTGGAGCAGGGCACCATCCAGGAAGCCTACGCCAAGAAACACTGGGCGCCGGCCGGCGTGGAAGTGGTTCCCTACCAGAACCAGACCCTGGTGCTGGCCGACCTGACCGCGGGCCGTCTGGACGCGTCCTTGCAGGACGCGGTGCAGGCCGACATGGGCTTCCTGAAGAAGCCTGAAGGCAAGGGCTTCGCCTTCGCCGGCAAGGACCTGGTCGATCCGCAGACCCTGGGCGAAGGCGCCGGCATCGGCCTGCGCAAGGAAGACAAGGATCTGAAGGCCGGCATCGACAAGGCGATCGCCGACATGCTGAAGGACGGCACCTACAAGAAGATCGAGAAGAAGTACTTCTCCTTCGACGTGTACGGCGGCTGATGCCGTTCCGGGCGCGCGGCCCGTCCGCCCGCCCGCGCTGTGATGCGCCCCGCCTTGCGGGGCGTATTGATCTGGAGCGTCCGTCGCCATTCGGCACCATAAGCTGAAAGCGGCGGCCACTCGACAAGGGGAACATATGTTTCTGGATGGATTCGGTCCCATTATCTGGCAGGGGACCCTGGTGACGCTGGAGCTGTCGGTGCTGTCGCTGCTGCTTGCCTTCGTCATCGGTCTCGTCGGCGCCGGCGCCAAGCTGTCGCACAACCCGCTGCTGGGCGGCGTGTCCACGCTGTACACCACCCTGGTGCGCGGGGTGCCCGACCTGGTGTTGATGCTGCTGATCTTCTACAGCCTGCAGATCGGCATGAACAAGATCACCGAGGCGATGCACATCGACCAGATCGACCTCGATCCCTTCGTGTCCGGCATCGTCACGCTGGGCTTCATTTACGGCGCCTATTTCACCGAGACGCTGCGCGGCGCCTTCCTGTCGGTGCCCAAGGGGCAGATCGAGGCTGGCATCGCTTACGGCATGAGCGGCTGGCAGGTGTTCCACCGCGTGCAGTTCCCGCAGATGATGCGCTTCGCGCTGCCCGGCATCTCCAATAACTGGCAGGTGATGCTGAAGGCCACCGCGCTGGTGTCCATTATCGGCCTGGCCGATGTGGTCAAGGCGTCCATCGACGCCGGCAAGAGCACCTACCGCGTGTTCTTCTTCACGCTGGTGGCGGGCGCCATCTACCTGGCGCTGACCGCGCTGTCCAATTTCGTGCTGGCGAAGCTGGAGCGCCGCTATTCCACCGGCGTGCGGAAGGCCGACCTATGATAGACATCATCCAGCAATACTGGCGGGCCTTCCTGTGGAGCGACGGCTACCACCTGTCCGGTCTGGCCGTCACCATGTGGCTGTTGGTGCTGTCCATCGCCTTCGGCTTCGTCGTCTCCATACCGCTGGCGGTGGCGCGCGTGTCCAAGATCAAATGGCTGGCGCGCCTGGTGGGCTTGTACACCTATGTGTTCCGCGGCACGCCGCTCTACGTGCAGCTGATCTTCTTCTACAGCGGCATGTACAGCCTGGACGTGGTGCGCGAGGTAGGTTTCCTCAACCACTTCTTCCGCGAAGGCTACAACTGCACCATCCTGGCGTTCGCGCTCAACACTTGCGCCTACACCACCGAAATCTTCGCCGGCGCGATCAAGGCCACGTCCTATGGCGAGATCGAGGCCGGGCGCGCTTACGGCATGAGCCCGTTCACGCTATACCGCCGGGTGATCATTCCGTCGGCGCTGCGCCGCGCGCTGCCGGCGTACAGCAACGAAGTGATCCTGATGCTGCACGCCACCACCGTGGCCTTCACCGCCACCGTGCCGGATATCCTGAAGGTCGCGCGCGACGCCAACGCCGCCACGTACGATTCCTTCAACGCCTTCGGCCTGGCGGCCTTGCTGTATCTGAGCATCACCTTTATTCTGGTCGGCCTGTTCCGCAAGGCTGAAGCCCGCTGGCTCGCTTACCTGCATCCGACCAAGAGCTGAGAAATACTGGGGATTTATTAGATGGACAAGCTGAACATCAGCAACATTCACAAGAGCTACGGCGACCACGAAGTTCTGAAAGGCATCTCGCTGAAGGCCAAGGCCGGCGACGTGATCAGCATCATCGGCTCGTCGGGCTCGGGCAAGAGCACCTTCCTGCGCTGCATCAACTTTCTGGAAAAGCCGAACGACGGCAGCATCGCGCTGAACGGCGAGGAAATCCGCCTGTCGCGCAACAAGCAGGGCGAGTTGGTGCCGGCCGACCAGAAACAGCTGCAGACCATGCGCACCAAGCTGGCCATGGTGTTCCAGCACTTCAATCTGTGGGGCCACATGACGGTGTTGGAAAACGTCATCGAGGCGCCGGTGCATGTGCTGGGCCTGCCGCGCGAAGAGGCCATCGCCCGCGCCAAGAAATACCTGGCCAAGGTGGGGCTGGACGAGCGCGCCCAGGCCAAGTACCCGGCCCACCTGTCCGGCGGCCAGCAGCAGCGCGTGGCCATCGCCCGCGCGCTGACGATGGAGCCGGAAGTGATGCTGTTCGATGAGCCGACCTCGGCGCTGGACCCGGAGCTGGTGGGCGAGGTGCTGAAGGTGATGCAGGCGCTGGCGGAAGAGGGCCGCACCATGATCGTCGTCACCCACGAGATGGGCTTCGCCCGCAATGTGTCCAACCACGTGATGTTCCTGCACCAGGGCCGCGTGGAGGAAGAGGGCCATCCGGACGAGGTGTTCGGCAACACCAAGAGCGAAAGGCTGAAGGCTTTCCTGTCCGGTAGTCTAAAGTAAGACTATCCCTGCCAAAGGGGGTAGGAAGCCCGCCGGAGCTGTCAGCCGGCGGGTTTGTTTTTTGGCGCGCCATCCATCTCTGTGGATAAATCCGGATTTGAGCGATGGCTGTGGGTAAGTCGGTTTACGGCGCCGGCGCGGCCGGCTGCTGCGAGCGGAACAGCGTCCATTCCTCCACCGCCCGGCCATCGGGCAGCTGGCACAGCGCGTACTCGCCGCCGGCGGCGTCCTTTTGCGGCAGCAGTTTGCCGCCTTGTTTCACGCAATAGACCGAGGCCGGGTTGGCCATGCCGACAGCTTGCGGCTGCGGCGCCGGGTTTTGCGCGCAGGCGGCCAGGAGCAGCGCCGGCAGCGCGGCGAGAGCGGGTTTCAGCGTTTTCATTTCCAGTTCGGGTCCTGTTTCAGTTGTTGCATCAGATAGGCGCGTTGCTCCTTGTCCGGCTTGCCCAGCCAGCGGTAGCTGGCGTGCTTGGCCGGATGGTCCACCGCCTCGGGCACGTCGGCCACCGTCACCAGCAGGCCCATCGCGCGGCGCTTGTCGGCGCTGAACAGGCCGAAGAAGCGGTTGCCGGCGCAATCGTGCGGCTTGCACATCTCGCCGGCCAGATAGCGTTTGCCGGCGATGGCGGCCGGATGGTAGGGCGCGCTGGTGGCGCGCGCTTCGCGCAGCCATTCCGGCGCGTGTTTGGCGCCGGCCATCATGCTCATCCAGGCTGCCTGGTAGGCGGGCTGGCGCGCCAGTTCGGCGAATACCGCCTCGGCGGCCGGCGCGGAAGACGCGGGCGCGGCGATGGCCGGCGCGGCCGGCAGCAGGATGGACAGGGACAATAGCAGGGGAGCGAGCGTTTTCATGAGGCGGAGTCCGGCGGCGATGCGAAACAGCTTGGATCGCCGCCGGCGGCGAAAATTCCGTCAGGCGGTCAACAGCTTGCCGCTCTTGAACGCGGTGTCGCCGGCCACGCGGGCCAGGCCGAGGCCGGTGGTGGCGTAGGGCCGGTCGCTGGTGGCGTACAGTACGCCGCCGCGCTGGGTGCAGACCTGGCTGACCGCGTCGGTCAGCGGATCGATCACGTCGGCCACCAGATCGCCGGGGCTGAGCAGGCTGCCGGCCGCGGCGCGGTACACCACCACGCCGGCGTGGGGTGCCAGCAGGTCCTCGGACGCGGCCAGCGGCGTGGCCGGGTGGCGCAGCGGCGGCAGCGGCGGCGCGTCGCCGGCGATCACGCCGCGATGCTGCAGGAAGTCGATGATGGCCTCGGCGTCCTTGGCCGCGTATTCCAGGTTGACGTCGCACTCGCCGCGCAATTCTATCGTCACCGCCAGACAGGCCATTTCGATCGGCGCGGACAGCCCGGCCTGGGCAGCCAGGTCGCGCAGCTGCCACCACGGCTGGCTGCAGGATTCGTCGAACGGATAATCGCCGGAGTCCTCGGCCAGCAGGCTGGCGCAGACGCCCAGATAGCGCGCCAGCGGCTCGCACTGGTCCCATAGCGGCGTGCCGGTGTACAGATGGATGTCGGCGCGGCTGTCGCAGTGCAGGTCCAGCATGATGTCGGCGTCGAAGGCCATCGATTGCAGCGCATGGCGCAGCGATTGCAGCTCGGTCTGCGGCTGCTGGCGCGCCAGTTCGGCCCGCATCGCGGCGCGGATCAGCCGGGTGTTGGCCTTGGCGTCCGCGCCCAGTTGCTGGCGCACGGCGGCGAACACCGGCTCGGCCATCGGCAGGTAGTGGCGGTTGAAGTTCTGGCCGCTCATCAGCTCGAAGCGGCCCAGCAGGCGGTTGCTATGGTTCTGGTTCAGGCCGATGGGATTGGCCATCGGCAGCACCGTGATCTCGCCCAGGATGGCGCCTTCGTTCTCCAGCTGGCGCAGCCGCTGCTTCAGGTGCCAGGCCACCAGCATGCCGGGCAGTTCGTCGGCGTGCAGGCTGGCCTGGATGTGGACCTTCTCGCCGCGGCCTTCCTGGCCGAAGTGGAAGCTGGTCAGCGCGCGCTGGCTGCCCAGGCTGGGCGACAGTAGCGGATGGTGTCGGGTGAGCATGATATCTCCTCTAATGATTTGTTATGGCTCGCGGCCAGGATAAAACGCATCGCCGCGTTGACGAAGCGGCGGGCCGCCGGGACAATCTCCGCTTTGATTCACCCCAGCTTGTGGAGCGCGCTTGGATTCATTGTCCGATTTCTTCCAGCCCGGCATCGAGCCCGGCTCGCTGCAGGCCGTGTCGCGGCTGCAGGGCGCATGGGGCTATCTGTCCGTTTTCGTCACGCTGTTCCGCGGCGGCGACGAGGAAGTGCTGATGCGCCTCCTGGTGCTGCGAGAGCTGGGCGGCCGCGCCGAGGCGCCGCTGTGGACGCCGCAGGAAATCGCCCAGCGCTTCTCCTACCTTAACGATACCAAACTGGCCACCATTCTGGGGCGACTGCGCGAAGGTGATTTGCTGGTCTACGACAGCGACGGCGGCGTGTACCAGCTGTCCGAGGGCGCGCGCGTCGCGCTGGCGGCCCTGGCGACGCTGGTCGATTTCTCCGGCGACGACGTCGAGCTGGGCTATCTGGCCAGCCAGGTGGCGGCCGGCCAGGCCGTCGGCCAGGTGTCGGACGAGGCGCTGAAACACTTGCTGGCGCGGCTGAACGAGCTGTACGCCGAATTCGAGGAAGCGCTGGAGTCGCAGTCCGAATTCCGCATCCGCGCCGCGCAGCACCGGCTGGAAGCGGTGTGGCGCTGGGTGGCCAAGTCCACCGAAGTGGTGAAGAGCCTGACCCAGGACGACACGCTGAGCCTGATGGTGCTGAACCAGGCGCAGGCCATCGCGCTGGCGCAGAGCCGGATGCTGGCGCTGGCCGGCACCTTCGAGCGCCGGCTGGCGCAGTTGGCCGCGCAGCGCGTGCACCTGGGCAATTCCGGCCTCACCTCCACCGACATCGCCGACTGGCTGCGCCGCCAGGGCGCGGCCATGCTGGCCGGCAAGCTGGCGGGCGGCTGGTCCATCTGTCTGGAGCCGGCTTTCCTGTCGACGCCCGAGCTGGCCGACGTGGCCGAGTTCGAGCTGCTGGCGCGCGAGCGCGCCAAGGCCGGCGCCCACGTGCTGCCGGGCGGCGAAGCCGCGCCGCTGGCCGACGCGCCGGAAATGGAGCGGTTGCTGGAGGCCGAAGAAATGTACGACCTGCTGCTGGAGCTGGGCATGAGCGGCGCCGCCGACGCCCACATCAGCCAGGCGGTGCTGGCCGACAGCTACAACGAAACCGCCTACCGGCTGTCCTTGCTGTCCCTGATCGGCGATCCGGAAACCAGCAACGACCAGAGCATCGTCGCCGCGCTGGCCAAGCTGCCGTTCAGCCTGCAGGGGGGCGACGATGTGATCGCGACGGACCACCCGGAGGTGGCTACCTTGTCCGACGCCAGGCTGGTGGCTAACGGCGGCCGCGCCGGCCAATGATGGATACGCCGCGCGCGGACCATTCCGGGCGGGCAAGCAAAGAATAGACATGGAACACGAAATCAAAACCCTCACCGCCCGCCTACTGGCGCACCGGGTGGTGCCGCGCGCCGACGCGCTGGCGCGCAAGGCGCTGCTGGACGACATCTTCCGCGCCGAGCTGGACAAGAGCCTGGCCGCCGTCGGCCTGCGGCTGGTGGAGAACCCGTACGCCGAGCACATCGCCGCGGCGCTGCTGCCGGAAATGACCGAGCCTGTGTTCGGCTCCGGCGACGCCTGGCTCAACAACAATCTGGGCCTGCCGCGCGACGGCGTGGCGCTGCTGGTCATCTTGTGGGCGTTGATCATCCTGCCCAAGCGCGAGCGCCAGATCGCCCGCGTCGAGGCCGGCAAGGAGAGCCAGAGCGACATGTTCGGCGCGCAGAAGCCGCTTGAAACCGGCGAAACCGTGTCCACCGGCATTTCCGAAGACGCGCTGTATGCCGACTTCGGCAAGGCTTTGGGCGGCCGCACCCGCTTCAGCGCCAATCTGGGCCGGCTGGTCAACCTGGGCTTCATCGTCCGCCGCAACCGCTGGCTGGACGAGGGGCCGATGCTGGACCTGATGATCGACTACGCCCAGCTGGCGCCGCGCATCATCGAGGGCGCGCTGGCCGACGTGCTGCTGCGGCGCGAGGGCCGCGACATGCTGGTGGACAAGCGAGTCGACGACGAGATCGAAGAAGAAGGCGCGGACGACGGCATAGCGTCGGCCGGCCCGCTGTTTGACCTGCCGCCGGACGACGCGGCCGACGGGGAGGCTCGCTGATGTTCCAGATGAAATCGGTGGAAATGGTGCACTGGGACTTCTGGCAGCGGCTGAGCGTGCCGCTGGACGCCCAGATCGTCACCATCATCGGGCCTAATGGCTCCGGGAAGACCACCTTGCTGGACGCGATGCGCACGCTGCTGGCGATCAAATGCTCCGGCAAGCGCGACTACAAGCGCTACGTGCGCAACAACAAGGAAGCCTTCGCCTATCTGCGCGGCGTGGTCGACAACCCGCGCCGCCCCAGCGGCGGCCTGTACCCGACGCCGTTCTTCCCCATCGTGTCGGAGTCGGTGACGCTGCTGTGCCGGATCAAGAAGCAGGGTGGCGACTGGGTGCGCCACTACGCGATCCTGGACGGCGACATCGCGCTGGAGCATGCCGAGGGCCAGGCGCAATGGCTGGGCGTGCACGAGTACCGCCGCCGCTTGGAAGCCGCCGGCCTGACCCCGGCGGTGGCCGAGGTGCTGGCGCTGGAGCAGGGCGATACCGACAAGCTGACCGAATACAGCCCGCGCCAGCTGCTGGACCTGGTGTTCCAGGTGTTCGGCGACAAGGACGTGCTGGACAACTACCAGCGCGCCCGCGACGAGCAGCGCGCTACCGAGCTGGAGCTGGAGGCCCTGGGCCGCCAGGAAGAGGCGCTGCAGGTGCGGGTGGAGGCGATGAAGGGCCGCGCCAACCGTTACCTGGAATGGAAGCAGCTGCAGACCGGCATCGCCCGCCTGCGCGATGAAGCGCTGCCGGTGCTGGCCTATCTGGATGCCAAAACTGCCTTCGGCAAGCAATGGGGCGATTACCGCTCCGGCTACCACGTGCTGAACCAGGCGCGCGCCGAGCATGCCGACACGCTGGACCTGGTGGCCAAGCTGAAAGCGGCCGAAGTGAGCGCCGCCGAGGCGCGCGCCGCGGCGGAAACGGTGCGGCAGGCGGCGCAGGACGCCTTCATGAAGGCCAAGGGCGAGCACGCCGGCGTGGCCGGCCAGCTGAAGGAGCGCGACCGGCTGCAGGCCCTGGCCGGCAAGGAGTATGGCGCCGACGCCGCGCAGCTGGCCGACAAGCTGGCCGCGCTGCGCGCCGAGGCCGATCAATTGAAAGATGGCCTGCGCGCGCTGAAAAAGCAGCGCCAGGACAGCTCTGAGCATCTGCAGGCGCTGGAAATCGGCCGCGGCCGCTCGCCGGAGGACGTGCGCCAGTTCAAGGCGGCGCTGGACGAGGCCGGCATCCCGCACGCGATGCTGTCCGACATCGTCGAGGTGATGGATTCCAACTGGCAGGGCGCGGTGGAGGCGCTGCTGCGCGGCTACCGCCACGTGGTGCTGCTGGACAGGGAGTCCGATCGCCGCGAGGCGTGGAAGATAGGCGAGAAGCTGCGCTACCGCCATTTCGTGGTGCCGGAGCGCGCCGCGCCGCCGCGCGCCAACAAGGGCAGCCTGCTGGAAGTGGTGCGCTTCTCCGCCGACGCGCCGGAATGGTTGTACCGGCAGATGAACAGCGTGACGCGGGTGGAGAACGCGCTAGAGGGCGCTAGCGCTGAAGGAGACTGGATCACCCGCGATGGCTATTTCCGCGAACGCCGCGGCGCGCGCCATATCGGCGTGCCGGCGCACGAATACGCGTTTGGCGAAGCGGCGCGGCAGTCGCGCCTCATGGCCGTGCGCGACGAGCTGAAACAGCTCAACGTGCGCATCCTCGGCGACGAGGAGCGGCTGGTGGCCGCCACCCGCGAGGCGGCGGGCCTGGCCGAGTACTTGGGCGGCATGGACGCGATACGCCAGCTGGACAGCCGCGCCGACGAGTTTTCAGCGCTGGAATCGCGCAAGGCCGAGCTGGAAGCCGAGATCGCCCGCCAGGGCGCGGCGCTGGCCGACGCCGGCGCGGAGAAGGACGCGGCCGACCAGCGCCACGGCGACGCGCGGCTGGCGCACGACCGCGTCTGCCAGCGCGAGATGGAGAGCCTGTCCAAATACAATCAGAAGCTGCAGGAAGTGGAGCTGGCGCGCCGCCAGCTGCGCCGGCTCAGCGGCGAACTGCGCGAATGGGCGGAGAGATTGTCGGCCGACGCGCTGGCGCCGGAGCATGTGGCGGCGCTGGAGGACGAGTTCGACACCGCCGCCGACGCCAAGCACCAGCTGAACTACCTGGAAGAGAAGCTGCAGAGCGGCGACTGGGAGCAGGACGACTCGGTGCTGGCGCTGAAGGACAAGCTGGTGGAGGACCTGACGTCGCTGGACCGCGAGCGCCAGCGCCGCCAGGGCGAGGTGGACCGTTCGCGCGAGCTGACCGACGAGGCGCGCGCCGCCTATATCGGCAAGCTGCGCGCCACCGTGCGCGTTTACGGCCAGAACGTGAAGCGGCTGGGCGAGCTGGCCGGCATCCAGGTGGAGGTGGAGCTGCCGCAGTTGTCCAATGACGACGCGGTGCTGGCCCAGGCCGGCCTGGTGCTGAAGTTCAACTTCGACCAGAAAGGCATGATGGGCATGAACGACGGCGAGGCGTCCGGCGGCCAGCAGGTGATGAAGTCGCTGATCCTGCTGATCGGCCTGATGATGGACGAGTCCAATCCGTCCGGCTTCGTCTTCATCGACGAGCCGTTCGCCCACCTCGACATCTTCAACATCGACCGCGTGGCCGGCTTCCTGAAAGCCACCGAGGCGCAGTACCTGATCACCACGCCCAACACCCACAACATCAACATCTTCGCCCCGTCGGAACTGACGCTGGCCACCCGCAAGAAGCGGCCGGGCGAAACCTGGGCGCCGCCGATTCTGCAGACGCGGCGCCGGGTGGATGGCGGCGAGCAGGCGTAAAAAACGGGACGGCATCGCCGTCCCGTTTGTCTTCGCGGATGCCTGGCTCAGCGGCGGAACAGCGCCATCATCTCGCCATCCAGCTCTTCGGCGCGATTCTGCACGTATTGGCGGATGCTGGGGTTGTCCAGGCCTTCCGCCTCGGCTTTCTCCGCCGTCAGATGGGCGAATACCGGCAGCTCGGCATCGGCGCCTTCGGCCAGCATCGCCTTGACGCAGTCGCGGTTGCCGCTTTCCACCGCGGCGGCCAGCGGCATCACGATGTAGTCGCCGTTGGCGGCGGGCAGCTGCTGGTTCAGGCTCAGGCCGGCGGCCTTGAACAGGCGGATGCGTTCGCCGGCCTGCGGATCGGCTTGCTCCTGTTCGGCCTCGGGCCGCGCGCAGACCTGGTGCAGCGCGGTTTCGCCGCTGTCGCTGCGGTTGTCCAGCCGGACGCCCGCGGCGCGCAGCTGCTGGATGGCGTCCAGATTGCCGGCGGCCATGGCGTTGATCGCGCTGGCGTTGTCCATATTGGGGCGGTTGGCGTCGGCGCCGGCTTGCAGCAAGCGTCGCAGCGATTGCGGCTTCAGATCGGCGCCGTAGCCTGCCGCCAGCATCACCGGCGTGACCAGCCGGTTGGGGCCGGCGTTGTTGATGTCGGCGCCGGCCGCCAGCAGCAGGGAGACCACTTGCAGCATGTCTTCCGATTCGGCCTCGTCGTCGACCAGCGCCAGTTGCAGCGGCGTCAGCGGATTCTCGCGGGTGACCGGAATTTCCAGATCCGGTTTCCGGGCGAGGAACAGCCGGACCAGTTCCGGGCTGGGCGCGGCGATCGCGAAAGGCAGGGCGGAGAGGCCGGCGTCCCCCTCGCCGGTCTGGGCGTGATGCGGGCGCGCGCCCTTGGCCAGCAGCGTCTGGATGCGCTGCATTTTCTTGGCGGAAGGTTTGTCCAGATAAGCAGAGGTGGCCTGGGTCAGCTGGTCATCCAGCGAGGCGGGCTTGGCGGCGGCGGCTTGGGGCAGCAGCAGGGCTCCGCAGGCGATGACGGCGGCGGCGAGCGTTTTCAGGCGGAGTTGCGGTTTCAAGATTGGATCCGGTTTTGATTTTTGAGCGAAGCTGCGGGGCGATGGCGAAAGCCACCGTCGGCAAGACGGGAAATTTTAGACGCTCGCCGCCAGCAGGAGCAGATATGAGTAACTGTCAGAAAGGACAGGTGCTGTCGCGGTTGATGCGTTCATGCCTGAAATTGCGCCGCCAGCTCGATGAAGTTCCCCGCCACCCAATCCCAATCCTGCTCCGCGGCCAGATCCGTCTGTTGTTTCGGTCCGAATTCCCGCGGCCGGGCGACGAAGGCGGTTTTCAGCCCGCACTGGCGCGCGGCGGCCAGATCGCCGTTGTGCGCCGCCACCAGGCAGATCCGTTCTGGCGGCAGGTCCAGCAGCTCCGCCGTTCGCAGATAGGCCTGCGGCGTCGGCTTGTAGGCCTGGGCGGCCTCTGCGCCGAGTATCGCGTCCCACGGCAGGCCGGCGTATTTGGCCATATTGAGCAGCAGGCTGGTGTTGCCGTTGCTGAGCGTGGCGATGATGTAGCGCGCCTTCAGCCGGGTCAGGCCGGCCACGCTGTCCGGCCACGGGTCCAGCCGGTGCCAGGCTCGGTTCAGCCATTGCAGCTGATCCTCAGGCACCGAAGCCGGATCGATGCCGAAGGCCGGCAGCGTGGCCTCCAGGTTTTCGCGGTGCAGCTGGTCCAGCCGGGTGAACGGGCGACGGCCGGCGCGCACCACCTCCATCGCCGGCGAGTAGCGGCCGCGCCAGGCGTCGGCGAAGGCGTAAGCGTCCTGCCTGGCGCCGGGATGGCGCTGCAGGAAGGCGGCGGCGTCGCGGGCCACGCCCTCGCGCCAGTCCACCACGGTGCCGAACACGTCGAACAGCAGGGCCTGAACAGGCTGACTCATGACATGCCTCCATGTCTTTGGCATGAAGCCAGTCTGGCGATGGGGCCGGATGGCGTCAATCGTTCAAATGCTTATCGCCGCTCGCCGCCGGCCTTTCGCTTGGCATCGCCGGATCAGGCGCGCTGCCCGCCCACCGGGTCTGCGCCCTGCCACCAGTCCGGCGCGGCGCTGCCGTCGCCGATATGGCCGTCGCGGCGCAGATAGTGGCGCACATCCCGGCCCGGCTCGCGCAGCGCGGGATCGCCGGACAGCGCCCGTTCCAGCCATTCCGCGCCGTAGCGGAAGACTTCCGCCGCCACGCCGCCCAGCGGGTGGAATTCGTTTTCGTAGACGCGCATCTCCTTGGGCGCGCGGATGCGCTGGTAACACGCCAGCGCCTGTTCCAGCGGCGTCAGCTCGTCGAACTCGCCGATTCCCAGCAGCACCGGGATGCGGATGTCGGCGGCCATCGCGTCCAGCGGCATGCGGTCGCGCATTTCGCGGTCGAAAATGGCCTCGTCGCGGTAGCCGCTCATATACATGTAGTTTTTCTTGAAGCTGGGCTGGGCGCGCTCGAAAATGGTGAGGAAGTCGCCGCACACCGCTTCGTAGGCGGCCAGGGCGGCCAGCCGGGTGGCGCCGGCGGCGGAGCGCAGTCCCCAGTAGCCGCTCATGCTGATGCCGAACATGCCGATGCGGCCGGCGTCCACTTCGGGCAGGCCGGCGAGGTAGCCGGCATAGGCTTCCAGCGCCCGCTCATAGTTATCCAGGGTGACGGCCAGGCCGCCGGCGCGGCTTTCTCCCTGGCCGGGGCCCTCTATCGACAGCGCCACCATGCCGCGCGAGGTGTAGTAGCGCTCGGCGGCGTACAGGTAGTCTTCCTTGATCATGTCCATGCCGGGGCCGAGAATCACCGCTGGCGCCTGGCGGACTTCGCCGTCCGGCAGGTGCAGCAGCGCGTGGATGACGCCGCCCTCGAACGGAATCTCCACTCGCCGCACCCGGCCGTCGCGCAGTTCGCCGATGCGTTCGACGCAATGGTTGCAACGCGCGCGCAAGGAGGCCTTGCGCGGATCGGCGGTGTCGAAGATCGAATACTGCGCGCGGCCCCACATCACCGCGGCGCGCAGGTAGAGATCGGCGGCGGTGCGGCGGTAGCCGTCGCGCTCGTAGTGGGCGGCGCGCCGTTCGGCGCGGGCGGCCACTTCCGCCCAGGCCTTGGGCAGCATCGCGCCGCTTTTCACCTGCTCGAACACGGCGTCGAAATCGGCCGGGTCATGGCCCAGCTGCAGCAGGGTGTTTTTGCCTTCCGGGTGCAGGGCGTCGAAACCGCCTTGGGCCAGCGCGATGTCCAGCGACCAGCTTTGCGCTTCTGAACGTGACATAATTTTCACCTCGTTAGATTGATCGTACCTGAAATTAACTAAGTACTTAGTTATATTATTGTGGAGCCGGAACGCATGTCAACCAAGCCCCAGGGGGATGCCTTGCCCAGCGAGGCGGGAGAAGCGCGCCAGCAGGCGCTGGCGAGGCTGAGCCGCGCCGCCTACAGCCTGAGCGCCGCCGATGCCCGGCTGCGCGGCCGCGCCACGCGCCAGGCCGGCGCGCTGTCGCTGTCGCACGCGAGAGTGTTGCGGATATTGGCGGAGGAGGGAGCCTTGCCGGTGGCGCGGCTGGCGGAGCTGACCGAGACCACCGGCGCCGGCGTCACCCAATTGGTGAATGGCCTCAGCGAGCAGGGCTATGTGGAGAAAGCGAAGTCGCTGGCGGATAAGCGCTCGGTGCTGGTGGGGCTGACTGAATTGGGCCTTGCGCGCCACCGAGAGCGCGAACGCCTGCTGGCCGAGGTGCTGGAGCGCGAGCTGCGGGGCATGGACGACCAAGCGCTCGACGCCGCCTCCGAGGTGCTGCGCGCCTTGGGCGGCGTCTACAACCAGCTTTGAGCCGGACGGATGTCAGGCTTTTAGGTTGCGCTGCGCGAATTCCCAGTCGATCAGCTTGTCCAGCACCGCGTTGACGTAGTCGGCGCGGCGGTTCTGGTAATCCAGATAGTAGGCGTGTTCCCAGACGTCGACATTCAGCAGCGGGGTCAGGCCGGAGGTGATCGGATTGTCGGCGTTGCCGGTCTTCACCACCCTCAGCTTGTCGCCGTCCTGAACCAGCCAGGCCCAGCCGCTGCCGAATTGGGAAATGGCGGCGCCCGCCAGCTGCTGCCTACAGGCGTCCACGCTGCCGAACGAGGCTTCTATTCTCTCCCGCAGCCCTTGCGGCGGCAAGCCGCCGCCCTTGGCCCGCATGCTGCGCCAATAGAAGGTGTGGTTCCACAGCTGGGCGGCGTTGTTGAACACGGCGGCGTCGCCGGCGGGGCCGAAGGAACGGGTGATGATGTCTTCCAGCGGCAGGTCGGCGTAATCGCGGCCTGCGGTCAGCTTGTTCAGATTGTCCAGATAGGCCTTGTGGTGCTTGCCGTAATGGAAGCCTATGGTGTGGGCCGAGATCACCGGCTCCAGCGCGTTTTCGGCGTAGGGCAGCGGCGGCAGCGTGTGCGCCGACGAGGCGTGGGCAAGGCCGGGCAGCGCGGGCAGGGCGAGCGCGGCGGCGCCGGCGGCAGCGGCGAGCAGGAAGCCGCGGCGGTTCAGTTCGGCGGGCAGGTCGGTCATGGCGATCTCCTGGAGAGAGTGCGCACGCGGGCCGCATGCGCTGTCGATTCCGCATCCAAGCATGGCAGGCGCCGTTTGCGCGATCGCCATGGCCGTATGGACAGGCTGAAGACGAACAAACCGCCGGGCCTGGGGCACCGGCGGTTTGCGCGGACGTGGACGCTTAGCGCAGGTTCAGCGCTTTGGCGGCGTGGCGCACTTCATCGGACAGCTGGACGTCCTGGCCGATCACCTCGGTCCAGTGGCCGTGCTGCAGGAAGGCGTAGCGGGCGCGGGAGCCGTTTTCAGCCTGCCAGCCGCCTTTCAGGTGGCCGTCGAAGTGGAAGTCCTCGCCCAGCAGCGAGTGCGATTGTTGCTGGCCATGCTGGGCTTGCGCCTGCAGCAGGTTGTGGCCGGCCAGGAACAGCTCGATGCCGCCGCTGATCTCCTCGTAGTTGCCTTGCACCGCGGTCTTGAACACCAGCGGCTGCTGGGTGGCGTGGGTGATCACGGCTTCGCCGCTGACGCGGCGCGCCGGCGGATAGACCGACAGCCGCAGTTGCAGGTTGTAGCCGCCGGCGACGCCCGGCTTGAAGACGTTGTAGCTGACGATGAACAGTCCGGACTTCTGATCGCGATCCAATTGGTTGGCCATGTTAGGACTCCTTGATGAAATCGGATGACAGTCGACGGCGCCGGTAAGCGCGCGTCCCGAATTGCCTTCTTGCGGCGCCACGGTAGCGGCGCCACCTGCACTTTATATAACGAAATAAAATAAAAATCGCCGTTATTTAGATCAGTTGGGAATTTAGTGACTGTCGGGACGGTAGCCTGGCGGTCGATCCCGATGACAACCATGCGCGGGGCGGGGTTGCATTCCACAGGCTTTGCTCCACACTATCGCGATCTCCAACCCTGACGAGGATTCAAGACATGGCAACCGTAACCCTGCGCGGCAATCCGGTGGAAGTGGCGGGCAAGCTGCCGTCCAAAGGCGAGCAAGCTCCGGCGCTGCAACTGACCGGCGGCGATCTGGCCGAGGTGTCGCTGGCCAGCTACGCCGGCAAGCGCAAGATCCTCAACATTTTCCCCAGCGTGGATACCCCGACCTGCGCGACGTCGGTGCGCAAGTTCAACGAGAAGGCCGCCGCGCTGAGCGACACCGTGGTGTTGTGCGTGTCCGCCGACCTGCCGTTCGCGCAGAAGCGCTTCTGCGGCGCCGAGGGCATCGAGAACGTGGCCACGCTGTCCACCTTCCGCAATCCGGCTTTCGCCGAAGCCTACGGCGTCAAGCTGGCCTCCGGCCCGCTGGCCGGCCTGACCGCGCGCGCCGTGGTGGTGCTGGACGCCGACGACAAGGTGCTGCACAGCCAGCTGGTGGGCGAGATCGCCGACGAGCCGGACTACGCCGCCGCCTTGGCCGCGCTGTAAGAACCTGTTTACGATCTGCTGAGCGTCGGCGATACGGCGTTAAAAACCGCTTCGGAATGCTCATGTACTGTATGTGCATTCCGCTTTCTCTGCCGTTTTCGTCTGGTCTCGCTCTAGCTCGCGAGATCGGAAACAGGTTCTAAGCTGTTACCACTGGTTTCGATACCCAACCGGCTGCGTTTGCAGCCGGTTTTGTTTTGGCCGGACGAAATGGCCGTCTCTCTTGTTATTGATAATCATTATCAATTAATATGCCGGCTTGGCAAAGAAAGCAAGGCGGGAAAGACATGAAGCGATGGATGGCGGCGGCGGCCTTATTGGCCGGCTTGGCCGGTTGTGCGGCGCAGCCGGCGGCGAAGCCGGAAGGGCCGCTGGCGGGCCGAATCGTGGAGACGGCCAGCGGCAAGACGTTGAGCCCGGATCAGCTGCTGGACAAGTTGGCGCCGGCGGAGATGCTGCTGGTAGGGGAGAAACACGACAACCGCCACCACCATCGGATAGAAACCTGGCTGGCGCAGCGCCTGGCCGCGAGCCGGCCGCAGGGCAGCGCGCTGCTGGAAATGCTGACGCCCAGTCAGCAGCCCAAGGTGGACGAGGTGAAAGCCTGGCTGCAGGGCGATCCCAGCGTGCGGCCGTCGCGGGTGCGGGAACTGGTGGCCTGGCAGAGCGGCTGGCCGTGGGAGCAATACGGCGAACTGGCGATGACCTTGCTGCGCGCGCCGTATCCGCTGTTGGCGGCCAATCTGGACCGCGAGCAGATGCGCGCCTACTACGCCAGCAAGGAGCGGCCGCAGGGGCGGGCGTCGCGGGATCCGCGGGCGGCGAGCCGGCTGGAGGAGGTGATTCGCTGCGAGCACGGCGGCAAGATGGATGAGGGCATGATGGCCTCCATGCTGGCGGTGCAGCAGCAGCGCGACCGACGGATGGCGGAGCGGCTGCTGGCCGCGCCCAAGCCGGCGTTGCTGATCGCTGGCGCCTACCATGTGCTGCGCGATGTCGGCGCGCCGCTGCATCTGGCCGATCTGGCGCCGGGGCGGCCGGCGACGGTGCTGGTGCTGGCCGAGGAGGACGTGGAGCTGGGCCGCGAGCAGGCGGACTACGTCTGGCACACCGCCAAAGCCGGTGAATGAACGAAGTGGAATTGTTTCTATTTTGTTAATTGATAATGATAATCATTAATGATAGAGTGGGGCACCTCCACCCAAACCCTTAGTCACTGATGAAGACCAGCATTCCTATCAGGCCGTTGCCCGGCATCGCAGGCAGCGGCCTTTCGCTTTATTCCGTCCAGGCATTGGCGGCCCAGCCGGCTGCCGACGCCGGCTTGTCGCCGCTGGCGATGTTCGTCGCCGCCGATCCGGTGGTGAAGGGCGTGATGCTGGCCTTGCTGGCCGCCGCCTTCGCCTGCTGGCTGGTGTTGCTGGTCAAGGGCGCGGCGCTGTGGCTGGCCGCCGGCGAAGGCCGCCGCGGCCATGCGGCGCTGGCCGAAGCCGTGACGCTGGCCGATGCCGGCGAGCGCGTGCGGCCGCTGCCGGCCCACGGCCTGGCGCGCAGCCTGTTGCGGGAGGTGGACAAAGAGATCGCCCTGTCGGCCGCCGACGCGCCGCGCGACGCCTTGCAGGCGCGCGCCGCGTTCCGGCTGGAGCAGGCGCAGAGCGCGCGCGCCCGTTCGCTGGCGCGCGGCGTCGGCTTGCTGGCCACCATAGGCGCGGTGGCGCCCTTCGTCGGCCTGTTCGGCACCGTGTGGGGCATCATGCGCAGCTTCGCCGGCATCGCTTCCAGCGGCAATACCAGTCTCGCCAGCGTCGCGCCCGGCATCGCCGAGGCGCTGCTGGCCACCGCGGTCGGCCTGGTGGCCGCGATTCCGGCTGTGGTGATCTACAACCTGTTCAGCCGCTGGCTGCAAGGCCACAAGGGCCTGCAGCAGCAAGTGGCCGGCCAGTTGCTGCTGTTGCTCAGCCGCGAGCTGGACGCGCGCGCGGCGAGGAGCTGAGCGATGGGCGGCTTTCCTTCCGGCGGCGGCGACGAGCTGGCTGAGCTGTCCGAGATCAACGTCACGCCCTTCATCGACGTGATGCTGGTGTTGCTGATCATCTTCATGGTGGCCGCGCCCTTGTCCAGCGTCGATCAGCGGATCGAACTGCCGGCCTCCAGCGCCAAGCCGGCGCCGCGGCCGGACAAGCCGCTGATCATCACCTTGCAGCCGGACCGCAGCCTGCTGCTGGGCGACAAGCCGGCGTCGCTGGCGCGGCTGGGCGAAGCCCTCGACGCCGCCACCGGCGGCCGCCGCGACACCCCGCTGTTTTTCCAGGCCGACCGCGCCGCCGCTTACGAAGACGTGATGGCGGTGATGGACGCCCTGCGCGCCGCCGGCTACCTGCAAGTGGGCCTGGTGGGCCGGGAGGCGGGCTGATGGCCGCCGCCGAGCGCAAGCCGAGGCCCGTCGTCGGCTGGGGCGGCGGCGCCTTGCTGTTGGCTCTCGCGCCGCTGCTATGGGTGTGGATCTGCTTGCCCGCCGCGAGCGAGGCCGAGCCGCCGAGCGCCCAGCCCGCGGTGGTGCAGCTGGTGGCTCTTCAGGCGCGCGCGCCGACGCCGGAGGCGGACAAGCCTGTGGCGCAGCAACAGCAGATGGCCAGCGCCGAGTCCCGCGCCCGCGCGGGAGAGCGCGCGCCGGTGAAGCTGGCGCGCAATGACGAGGCCAGGCAGAGCGTGGCCTTGCAGGCGCGGCGCGACGGCGCGCCGAGCGAGGCCGACGCCGACAGCGCCAGCCGGCCGGCCAAGAGCGCCGAATCGGCGTCGTCGGCCAAGGCGCCGCAGCGCGCCGACGACACCGCCGCCGCGCAGAACAGCGACGGCAACGCCCGCAACGTCGATTGGGAGGGGCGGGTGCTGGGCCACCTGGCTGCCCACAAACGCTATCCGGAAGACGCGATCAGCCGCCGCCGCGGCGGCGTAGCCAAAGTCGACGTGACGCTGGACGCAGGGGGACGGGTGAAGAGCGCCAGCCTGGCGGCCGGCAGCGGCACCCTGTCGCTGGACCGCGAGGCGCTGGCGGTGCTGCGCCGCGCGCAACCGCTGCCCGCGCCGCCGCCGGAGCGGCTCAGCGGCGGCGAAATCCGCATCGTATTGCCCATCCATTTTGACCTGAACCAGGCCGGCTGACCGGCCGCCGCGAGCGACGATGAACCCTATTCTTTCCTTTGCCGCATTGGCGGGCTTCTGCCTGTGCGCCGCGCTGGCGCGCGCCGACGCGCCGCCCCGGGCCGAGATCCGGCCGCAAACCTTCAACGCCCATGGCGACGCGCGCGTCGATCCCTACGCCTGGCTGCGCGACGACAGCCGCAGCCGGCCGGAGGTGCTGGCCCATCTGCAGGCGGAGAACCGCTACGCCGAGACGCTGCTGGCCGACCAGCAGCCGCTGCGCGACACGCTGCTGGCGGAGATGCAGGCGCGCGGCGCCGGCGGCGAGGCCTCGCTTCCTTATCGGGAAAATGGCTGGGAATACCGCGAACGCTATCCAGAGGGCGCGCAGCAGCCGGTGTACGAGCGCCGGCCGCTGGCCGGCGGCGCGTGGCGTACGGTGTTGGACGCCGCCGAGCGGGCAAAAGGCAAGCGCTACTATCGGCTGGGCGGCTGGCAGCTGTCGCCGGACGGGCGCTACCTGGCGGTGGCCGAGGACATCCGCGGCGACGGCACGCAGCAGCTGGCGCTGCGCGATTTGGCCAGCGGCGAGTGGCTGCCGCTAGCCGACCGCAAGGCCGGGACCGAGATGGTCTGGTCCGCCGATGGCCGCGCGCTGTGGTATGTCGGCGTCGATCCGGAAACCTACCGCTCCAGCCGCGTCTACCGCCACACCATCGGCGGCAAGGAGGACGCGTTGGTGTTCGAGGAGAAGGACGAGGCTTATACCGTCAGCCTGTCTTCCAGCGCCTCGCGCCGCTATGCGCTGATCGCCGTCGCCGGCAGCGACAGCAGCGAGGCCTGGCTGCTGGACGCGCGCGCTCCGGCCGCGCCGGCCAAGCGGTTCGCCGCGCGCAAGCCGGGCCGCGAATACTATCTGGACCATTACCGCGGCGCGTTTTATCTGCGCGCCAATCCGGACCCGGCCGGCTTCGGCCTTTATCGCAGCGCCGCGCCCGGCAATGACTGGCGCGCGCTGATCGCGCCCGGGGCCGATGTCGAGGTGGAAAGCTTCTTGCTGCTGAAGCGCCACCTGATCGTCAAGGAACGCGGCGACGGCCTGAGCCGGGTACGCGCGATCGCCTGGCGCGGCGGCGCGAGCCGGACGCTGCCGCTGCCTGACCCAAGCTATCGCGTCTGGTTCGACCGCAATCCGGACCCGGACAGCGGGCGGCTGCGCTACCGCTACTCGTCGTTGACCACGCCGACCTCCACTTGGGAGTGGAATCTGTCCAACGGCAAGACCCGCGCGCTGTGGCAGCCCCGGCTGGCCGGCTACCGCGCCGCCGATTACCGCAGCGAGCGGCTGTGGATACGCGCCCGCGACGGCGAGCGGGTGCCGGTGTCGCTGGTTTACCGCCGAGGCAAGTTGGCCAAGGGCGGCAATCCGCTGCTGCTGTACGGCTACGGCGCTTACGGCATGAGCATGGACGCCGCCTTCAGCGCGCCGCGCGTCAGCCTGCTGGACCGCGGCTTCGTGTTCGCCATCGCCCATGTGCGCGGCGGCGGCGAGCTGGGCCGGCGCTGGCACGAGGCCGGCCGGCTGGCCAACAAGCAGAACAGCTTCAACGACTTCGTCGACGCCGCCGGCGAGCTGGCGCGGCTGGGCTACGGCCGGCCGGACCAGCTGTACGCGATGGGCGGCAGTGCCGGCGGCCTGCTGATCGGCGCGGCCTTGAACCAGGCGCCGGGCCTGTTTCGCGGCGCGGTGGCCCAGGTGCCCTTCGTCGACGCGCTGTCCAGCATGCAGGACCCGTCCTTGCCGCTGACGGTGGGCGAGTACGGCGAATGGGGCAATCCGGCCGACGCCGAGGCCTACCGCCGCTTGCGCGGCTACAGCCCGGTCGACAATGTCGGCGCCGGCCCGTATCCGCATCTATTGGTGACTGCCGGCCTCAACGACCGCCAGGTGCAGTACTGGGAGCCGGCCAAGTGGGTGGCGCGGCTGCGCGAGCGGCAATGGCCGGGCCAGCAGCTGGCGCTGATCACCGAGATGGACGCCGGCCACCGCGGCCAGTCCGGCCGCGTGTCCCGGCTGGCGGCCAATGCCCGCGAATACGCCTTTTTGTTGACCCTGTCCGGCTGGCGCGAGCCGTGAGCCTTGCCTTATCCCGCCAGCGGCGGGGCGCGCAGCCCCGCATGATCCTGGTTCCCGCGCCGCTCTCCTGTTTCGTGCTGTCCGAACGCATGCGCTCCTGGCAGGGCGGTTCGGACAGCGATCACTTTGGAGAGTCAGACAGTGAACAAAAAAATGATGGCGCATTGGGTGAGCGCCGCGATGGCGGTATGCGGGCAATCGGCGCTGGCGGCCGACGCGGCGCAGGCCGACGGCAAGGTGGAGTTCCGGCCGCTGGTGATCAGCGGCAGCGCGGCGGGCGGCGCGGAGGCTGACGGCGACCGCGCCGAGAAGCGCGCGCTGGAGAAGCCGGGCGCGTTCAGCAGCCGCGGCGAGAACACCCGTTCCGAGTCTTTGGACGCCGTGCTGCGCGGCATGCCCGGCGTGTATACCCAGATCGATCCCAACCAGGGCGCGGTCAGCGTCAATATCCGCGGCATGAGCGGCCTGGGCCGGGTCAACACCATGATAGACGGCGTCAGCCAGAATTACTTCGGCAGCGCGCCGTCGGAGCTGGCCCACGGCGCGGTGCCGACCAGCTCCTTCGGAGCGCTGATCGATCCCAACTTCATCGTCGGCGTGGATGTGGAGCGCGGTGGCTCGGCCGGCGGCAACAGCATCAACGCCTTGGCCGGCAGCGCCAACTTCCGCACGCTGGGCGTGGACGACGTGCTGCGCGAAGGCAAGCGCTACGGCGCGCGCGCCAAGTACATGAGCGGCAACAACGGCCTGGGCCGCAGCGGCATGGTGGCCGGAGCGACGCGCCAGCAACTGGGCGGCTGGGGCGAATTCGGCCTGGTCGGCGCGATCAGCAGCAGCTCCAGCAGCGGCACCTACCGCAACGGCTCCGGCGTCGACAGCACCGAGTTCGGCTTCGGCGGCGACCAGAGCTTCAGCCAGAATCCGCAATCGCAGCTGTTCAAGGCCGAATGGCGGCCCAACGCCCGCCACTTCGCCGAACTGTCGGCGCGGCGCTACCGCAACCACTTCACCAAGCGCGACATCCAGAGCGACGACTACGCGCTGAAGTACCGCTACACGCCGCTGTCTGAATGGGTGGACCTGACGGCGCTGGCCAGCCACGGCAAGGGCAAGCAGAGCTATATGCCGGGCGCGCTGATCAACTTCACCAATACCAGCACCGAGAACGTCAACGACAGCCTGAGCGTGGACAACGCCAGCCGCTTCGATCTGTGGGGCGGCGACGCCACGTTGCGGACCGGAGCCAAATGGCAGCGCAACCGCTTCGTGCGCAATGTGTTCAGCGACATCGACGATCCGGAAACCGCGCAGCAGGCGATAGAGAACAACCCGTTCGCGCCGGCCGGCAAGCAGGAGATGCGCTCGCTGTTCGCCAGCCTGGACTACCGCTACGGCATCTTCAACGTGGTCGGAGGCTTCAACTACACCCGCTTCGAGCTGGGCGGCCACAAGCCCGCCTGCCGCGACGATCTGCGCTGCTTCCCGCAGGGCGCGGCCGACATCAGCCTGAAGGAGCGCTATTTCGATCCGTCGCTGCTGATCTCGGCCGAGGTGGCGCCGTGGTTCCAGCCCTTCGCCAGCGCGGCGCGGACCTCGCGCGGGCCGAATCCGCAAGAGGTGTTCTTCGCCAACTCCGGCGCCGACTCGATGAACCCCTTTCTCAAGGGCGAGCGCGCCGATACCGTGCAGCTGGGCTTCAATTCGATGTTCCACGGCCTGCTGAGCCGCGACGACACGCTGCGGCTGAAGCTGCTGGGCTACCGCTCCAAGATCGACAACTACATCAGCAGCACGATGTTCCGCATCTGCAAGGACGGCGCGCGCTGCAGCTACGCCGACGTCAACACCGGCAGGGCGGAGGAGGCCGAGATCAGCGACACCATGTACGTCTACACCAACACGGTATCGCCGGTGCGCACCCGCGGCTGGGAGCTGGAGGCCAACTACGACGCCGGCTTCGTCTACGCGCGCCTGTCGTACAGCCGCGAGCGCACCAGCCAGCCGCCGTCCATCGCCGCCGCCAACTTCAACTTCGGCGACATCACCGAGCTGCCGTCCAGCTATTACTCGCTGGACGTCGGCGCGCGGCTGCTGGAGCGCAAGCTGGAGCTGGGGGCGATCTTCCGCAAGGACGGCGAGAGCTACCGCATCAACGTCGATCGCACGCAGGACGACATCACCGGCGACGTGGAGAAGGAACAGCAGAACGCGACGCCGACGCTGATCGACCTGTACGCCAACTACAAGCTGAACAAGCAGCTGACCTTGCGCGCGGGCGTCAGCAACCTGACCAACCGCAGCTACTCGGCGCCGCTGAACGTGATGAACTCGATGCCGCTGCAATCCGCCGACTGGACGCCCAACGCCACAGGCCGCGGCCGCGCGTATTCGGCCACCGTGGAATGGCGCTACTGAGCGTTTTCAGATAGCCCGGATGTAAAAAAGCCGACTGCCTGGGCAGTCGGCTTTATTTTGCTCGGAGCAGGAGGTCAGCCGCGTTGGACGGCGGGCTTGCCGGACGGCTCGTTTTCCGCCTGCATCTCTTCCACCAGCTTCGGATCGTGCTCGTCGCGCAGGTAGCGGGTGTACCAGCCGCTGTTGACGCCCCAGAAGTAGAAGCCCAGCGCGGCGGCGGCCACCACGGCCATGTCCACGCCGTACGGCAGGATGCCGAGGCCGCCGAAATCGGTGCTGCCGATCCAGGACAGCAGCGCCATCGTCGGCAGGTAGAGCACCATCCACATCGCGCCCTTCAGCTCGCGGGAGAATTCCGGCCAGCCAGCCTTGGCCTGGTACCAGATGTAGACCGGCAGCGCGGCCACGATCAGGAACAGGATCTGGCCGGTCAGCGGCCAGCGCGCCCAGTACAGCACCAGCGAGGCGCAGACGAAGGCGAACGGCGCGACGATGTTCAGGCCGGCCAGGCGCAGCGGGCGCGGCAGGTCCGGCGCGCAGCGGCGCAGCGCGGCGGCGCTGATCGGGCCGGTCAGGTAGGAGATCACGGTCGCCACCGAGATCACCGCCGCCAGCGTGCCCCAGCCGCGGAAGAAGAACAGGAACACGAAGGACACCGCCAAGTTGAACCACATCGCTGGACGCGGAATGCGGTACAGCGGGTGGATGCGGCCGAAGATCTCCGGCATGGTGCCGTTGCGCTGCATGCCGTAGATCATCCGCGAAGTGGACGCCATATAGGTGGCGCCGGTGCCGCTGGGGCTGACGAAGGCGTCGAAATACAGGGTCATCATCAGCCAGTTCAGGCCCAGCGCCATCGCCAGCTGGGCGAACGGCGAGCTGAAGTCCAGGCCCTTCCAGCCGTGCGCCAGCTCGGACGGCGACAGCGCGCCTAGGAAGGCCACTTGCAGCGCGACGTAGATCACCGCGGCCAGGAGGATGGAGCCGACCACGCCGAAGGGCACGCTCTTGCCCGGATTGCGGGCTTCGCCGGCCAGGTTGATCGGGCTCTGGAAGCCGTTGAAGCTGAACACGATGCCGCTGGTGGCCACCGCCGTCATCACGCTGGCCCAGCCGAACGGCGCGAAGCCGCCCAGCGCCGGGTTGTTCAGGTTTTCCGAGTGGAAGCCGCTATAGACCAGCGCGCCCACCGTCACCGCCGGCACGATCACCTTGAAGATGGTGATGGCGCTGTTGGCCTTGGCGAACAGCTTCACGCCCCAGTAGTTGAGCAGGAAGTAGGCGACCACCAGCACGGCGGCGAAGGACAGGCCGACGGTGCTCAATTCGCCGTCGCGGTACAGGTTGTGCGCCCATTCGTAGGGCCAAGTGCTCATGTATTGCACCGAGGCCTCGGCCTCGATCGGAATCACCGACACGATGGCGATCCAGTTGGCCCAGGCGGCGATGAAGCCGAGCAGCGAGCCGTGCGAATAGCGGGCGTAGCGCACCATGCCGCCGGATTCCGGGAACATGGCGCCCAGTTCGGCGTAGCTCAGCGCGATGGAAAGAATGATCACCATGCCGACGATCCAGGCGACGATGGCGGCCGGGCCGGCGATCTGCGCGGCGTGGGCGGCGCCGAACAACCAGCCGGAACCGATGATGGAGCCAAGACCGGTCAGCATCAGCGCGATAGGGCCGATGTGGCGGGAATGTTGTTGTTGCAAGGGCGAATCTCCTGTCATTTGAACGATGACGGGCAACGGTTCTCCCGGGGCGGCGCGCGCGCGCCGGACGTGTCCGGGGAAAGTTGCCCACATAGCCGGGTGGGCCCGGTCTTATGCAAATCGCGCCTGCCGGGCAGGCGGACCGCGTCGGCGCGGACGGCGAAGCGGTCGGGGGGATGCCGAAGCGGCGCGGCGGAGGAAACCGTGATGTTGCATCCGGCTCCGGACGCATCGCCGGATTTTGTCCGACATGCCGACCCGAAATTTCGGGTGCGCGGATTGTAACGTAATGTGAACAATTTTTGTTGCTTGAGTTATATGTCTTGAAATCTTTATGTCATAAATACTAGTTAGGATGAGGGCCCCGATGTTCTGCGCAGCGCCCGCCATGTCCCTGATCAAACGCCTGTGGCTGACCATCGCCTTCACTCTCGCCAGCCTGGCGCTGGCGATGGCGCTGACCGGCCAGCAGCTGTATTCCTTCACCCGCCACGTCGACAACTACAACCGCCTGCAGCAGTTGGCGGCCAATCTGCAACAGCTGAAGGCCGTGTCGCTGTCGTTTTCCCGCGCCGATCCCTTGCTGCCGGAAACCGCCGAACGCCTGAAACAGGCCGAGCGGCAGGTGGCCGGCCTCCGGCGAGACATCCACGACGCCTTGCCGGCGGCCGACGCCGGCGCGTTCGACGGCGCGCTGCGCAGCCATTGGCAGGCTTACGCCGCCAACCTGGGCAGCGCCATCCGCATCGCCGAGACCGCGCCACAGGACGCGCTGTCGATTCCGGAGCAGGCTTACCAGAACGATCTGGCGCCGCTGGTCGCGCAGATCGACGCCCAATTGAAGAAGCGCGACGGCGAGCTGGCCGAGGAAAAAGCCGGCCTGGCCGCCGCGCTGTCCCGGCTGGCGCCGTTGATCCTGGGGCCGCTGGCCTTGGCCAGCGCGCTGGTGGTGCTGATCCAGCTGACGTTGGCGCGCCGGCTGCGCCGCCAGCTTGCGGCGATGGCCCAGGCCGCCGACGCGCTGGGCGAGGGCAATCTGGCCGTGCGCCTGCCCGACCGCGGCGGCGACGAGCTGGCGCACGCGGCGTCGCGGATCAACCGCTTTCTCGACCACCTGGCGGGCCTGCTGGACGAGGTGCGCCGCCACGCCGGGGCCAACCAGGACGACAGCCGCCGGCTGCAGCTGCTGACGCGGCAGAGCGCCGACGCCAGCCGGCAGCAGACGCAGAAAAGCCAGCTCAGCAACGAGGCGGCGGCCGAGATCGCCGGCCATGCCGACCAGGTGGGGCTGCATATCGAGGCGGCGCTGGATTGCGCGCGCGGCGCGGCGGCGGCCACCGGCCAGGCGCGCCGCCAGGGCGAGCACAACGCGGCGACGATGGGCCTGCTGGCAGAGCGCATCGCCACCGCCAACCTGGAAATGCAGACGCTGGGCCAGGCGCTGTCGGCGATCGGACAGATCAGCGCGCTGATCCGCGATGTGGCCGAGCAGACCAATCTGCTGGCCTTGAACGCGGCGATCGAGGCGGCGCGGGCCGGCGAGGCCGGCCGCGGCTTCTCGGTGGTGGCCGACGAGGTGAGGAAGTTGTCCGAGCGCACCGCTTCGGCCACCAGCGGCATTTTCGACAGCCTGCGGCAGATGGAGCAGGCCAAGGGCGCGCTGGGCGAGGCCGTCGCCGCCGCCGGCAGGGCCGGACGGGACGGCCAGGACGCCCAACTGGCGCTGGATGGGGCGTTGGCTGCGGTGGACGGAGCCTTGGCCGGGCTGGGCGGCTTGATGGCCGACATCGGCGCGGCGGGCGAGGGGCAGACCCAGGCCGGCGGCAATATCCGCCAGCACGGCCATGAGCTGGCCAGCCTGGCCCTGCACATCGAGCAGCAGATGCGAGAGGCCGAGCCGTTGATGGAGCAGCTGGCGGAATCCGCCGGCGGACTCAACCAGGCGCTGGCCTGGTTCCGGCTGGACGCGCCGGGGGATGGCGAACCGCTGCGGGCGGAGCTCCCGCGCGGACGGCTGGCGCCGGTTTAGCGGCGGCCGGGGAAGGCGGCTGGCTGCGGCTTGCGGCGCACCACCACGGTGCGGGCCAGCTTGTCATGCCAGCCCTGCTTGCGGGCGTCTATGCCCACCCACACTAGGCCCAGGCCGAGCGGGATGATGGAAACGAAGTAGCCCAGGTAGCGCAGCGCTGCCTGGCCCGGCGTCAGCGGCGCGCCGGTGTCGGCGTCCACCACCCGCGCGCCCAGCATCATCTTGCCCGGCGTCGCGCTCTTGTAGATCCAGAACAGGATGACGGCGACGGCCGGCAGCAGGTAGTTGACCAGGAATTCCGCCAGCGAGCCGGCGCCGCTGAGTTCGGCCAGGTCCGGCATGCCGCCGATGGACGCCGCCTCGCGTCCGGCCAGCAGCCACAGCAGCGGCGCCGACACGATCAACAGCAGCACGGTGTCGGCCAGGCTGGCCAGCACCCTGGCCCAGAAGCCGACGTACTCCAGCTCTTCTTCATGGACTTGCGGCGAATCCGCCATCATTCAATCCTCCAGATTGACCTTGTGCTTGTCGGCCACGCGCAGGTAATGCTCGGCCGAATACTTGAAGTAGGCCAGCTCCTTGTCGGTCAGCGGCCGCGCCTGCTTCACCGGGTTGCCCAGGTACAGATAGCCGGATTCCAGCCGCTTGCCCGGCGGCACCAGGCTGCCGGCGCCAACCAGCACCCGGTCCTCGATCACCACGCGATCGAGCACGATGCTGCCGATGCCGATCAACACCTCGTCGCCTATGGTGCAGCCGTGCAGCGTCACGTGGTGGCCGATGGTGACGTGGCGGCCGATGATCAGCGGCGCGCCTTCCGGATCGGCGGCGCTCCGGTGGCTGACGTGCAGCATCGCGAAATCCTGCACATTGCTGTTTTCGCCGACGTGGATGCGGTTGACGTCGCCGCGGATCACCGCGCATGGCCAGACCGAGGCGCCGGCGTCCAGCGTCACCTCGCCGATGACGACGGCCGCCGGATCGATGTAACAGCCGTCCGCGATCTCCGGGTGATGGCCGTCGTACTGGCGGATATTGCTTTTCATCGTTTCGTCCTTATCTCTGTGACCATGCATTGTGCCGGCCGCGCGCGCCGGCGCGCAAATTCCCTTATCATAATCGACCCGCCCCGACAGGATGTTGAAGCCATGAGCCAGAACCCCTTACTTGATTTCTCCGACCTGCCGCGCTTCGACGCCATCAAGCCGGAGCACATCACCCCGGCCCTCGACGTATTGCTGGCCGACGCTCGCGCCGCGATAGACGCGGTGGTCGCCGGCGGCGGCGACAACTGGGACGCGGTGGTGGAGCCGCTGACCGACGCCACCGAGAAACTGGGCCGCGCCTGGGGCGTGGTCGGCCATCTGAACGGCGTGGTGGGCAACACCGAGGGCCTGCGCGAGGCGTACAACGCCGAAATCCCGCGCATCTCCGCCTTCTTCACCGAGCTGGGGCAAAACCTGGACCTGTTCGCCCGCTTCAAGGCGGTGGCGGCCAATCCCGCCTTCGCCGCCGCCAGCGCCGCGCAGAAGAAAGTGATCGAAAACGATCTGCGCGACTTCCGCCTGGCCGGCGCCGAGCTGCCGGACGCCCAGAAGGCGCGCTTCGCCGAGCTGTCCAGCCGCCTGGCCGAGCTGTCCAACCAGTTCTCGCAGCATGTGATGGACGCCACCGACGGCTTCAGCCTGTACATCGAAGACGCGGCCGAGCTGGCCGGCATCCCCGAGGACTCGCTGGCCATGTACGCCGCGATGGCCGAGGCCGACGGCCAGCCGGGCAAATACAAGCTGGGCCTGCAGTTCCCGCTGCTGTTCCCGGTGCTGCAATACGCCGACAACCGCGCCTTGCGCGAAAAACTGTACGAGGCCAATGCCAAGCGCGCGTCGGAATTCGGCCCGGCCGAGCAGGACAACGGCCCGCTGATCCGCGAAAAGCTGAAGCTGGCCGCCGAAGAGGCGCAGCTGCTGGGCTTCGCCGACTACGCCGAGCTGTCGCTGTACACCAAGATGGCGGAAAGCCCGAAGCAGGTGATCGACTTCCTGCGCGATCTGGCCCGCCGCGCCAAGCCCTACGCCGAGCAGGACCGCGCCGAGCTGGAGGCCTTCGCCCGCGACGAGCTGGGCCTGGACGCGCTGCAGGCCTGGGACATCAGCTACGCCAGCGAAAAGCTGCGCGTCGCCCGCTACGCCTTCTCCGAGCATGAAGTGAAGCAGTACTTCCCCGAGCCCAAGGTGCTGCAAGGCCTGTTCGGCGTGGTCGGCACCCTGTACGGCGTGCGCTTCGCCGAGCGCCAGGCCGCCGCTTGGCATCCGGACGTGCGCTACTTCGAAATCTTCCAGGGCGACGCGCTGCTGGGCGGTTTCTACCTCGACCTCTACGCCCGCGACGGCAAGCGCCCCGGCGCGTGGATGGACGATGTGCGCGGCCGCCGCCGCAAGGGCGGAGAGGTGCAGACCCCGGTGGCTTACCTGGTGTGCAACTTCAGCCGCCCGGTGGGCGACAAGCCGGCCTACTTCACCCACGACGAGGTGATCACCCTGTTCCACGAATGCGGCCACGGCTTGCACCATTTGCTGACCCGCATCGAGGTGGCCGGCGTGGCCGGCATCAGCGGCGTGGAGTGGGACGCGGTCGAGCTGCCCAGCCAGTTCATGGAAAACTTCTGCTGGGAGTGGGACGTGCTGCAGGGCATGACCGCGCACAGCGAAAGCGGCCAGCCGCTGCCGCGCGAGCTGTACGACAAGATGATCGCCGCCAAGAACTTCCAGTCCGGCATGCAGATGGTGCGCCAGCTGGAGTTTTCCTTGTTCGACATGCAGCTGTACACCGCCGGCAATCCCGACAGCGTGGACTGGCTGGCGCTGCTGGAGCAGGTGCGCGACGAGGTGGCGGTCAACCGTCCGCCGGCGTACAACCGCTTCCCCAACAGCTTCAGCCACATTTTCGGCGGCGGCTACGCGGCCGGCTACTACAGCTACAAGTGGGCGGAAGTGCTGTCGGCCGACGCCTACGCCGCGTTCGAGGAGGCCGGCGGCGCCAATCCGCAGGTGGGCCGCCAGTTCTGGGACGAGATCCTGGCCGTCGGCGGCAGCCGCCCGGCGCTGGAGTCGTTCCGCGCCTTCCGCGGCCGCGACCCCGAAATCGACGCGCTGCTGCGCCATTCCGGCATGGCGCCGGAGGCGGCGTAAAAAAACTTTCAACTTTAGGAACTCGCCTGGAATAGTCCGGCTCTAATCTTTTGCTCAGGGTTGTCTTCCGGAGCAGCAAGCGAGCCAGACGCGTATCAGGGGTAGTGATATAGTGTCTATTGACGCCTCCGCCAACTGCGGAGGCGCTTTTTTTTGCCTTGCCGGCGGCGAGGCGCGAAAATCCCTCAACAGCCGGGCCGGCTGCTGCTATGGTGTCGGCCTTCCTCTTTCCCATTCTGGAGTTCTCGCCGATGCGTTTTGCCACCTGGAACGTCAATTCCCTGAAAGTCCGCCTGCCGCAGGTGCTGCAGTGGCTGGCCGACACCGGCGTCGAAGTGCTGTGCCTGCAGGAACTGAAGATGGACCAGGACGTTTTTCCGCTGGCGGAAATCGAGGCGGCCGGCTACCGCGCGGCCTGGTTCGGCCAGAAGACCTACAACGGCGTCGCCATCCTGGTCCGCGCGCCGCTGGAGATGACGGACGTGGTCGCCGGCATTCCCGGCTACGGCGACGAGCAGCGCCGGGTGATCGCCGCCACCGTGGACGGCGTGCGGGTGATCTGCGGCTACTTCGTCAACGGCGAGGCGGTGGATTCGCCCAAGTACCCGTACAAGCTGGAATGGCTGTCCAAGCTGGAAGGCTACGTCGCCGCCGAGCTGGCCAAGCATCCGAACCTGCTCTTGCTGGGCGATTACAACATCGCGCCGGAAGACCGCGACGTCTACGATCCGGAAGGCTGGCACGAGCAGGTGCTGTGCAGCACGCCGGAGCGCGACGCCTTCCGCCGCCTGATCGCGCTGGGCCTGTCCGACAGCTTCCGCCTGTTCAACCAGGAGGAGAAGCAGTACAGCTGGTGGGATTACCGCCAGATGATGTTCCGCCGCAACAAGGGCGTGCGCATCGACCACATCCTGGTCAGCGACGCGCTCAAGCCGCGCGCGCAGATCTGCGAGATCGACAAGGCGCCGCGCAAGTGGGAGCGTCCGTCCGACCACACCCCGGTGGTGCTGACGCTGGCCGATTGACCGGCCCGTTTCGCCAGCCAGACGGCCCGGCCTTGCGCCGGGCCGTTCGCTTTGGCGCGGCGATGAGGTTGCCGCCGCGTGGATGCGGCGCTTATAACGACGTTGGAATATGCCTTCCGCGTGGCCGGGCCAAGGTTTGGCCTGGCTCAAGCCGAGGGGAAAAGACGCTTGTTAAGCTGGTTCCATCACTGATGACCGGTAACCCACCATGACCACACTGAATACGCGCGCAAGCGCTGGCGACCCCTACTACCAGGACGTCCCGGACTACATGACCGAGGTCTACGACTGGGCTTACGTCAATCCGCGCAAGGCCAGGATGCTGGACCACAAGCTGGTGGTGCGCACGCTGTTGTTCGGCAACGACCAGCGGCTGATGCGCGCTTATCTCGATGAGATCCGTTCCGGGGAGCGGGTGTGGCAGGTTGCCCACGTGTACGGCGACCTGGTGCAGCGCGCGGCGGCGCGGGTGGGCGAGCGCGGCCGCTTCACGCTGACCGACGTCACGCCCATCCAGGTGGAGCTGGCCGAGGGCAAGCTGGCCGGCGTGCCGCAGGCCGAGGTAGTGCGCGCCGACGCGGCCCGCTTCCAGGCAGATCAGCGGCCAGACCTGGTGTGCAGCTTCTTCCTGCTGCACGAGGTGCCGGAAGAGATGAAATCGGCCATCGTCGACAATATGCTGGCCCAGCTGGCGCCGGGCGGGCGGGCGATGTTCGTCGATTACCACCGCCCCCGTCCATGGCAGCCGATAGGCTGGCTGCTCAAGTGGGTGAACCGCGTGCTGGAGCCGTTCGCCGAGGCGCTGTGGAACAAGGAGATCGCCGCCTACGCGCGCGAGGCGGAGCGGTTCGACTGGCGCAAGCGCACGGTGTTCGGCGGCGTGTACCAGATCGTGATCGCGCAACGGCGCGATTGAGCGCGGCGGGCAAGGGCGGCCAGCGCGCAAGGCATGGTAGGGGGCGCAACGCGGGATCAGCGGTTTTGTCCCTTGTACGTCGCGTTACATGGCCTTACAAGGCGCTAACAGACGGAGGGCAGGGGCAGGACTAGGATACGTCTCAAGGAAACACCAAACACGGTGCCTTGCGGAGGTGGAAGCCTCCGTTACCGACCTGGAGATGAAATCATGAAAAAGCTGACCCTTCTTGCCCTGTCCGCCGTATTCGGCCTGAGCTCCGCCGCTGGTTTCGCCGCACAGGTCGCCCCGGCTTCCGCTCCCGCCGCCAAGGCAGCCCCGGCCGCCAAGAAGGCCGAGAAAAAGACCCCGGCCAAAATTCACCACGCCAAGAAAGGCGAAAAGGTAGGCGCTTCCGCGCCGCAGAAGGCTCAAGCCGCCAAGGCCGAAGCCTCCGCTCCGGCGAAGAAGGCCGCCCACAAGCACGCCAAGAAGCACGCAGCCAAGAAGGAAGCTTCCGCGCAGAAGGCCCAGGCCGCCAAGTCTGACGCTTCGGCTCCGGCCAAGAAGGCTCACAAGACCCACGCCAAGAAGCACGCCGCCAAGAAGGAAGCTTCCGCGCAGAAGGCCCAAGCCGCCAAGTCCGACGCTTCGGCTCCGGCGAAGAAGGCTCACAAGTCCCACGCCAAGAAGCACGCTGTGAAGAAGGAAGCTTCCGCGCAGAAGGCCCAGGCCGCCAAGTCTGACGCTTCGGCTCCGGCCAAGAAGGCCCACAAGTCCCACGCCAAGAAGCACGCTGCCAAGAAGGAAGCTTCCGCGCAGAAGGCCCAGGCCGCCAAGTCCGACGCTTCGGCCCCGGCCAAGAAGGCTCACAAGACTCACGCCAAGAAGGCTCATAAGGCTGCCGCTTCGGCCGCCAAGTAAAAAACCAGACAGCAGTCTGGCTCGCATAAAAACTGGGGAGGCGCGCGCCTCCCCTTGTTTTTTGTCGAAGTCCCTTCTGTTCACCGTTCTGCTGGAAGGGCGGGGACGGGTAAAAAAACGCCCCGCATTTTAGTTTGCGGGGCGTTTTCGCGTCTGCGCGGGGCGGACGGATGGATCACTTCTCGACGAAGGCGCGCTCGATCGCGTAATCAGCCGGCTCGCCCATGCGCGGGGATTCCTTGAAACCCATGCCGTTCAGGATTTCGCACAGATCGTGCAGCATGCTCGGGCTGCCGCAGATCAGCACGCGGTCGTGTTCCGGATTCAGCTGCGGCAGGCCGATGTCGGCGCACAGCTTGCCGTTGGTGATCAGGTCGGTCAGGCGGCCCTGGTTGCGGAACGGCTCGCGGGTGACGGTCGGATAGTAGATCAGCTTTTCACGCACCATCTCGCCGAAGAATTCGTTTTCCGGCAGCTCTTTGGTGATGTAGTCGTGGTAGCCCAGCTCGCTGACCCAGCGTACGCCGTGGGTCAGGATCACCTTGTCGTAGCGCTCGTACACGTCCGGGTCCTTGATGATGGACATGAACGGGGCGAGGCCGGTGCCGGTGGACAGCAGGTACAGGTTCTTGCCAGGCAGCAGGTTGTCCTGCACCAGCGTGCCGGTGGGCTTCTTGCTGATCATGACGGTGTCGCCGACCTGCAAGTGCTGCAGGCGGGAAGTCAGAGGGCCGTCCTGCACCTTGATGCTGTAGAACTCCATGTGCTCTTCGTAGTTGGAGCTGACGATGGAGTAGGCGCGCATCAGCGGCTTGCCGTTCACTTCCAGGCCTATCATCACGAATTGGCCGTTGATGAACCGCAGGCCCGCGTCGCGGGTGCAGGTGAAGCTGAACAGCGTGTCGTTCCAGTGATGGACGGACAAGACCTTTTCAGCGGTCAGATTAGGAGAGGACATAAGCTCGTGCGACTCACAAAATTTAAAGATCGGACAATATTGCGCTGCAAAGATTCTAACCCGTTTGCCCGCCCCCTGCTTGTTCGTGCGGCTTCGGGTGTTGTATGGCGGCATGCTTGCCTGTGCTTGGGACGGCGCTGCGCCGGCGTGGGACCGGGGCTGACGCGATCGTGAATGGCGCCTAGCGGATTGTCCAGGCCGTGGCGCGCGGTTGCAGCATGGTAACTGACAGCGCATAGCGTGCGGAAGATTGTTTGCTGATTTTTTTATCGCTTTCCGTTATTTGGACGTGCTATAGCGGGCAGCGCTTGATCTGAAGCAAAGAGGGCGTTCCGGTGCCGGAACGCCCTCTGAATGAATTAAGGGGGACTTTACATCGCGGCCGCGCCGCCTGAATCGTTCATGGCGCGGGCCTGTCTGCGACAAGGCGTGCGTTGATGCCTGCACGCCACCCTGAAGCAGGGCGCTGCGAACACACCGCTCTGGCCGGCGCATCGATGATGCGCCCGCGACGGGCGCTTGGACGGAAATATCGCTTCCGGGTACTGCCGGTACTGCCCATGCGCCGGGCCGTCAATCGCGATGAAGGCAGGCTTGCCTGGGGCCGCGGAGAGATGCATCCGTCCTGGATGCTCGTTGGGCATTGCTGACACCTCCGGTGCCGACCGCCGCTCCGTAGCGTGGGCGCGGTCGCAATGCCAATTCATGCGCGGGTCCGCCGGACAAGCTCGCCAAAGACATTCGAGCTTTCCGCGTGCTTCGATTTTTGAAATATAGCGCTTACAGCTGATGAAGCAAGGCGCATTTAATCGGCGATGGGGTTCAGTCCGGCGGATGCGGCGGCGTTGGGGCGCAGATGGGATTCGAACTGGCGGCTGGCGGCTTGCCAGGAGTAGCTCTCAGCCACCCGGCGCACATGGCCGCGATCCAGCTCCAGCGCCTTCAGGCAGGCGGCGCGCAGGTCCCAGTCCAGCACGCCGGCGCCGGAATCGCCGACCACGTCCAGCGGGCCGGCCACCGGGAAAGCGGCCACCGGCGCGCCGCAGGCCATCGCCTCCAGCAGCACCAGGCCGAAGGTGTCGGTGAGGCTGGGGAAGACGAACACGTCGGCGGCGCGGTAGAAGCGGGCCAGCTCCTGCTGCGGGAACACGCCGGCGAAGTACACGTCGGGGTACTGCTGTTTCAGGCGGGGCAGCAGCGGGCCGTCGCCGACCACCCATTTGCTGCCGGGTAGGTCCAGCTTGAGGAAGGCTTCGATATTCTTCTCCACCGCCACCCGGCCGATGTAGACGAAACGGGGCGGATTGGATTCGTCCAGCCGCTGGCGTTCGCCGGGGCTGAACATCGCGGTGTCCACGCCGCGGCTCCACAGCTTGACGTTGTCGAAGCCGCGCGCCTCCAGATCGCCGGCGATGGAACGGGTGGGCACCATCACCGCCTGCGAGGCGTTGTGGAAGCGCCGCATCCAGGCATAGCTGGCGGTTAGCGGCAGCCGGCAGCGGGCGTGAATGTATTCCGGGAAGCGGGTGTGGTAGGCGCTGGTGAAGGCCAGGCCTTCGCGCAGGCAGAAGCGGCGCGCGGCCAGGCCCAGAGGACCCTCGGTGGCGATGTGGATCGCGTCCGGCGCGAAGCCGGCGATGCGCTGCGCCACCTGGCGGTAGGGCAGCAGCGACAGCCGGATGTCGGGGTAGGTGGGGCAGGGGATGGTGCGGAATTCCAGCGGCGTGATCATGTTGACCTGATGGCCGAAGCCATCCAGCTCGCGGACGGTTTCGGTCAGCGAGCGGACCACGCCGTTGACCTGCGGCTTCCAGGCGTCGGTGACGATCATGATGCGCATGTGGATTCCTCCGAAGGGATGGGCTCTGGCGCTTCCTCGATGGACGCGCCGGCGGTCAGCGCGGTCCAGTGCAGCACTTCCAGCCGGCCGTCGGGGTGCTCGACCAGCGCCGACAGGCTCTCCACCCAGTCGCCGCTGTTGCCGTACAGGATGCCGTCTATCATCCGCACTTCCGGCTTGTGGATGTGGCCGCACACTACGCCGTCGAAGCCGCGCCGCCGCGCCTCGCCGGCGAGGATGGTTTCGAACTGGCTGATGAAGTTCACCGCGTTCTTCACCTTGTGCTTCAGGTATTGCGACAGCGACCAGTAGGGCAGGCCCAGCCGGTGCCGCACCCAGTTGAAGCCGCGGTTCAGCTGCAGGATCAGCGTGTACAGATTGTCGCCAAGGTAGGCCAGCCACTTGGCGTACTGGATCACGCCGTCGAACTCGTCGCCGTGCAGCACCAGCAGGCGCTTGCCGTCGGCGGTGAAGTGCTCGGCCTCGTGGCGGATGGCGACGCCGCCGAAGTTCAGCCCGCAGTACTGGCGCGCCGCCTCGTCGTGGTTGCCGGGGATGTAGATCACCTGGCAGCCCTTGCGCGCCTTGCGCAGCAGTTTTTGCACCACGTCGTTGTGGCTCTGCTTCCAGTACCAGGATTTTCTCAATTGCCAGCCGTCGACGATGTCGCCGACCAGATACAGGTATTCGGATTCGTGCTCGCGCAGGAAGTCGAGCAGGTGTTCGGCGCGGCAGCCGGCGGTGCCGAGGTGGACATCGGAAATCCAGATGCTGCGCAGTCGGCGGGAGGCGTCGGAAGCGGTATCTGGCTGCATGGCAGGTCCGTGAGGCCGGGATGACGTCCCATGCTGCTATGGCGACGTGACAGGGAAATGAGGTTTTGTTGACGGGAAGGTGAATAGTCCTATGCCGTTCAATGACAATATGGGCGAGACGGGACGGCGCTTAAGCATGGTTTAAGCTGTCAGTGGGATAAAGGACGCGGCGGCGGATAGCGGGAGGACGGATGCGGATACTGGTGGTGGAAGACGACGCGCAGATAGGCGATGGCCTGCAGATGGGCCTGCGGCAGCTGGGATTCGCGGTGGATTGGCTGCGCGACGGCCGGCAGGCGCTGGCCGCCTTGCCCGCCGCGCCCTACGACGCGGTGGTGCTGGACCTGGGGCTGCCGGGCATGGACGGCATGGACATCCTCGCCGCCTGGCGGTGCGCCGGCCGCGACGAGCCGGTGCTGGTGCTGACCGCGCGCGACGCGCTGGCCGACCGGGTCGGCGGGCTGGATGCCGGCGCCGACGACTACCTGGCCAAGCCATTCGCGTTGGCCGAGGTGGCGGCGCGGCTGCGCGCCCTGACCCGCCGCCGCCATGGGCAGTGCGGCCCGCTGCTCAGCCACGGCAGGCTCAGCCTGGACCCGGTGGCGCGGACGGCGACGCTGGACGGCGCGCCGCTGGAACTGACCGCGCGCGAGCTGGCCCTGCTGGAGCTGCTGCTCAGCAGCAAGGGCCGGGTGCTGCCGCGCGAGCTGATCGAGGAAAAACTGTATGGCTGGGGGCAGGAATTGGAAAGCAACGCGCTGGAAGTGTATGTCCACCATTTGCGCAAGAAGCTGGGCGCGGGCTTCATCCGCACCTTGCGCGGCATAGGCTACACGCTGGGAGAGCCGGCTTGACGCGGCTGCGCAGCCTGCAGGCCCGGCTGATGCTGGTGTTGCTGCTGATCGTGCCCGCCACCTGGCTGGCGGCGTCGGCGGCCGCGGTGTGGCTGGCCCAGCGCGAGGTGGACGAGCTGTTCGACACCCAGATGGCGCAGTTCGCCCGCCAGTTGCTGGCGATAGACGTGCACGGCATGCAACCGGACGATCCGCCCAAGCTCAAGCATCTGCTGGCCGGCGCAGACAAGGGGCGGATGGACAATGACGACATGGGGCTGGCGATCTGGGACGCGCAGGGGCGGCAAGTGCTGTGCGATGGCCGCGGCCGCCGCTTCGACTACGAGCCGGCGCGGCGCGGTTTCCATGATTTCATCGGCCATGACCATCATCACGACTGGCGCCTGCTCTATCTGCCGGCGCCGGACGGCTCGCGCATGGTGGCGGTCGGGCAGAAGCTGGGGCTGCGGCAGGAGATGGTGTGGAGCGTGGTCAAGGCCCAGCTGCTGCCCTGGATGATAGGCCTGCCGCTGATGCTGCTGGCCATCCTGTTGGCGCTGCGCCGCGAGCTGGCCCCGTTCCGCCGGCTGGCCGGCGCGATCGCCGCGCGCGCTCCGGACGACAACAGCCCGGTGCCGGACGAGGTGCCGCAGGAGGTGCGGCCGCTGGTGCGGGCGCTGAACGCGCTGTTCGTCCGCATCGGGACAATGCTGGAGCACGAGCGGCGCTTTACCGCCGACGCCGCCCACGAGCTGCGCACGCCATTGGCGGCGCTGCGGGTGCAGGCCGAAGTGCTGGCGCTGACGCCGGACGAGGGCGGCCGGCGCCACGCCTTGTCGCAGTTGCAGCTAGGCATCGAACGCGCCGGCCGTCTGGTGGAGCAGTTGCTGGCCTTGTCGCGGCTGGACCCGTTGCAAAGCCCGAGGCAGCGCGAGGCGGTAGTTTGGGGACGGCTGGCCGAGAACCTGATGGCGGAATTGGCGGCGACAGCCGACGGCGTGGAATGGCGCTTGGACTGGCGCTGCCCGCCAGAGCAGGCGCTGCCGCTGTCCGGCGACCCGACCCTGGTGGGGCTGATGCTGCGCAATCTGCTGGAAAACGCCTGCCGCTATGGCCCGGCCGACGGCGTGGTGGAGCTGAGGCTGGAGGAGGGTGCGGTCAGCGTGCTGGACCGGGGGCCGGGCATCGCGCCGGAATGGCTGGAGCGGGTGCGCGAGCGCTTTTTCCGCCCGCCCGGCCAGGAGCAGCCGGGCAGCGGCCTGGGCCTGTCCATCGTCGAACGCATCGCGGAATTGCATGGCCTGCGGCTGGTGTTGAAGAACCGGCCGGACGGCGGGCTGGAGGCGAGGCTGGAACGGGCCTGACTGCGACAATCCGCCGCAGGCGGGCCGCTGCGCGCCGAGGTATGCTGTGAGGGCTGGGCGCGACAGGCGTCCGGCAGACAAAGGTTGCAAGCCCGCCATGACCGGCGGGCTTTTTTTTTGCTCAGCCGCGGGCCCGCAGCTTGTCGCGGCGGCTGTAGGCGGCCGGCGCCATGTCGCGAACCTCGCAGCTGACGGATTGCACGCCGGGCAGCCGTTCGCAGACCGCGAGAACCAGCCGGTCCGCCAATTGACCCTTTTGGTCGTCGTCGCGGCCGGCCAGGATGTGGCAAGCGATGTGGACGAAATCCTGGTCGCGGCCGCCTACCAGGAAATCATCGTAGGACTGCAGCCTGACCTTGATGTCGGCGCTCTGGAACAGGCCGCTGGCGTCGGCGGCTTCGTGGACGGCATGCAGCAGTCGGTCGATATCCGGATGGCCGGCGATTTCGGCCGAGCATTCGATCACGCAATGGGGCATGGGCTTCTCGCTATCAATGGGGCGGGTTGGCGGGCGCGCTGAAACGGATGCGCCAGAACAGCGCGTTGCACACGCCGCCGGCCATCGCGCCCAGGTACAGGGTCATCGAGTCGTTGTACAGCAAGGGCTCGGCGATGCGGGCGTACAGCAGCGTGATGGTGCTGCCGCTGACCGCGCCGGGGGCGAAGGCGACGACGGCGAGCAGCCAGGCCGGCCATTGCCGCTGCCAGCGCTCCACCGCGCCGGCCATCGCGATGCGTAGCAGGCACAGCAGCAGGCCGAAGACCAGAGCCGGCACCGCGCCCATCAGATAGGCCATCATCGGCACCACGCCGCTGGCCAAGAGCGCCACCAGCGGCCCCAGCAGGATGAACAGCGTCAGACCGCAGGCCAGGATCTTGAAATAGGGAATCTTCATGCCGCCGCCATCGTGAAAAAGGCTTCCAGCCTAGCAGACTGGAAGCCTCGAGACGAGAGGACGGGCGGATATTTACAGCTCGACCTGCAGCTTGGTCCACAGCGTGCGGCCGGGCTCGTTGACGCGGGTGGTCTGGGTGTAGCCGGCCACCATGCCGCCGCCCTTGCTGACGCTTTCGGCATAGCTGCGGTTGAACACATTGTCGACGCCGGCCAGCAGCTTGAAGCGCTTGCTGATCTTCCAGCCCGCGTCCAGCGACAGCGTGGCGAAGCCGGGCGCGACGCCGATGTCCTGGCCGACGATATTGCCCTGGCCGGGCGCGACGCGGTCCTGGCGCTGCACTGCGCGGAAGGCGGCGCCGGCGCCGTAATGGCCGTTGTCCCATTTCAAGCCCAGCTTGCCTTCCAGCGGCGGCGTCTGCGCCAGCGGCCGGCCGTCGTCCAGATTGGCCGCCCATACCCAGGCCACGCTGCCGGACAGCGTCCATTGCGGCGCGAAGCGCCAGCTCGCCTCGCTCTCCAGGCCGTAGCGGCGGGCGTCGACGTTGCGCGCCTTCTGCGGGCTGTTGTTGTCGACCAGGATGAAGTCGCCGACGCGGCTCAGGTAGGCTGACAGCGAGCCCTGCAGCTTGTCGTCCTGGTACAGCAGGCCGGTGTCCAGCTGCAGATTGCTTTCCTTGCCCAGTTTGCCATTGCGGTTCAGCTCCCAGTAGTCGGGCGCGCGCTGCGCCTGGCCCAGGCCGACGTAATGCGTCCAGCCGCCGGTCTTGAGTTCGTAGCGGATGAAGCCGGAGTCCATGTGGTAGCGGTTCTCCGCGCGGATGCCCTTGTTGGACGCGGCCTCCAGCACCGCCAGCGTGGCGTCGCGGCGCAGGCCGGCGATCAGCCTGCCCTGCGCGCCAAGGGGGGTGGATGCTTCGGCGTACAGGCCCTGGTTGTCGAAGCTCATGTCCGGCAGGCGCGGCTGCTGTTGGTAATCGATGCCGCCGCGGCTGCGATGGCGGTCGCGCAGCCAATCGAGGCCGGTGGAGACTTCCCAGTCGCCGAGGGCCAGGTCGGCGCTCAGGCGGCCGGTGTCGGCCTGGCGGTCGGGGTTGCCCAGCATTTTCATCTTGGGCGTCGGACGCAGCGAGAAGTTGTCCATCACGTGGTCGACATAGCTGTGGTTCAGCTGCAGCCGCACGGCGTCCAGCCAGTTGGTCAGCCGGCGCTGCTCCAGCTTGACGCCCCAGGCGTCGCGGTCGAACTTGCTGCCGTCCATCATCCGGTCGGCGTAGGCGGCCTGGCCGCGGCTGCGGTCGGCCGAGACTTCCAGCGTGGTGTCGCGGCCCGGCGTCAGGCCGACGATGGCGGTCTGGCTGTCGCGGTCGAACGCCGAGTGGACCGGACGGCCGTCGCCGTCGCGATAGTCGCCGCCGTGGTTGCGGGTGGCCAGGATGCGCGCGTAGCCGTATTGCGAGCCGGCGGCGAAGTCGGCGTAGGCGTCGTTGCGGTCGCCGCTGCCGCCCAGCAGGCTGCCGTTGAAGTGGACGCCCGGCTGGTCGAAGCGTGGCGTTTTGCGTTCGAAATTGACGCCGCCGGCCACCAGGCCGGGGCCGAGCTTCACGCTTTGCGGACCCTTGACCACGTTCACTACGTCGTAGGCGTCGGGAAACAGGTAGGCGGTGGGCGGGTCCATTCGGCCGCCGCAGCCGCCGAACACGAAGCCGCCGTCGGCCAGGATGGCCAGACGCGAGCCGCCCAGGCCGCGCAGCAGCGGATCGCCGGAGCTGCCGCCCTTGCGCGCGACGTTGAAGCCGGGAATGTTTTTCAGCAGCGAGGCGCCGTCGGCGGCCGGCGCCGGCTGGCGCGGCGCGCGCGGGTCCAGCGATAGTTGCAGCGGTTGATCGAGGCGGCTGGCGGTCACCAGCACTTCTTCGCCGACGAAGGCGGGCGTTTCCGCCGCGCAGGCGTGGGCGACGGCCAGCGCGAGCGGCAAGGGGAGCAGATAGCGGATTGTCATCACGGAACAGGTTTGTGTTGGAATTATTGACCGGGGATGGTAGTGGAAGCCGCCGGGCCGACCAATGCGGCAAAGTGTCGCAGCCGCCGCTCGGCCGGCTTGGTGGTAAAGTGCCTCCCATGAACAGGAATGCGATATTCGCGCCGGCGCTGGCGGGGGATGCCCCGCAGGCCGGCGCGCGGGTGCGGCGCTTGCGTTGGCTGATGCTGTGGCTGGCGGCGGCGATGCTGGCCGGCTGCGCGCTGGAGCGAGTGGAGTTGCCGTGGCTGCTGGTCGGCCAGGCGCTGGCCACGCTGGCATTGGTGAACCTGCTGCTGCCGCGCCTGCCGGCCTGGGGATTGCCGGCCGAGCTGGCGCTGCGGCTGGGCCTGCTATGCGATGTGCTGGTGCTGACCGAGCTGCTGGCCTTCAGCGGCGGCGCGGCCAATCCGCTGGCCTCGCTGTATCTGCCGCCGGTGCTGTTCGCCGCCTTGCTGTCGCCGGGCTGGTTCGCCTGGCTGCTGGCGGCGCTCAGCGTGGCGGCTTACGGCTTGCTGTTCGAATGGCATCTGGACTGGCCGCTGAACGGCGGCAACGCCGCCTACGCCTTCAATCTGCACCTGTCCGGCATGTGGATTTCCTTCGCGCTGTCGGCGCTCCTGATCGCCGGCTTCGTGTCCTGGCTGGCCCGCCAGTTGCGCCACCAGGGCGACGCGCTGGCGCAGGCGCGCGAAACCCAGCTGCGCGACGAGCAGCTGCTGGCGGTGGGCATGCAGGCGGCCGGCGCCGCCCATTCGCTGTCCACGCCGCTGAACACGATGACGCTGTTGGTGGACGAGCTGCTCAGCGAGCGGCATGGCGACGAGGCGCTGCGCCAGGATCTGGAGTTGATGCGCGCGCAGCTGGCCAGCTGCCGCGCGACGCTGTCCCGCCTCAAGCACGGCTCCGAATCCCGCGGGGGGCCGCAGCCGCTGTTCGCGTCGCTGGCCGAGCGGCTGGAAGGCTGGCGCAGCCTGCGGCCGGACGTGAGGCTGGAGTGGCGGACGCCGGACGGAGACGATCCATTGGTGAGGCTGGACGCCGCGTTCTGGCCGGCGCTGTTCAATCTGGTCAACAACGCGGCCGAGGCAGGCGGCGGCGAAGTGGCGGTGTCGGCCAGCTTGAGCGGCGGCCGGCTGCGGCTGGATATCGTCAACCGCCAGGGCTGCCTGAGCGAAGCGCAGCTGGCGCGCGCCGGGCTGGCGCCGCTGGATTCGTCCAAGCCGGCCGGCCTGGGGCTGGGCATGATGCTCAGCCATGCCACGCTGGCGCGGCTGGGCGGCACGCTGAGTCTGGACAACCGGGCCGAGGGCGGCGTGCACGCCCGCATCGAGCTGCCGCTGGAGGAGGGCGCGTGAACGATTTCCTGTTGATAGACGATGACGAGGCTTTCGCCATGGTGCTGACCCGCTCGCTGGCGCGGCGCGGCCATGCCGTCGCCTGGGCGCGAGACGCGGCCGAAGCGCTGGCGCGGGCGGCAGAGGCCCCGGCCCGCATCCTGCTGGATTTGAACCTGGACGGCGACAGCGGCCTCAGGCTGCTGCCGGCGTTGCGGGCGGCCAGCCCGGACAGCGCCATCGTGGTGCTGACCGGCTATGCCAGCATCGCCACCGCGGTGGAGGCCACCAAGCTGGGCGCGGTGCAGTACCTGGCCAAGCCGGCCGGCGTCGACGAAATCCTGGCCGCCTTCGCCCAGCAGACGGCCAATCCGGAACTGCCGGTGGCGCCGCAGCCGATGTCCTTGCGCCGCGTCACCTGGGAGCACCTGCAACGGGTGCTGGCCGAGCACGACGGCAACATCTCCGCCACCGCGCGCGCGCTCAACATGCACCGCCGCACCTTGCAGCGGATGCTGGCGAAACGGCCGGTCAAGAGCTGAGTCAATTCCGATGACGAATATATAAATCAGACGATGGCCGGCCATCAGAAAATATGATTGGAGTGAAAACTCCAGCGCGGCGTAACGTGCGGATTCCATACCGATAACAGGGGAGATGCGCGATGCTGCGTGGACAGATGATGGACCAGCCTTTGCTGATTGCGGACTTGCTCGCGCATGCCGAGCGCTTCCATGGCGACACCGAGATCGTGTCGCGCACCGTGGAGGGCCCGATCCACCGCTACACCTACCGCGACGCTGCCCGCCGCGCCCGCCAGCTGGCCAACGCGCTGCCGTCGCTGGGCGTGGCGCCGGGCGACCGGGTGGGCACGCTGGCCTGGAACGGCTACCGCCATTTCGAGATCTACTTCGCGGTGTCCGGCAGCGGCGCCGTCTGCCATACCGTCAATCCGCGGCTGTTCCCCGAGCAGATCGCCTGGATCGTCAACCACGCCGAAGACAAGGTGCTGATGTTCGACGCCACCTTCCTGCCGCTGGTCGCGCAGTTGGCCGACCAGCTGAAGAGCGTCGAGCATTTCGTGCTGCTGGCGGCGCGCGCCGATCTGCCGGTCGACAGCGGCATCCCCAATCTGCTCAGCTATGAAGACCTGGTGAACAGCCACAGCGACGTCTACGACTGGCCGCGGCTGGACGAGAACGCCGCCTCCAGCCTGTGCTACACCTCCGGCACCACCGGCAATCCCAAGGGCGTGCTGTATTCGCACCGCTCCACCGTGCTGCACGCCTTCGGCAGCTCGCTGCCGGACAGTTTCGACATCTCCGCGCGCGCGGTGGTGATGCCGGTGGTGCCGATGTTCCACGCCAATGCCTGGGGCCTGCCTTACAGCTGCGCGATGAACGGCAGCAAGCTGGTGCTGCCGGGACCGAAGCTGGACGGCGCCAGCCTGCAGAGCCTGATCGCCGGGGAAGGCATCACCTCCACCGTCGGCGTGCCTACGGTCTGGCTGCAGCTGTTGCAATATTGCCAGCGCGAAAACCTGCCGCTCGCGCCCTTGAAGCGGGTGATCGCCGGCGGCTCGGCGGTGCCGGAAAGCATGATCGAGCAGCTGGCCGAGCGCGGCATCGAGCTGCGCCAGCTGTGGGGCATGACCGAGCTGTCGCCGTTCGGCACCACCAGCACGCCCAAGCTCAAGCACGAAGGCCTGCGAGGACGGGAGCTGAACGCGCTGCTGACCAAGCAGGGCCGGCCGGCGTTCGGCGTGGACATCCGCATCGTCGACGACGCCGGCCTGCCGCTGCCGCATGACGGCGTGTCCTTCGGCAATCTGCAGGCGCGCGGGCCGTGGGTGCTGTCGCAGTACTTCAAGCGCGAGCTGGACGCCAACCACAGCGCCGACGGCTGGTTCCACACCGGCGACGTGGTGACCATCGATCCGGACGGCTACATGCGCATCACCGACCGCACCAAGGACGTGATCAAGTCCGGCGGCGAATGGATCAGCTCAATCGATCTCGAGAACATTCTGGTCGGCCATCCGGCGGTGGCCGAGGCGGCGGCGATCGCCGTGCCGCATCCCAAGTGGGACGAGCGGCCGTTGATGGTGGTGACGCTGAAGCCGGGCGCGCGGGCGACGCGCGAGGAGCTGCTGGCCTACTTCGACGGCAAGATCGCCAAATGGTGGACGCCGAACGACGTCGCCTTCGTCGACGAACTGCCGCACACCGCCACAGGCAAGCTGCTGAAGATGAAGCTGCGCGAGCAGTTCCGCGATTACCGCTGGCCCGAATAATGAAAATTGGATGAATTGCTCTAAAGTGCTGGATTTTCGTAGAGCAATTACGCTAGAATGCCGGCTGCACTGAGAACCGCAAGGTTTTGAGGTGTTAGCCCCTCGAAATATCGCGCTGGCCGAGGCCGGTCCGATGTTTCTTCCTCGTGTTGACCCCTGCCGCATTGCCGCAGGGGTGTTTTTTTGCCCATTCCTTCCCGTTATTCACATCGACTGACATCGTCATTGCACCTATCATATTGTGAAAACGGCATGAGCTTGATCAAGCGTCGGCGCGCCTGCTTGGTTTAGCGTATCCATCCGGCTTTCCAATAAATTACAACCAGTCTGCCGAGGAAATGACCGGCTTTCGCCCAGGCTATACAGCGTAGAAATGAAGGGAATGCGATGAAATCACTTCGGAGTCGATTGATAGCGTTCAATGCCCTGTTGATGGCGTTGTTCGGCCTGGTCCTGGTGACCATAGTTTTCACGCAGATGCGATCGGAAATCCTGGAAGGGCTGGACAACGAATTCGCCGCCAGCCTGAAGGGGCAAAGCTCGGTGGTGACCACCTGGCTGGGCGAGAAGAAGCAGCAGATCGTCGCCCAGACCGCGGTGGCGGGCGAGGCCGACGCGATGCGCTTCCTCAAGGTGGGCACCAAGGCCGGCGGCTTCAACGTCAACTATGCCGGCTACGCCGACGGCCGCACGCTGTTCTCCGACGACTGGGTGGCCCCGGCCGACTACAAGGTGGCCGACCGCGACTGGTACAAGCAGGCCCAGGCCTCAGGCCAGCCCGTCGTCACCGACCCCTATGTCGACGAGGCCACCAAGAAGCTGACGGTCACCATCTCCGCGCCGTTCAACCACAACGGCGCTTTCGCCGGCGTGGTCGGCGGCGACGTGATGGTGGACACGCTGGTGAAATCGGTGCTGTCGCTGAAGGTGCGCGGCAACGGCTACGCCTTCATCATCGACAAGAAGGGCACCGTCATCGCCCACCCGCAGGCGGACCTGACGCTGAAGCCCATCACCAGCGTGGTGCCGGCGCTGACGCCCGACCGCCTCGCGCAACTGGTGCAGAACGACAAGGCGTCCGACGTCGACATCGGCGGCAGGAGCATGCTGATCGCGGCGCAGGCCATCCCCAGCACCAACTGGATCCTGGCGCTGGTGTCGGACCGGGACGAGATCCTGGCCCCGCTGCACACCTTGCTGTACACCATCGGCGGGCTGACGCTGCTGGTGTTCGCGCTGATGATCCCGTTCGCCAGCCTGGTGATCGGCAAGATGCTGGCCGGCCTGGTGCGGCTGAAGGCGGCGATGGAGGACATCGCCCGCGGCCAGGGCGACCTGACGCTGCGGCTGAAGGACGACGGCCAGGACGAAATCGCGGCCACCGCGCGCGCGTTCAACACCTTTGTCGGCCAGCTGGGCCACCTGTTCCGCGGCTTGAAGGGCGATGCCGCCGGCGTGGTCGGCGGGGTGAAGGACGCCAGCCAGCTGGTGGCCGACGTCGCGCAGAGCTCGCGCCATATCTCCGACGTGTCCTCGTCCAACGCGGCCACGCTGGAGCAGATCACCGTCTCCATCTCCCATATCGCCGACAGCGCGCGCCAGGCCGACGACCTGGCCAGCGCCACCGGGCAGAACCTGGCCGCCAGCGCCGACAATATGCAGCGGCTGTCGTCCGGCATGGAAAACACCGTGCAGTCGGTGCGCGGGCTGGAAGAGATGCTGTCCTCGCTGGACAAGCGCTCGCAGGAAATCTCCGGCATCACCAACGTGATCCGCGACATCGCCGACCAGACCAACCTGCTGGCGCTGAACGCGGCGATCGAGGCCGCGCGCGCCGGCGAGCAGGGCCGCGGCTTCGCCGTGGTGGCCGACGAGGTGCGCAAGCTGGCCGAGCGCACCGCGCAGGCGACGCTGGAAATCTCCAATATGGTGGGCGCGATCCGCGAGGAGACCGGCCGCGCGGTCGGCGACGTCAACTCCACGGTGCAGGCGGTGGACGAGGGCGTCGGCCTGACCCGCGAGGCGGTGGACAATATCGCCGCCATCCGCGCCTCGATGCTGGAGGTGGTGGCCAAGATGAGCGAAATCTCCAACTCCACCCAGGAGCAGCACAAGGCCACCACGTTGATCGCGCAAAGCTCCGAGGCGATCAACGGCCATGTGCTGGAAAACGACGACGTGCTGCAGAACGTCAGCAGCACCCTGCAGGGCCTGGCCGGCAACGCCGGCAAGATGGACGCCGAGTTCAACAAGTTCCGGCTGTAACAGCCGGCTCCGCCATCGCGAACGCCGCCTTGCCAGGCGGCGTTTTTGCGTCGATGATCCGAAGCAACTTTTCCGATCGGCGGACGCAAGATGACCCCGCTTTCTCCCGAGACCCTGCTCGCCGCCCGGCTGCTGGCCGAAGGCGATCTGGCCGGCGCGCTGCGCGCGGCGCAGGACGGCCTGCGGCTTGAGCCCGGCAACGCGCCGTTGTGGAATCTGCTGGGCGTGTGCGCGGCCCGGCTGGCGCAGCCTCCTCTGGCCGAGCAATGCTGGCGCCAGGCGCTGGCGTTGGACCCGGCCGCGCCGGACGCGCATTACAACCTGGGCTGCCTGCGGGCGGAGCAGGGCGACGCGGCGCAGGCCGAGGCCCATTACCGCGCCGAACTGGCGCGCGACCCCGGGCATCCATCCAGCCTGGGCAATCTGGGCAATCTGCTGCAGGACGCCGGCCGGCTGGCCGAGGCCGAGGCTTGTTTCCGCCGCCGGCTATCCTCCCAGCCCGGCGCGGCCGCCCATTACCAACTGGGCCGGCTGCTGGCCGAGCAGGGCCGGAACGGCGAGGCCGAGGGGCATCTGTACGCCTGCCTGGACGAGGCGCCTGACGATGCCGAGGCGCTGCAGCTGCTGGGGCGGCTGCTGGAGGAGGGGGGAGAGGCTGGGAAGGCCGAAGCCATGCTGCGGCGCGCGCTGGAGTCGGCGCCGGGCCATGTCGTCGCCGGCAACAATCTGGGTTTGTTGCTGATGGCCCAGCGACGATGGGACGAGGCGGAGCGGCATTTGCGGGCCGCCCACGCGGCGGCGCCCGGCGCGGCGCTGGCCAATCTGGCCTCGCTGCTGCTCGCCACCGGCCGCGCGGCGGAGGCGGAAGCCCTGGCGCGGCAGGCGCTGGCGGCCGAGCCCGGCCGAGCCGACTGGCTGAACCTGCTGGGACTGGCCTTGCGCGAAGAAGGCCGGGACGGCGAGGCCGGCCAGGCTTGGGAGCAGGGGCTGGCATCGGCGCCGGAGCACCGCCGGTTGCGGCAGAACCTGGGCTATCTGCAACTGGCGCGCGGCGATTGGGCGGCAGGTTGGGCCCATCACGAGGCGAGGCTGGAAGCGGCCGCCTATCCCGTCATGCCGTCGCCGCGCTGGCAGGGCGAGAGCCTGGCGGGGCGACGGCTGCTGGTGTTGTTCGAGCAGGGCTACGGCGACGCCATCCAGTTCAGCCGCTATCTGAATCCGCTGCTCGAACAGGGCGCGGCGCGTGTCATCGCGCTATGCCGAGAGCCGCTGCTGATGCTGTTCCGCCGGCAATGGCCGCTGGTGGAATGGCAGGCGATGGCCGGCGCTTATCCGGCCGACTTTCCGCCGCATGATTGCCATGTTTTTTCCATGAGCCTGCCCTGGGTCTTGCGCGATTTCGAGCCGCGCGCGGAAACCTATCTGCAGGCCGATCCGGCGCTGCGGCAGGCGTGGCGGAAGCGCTTGCCGGCCGGCCGCAATATCGGCCTGGTCTGGCGCGGCCGCGCCGAGCATCCGTTCGACCATTGCCGTTCGCTGCCGGGGCCGGAGGTCTTGCTGCCGCAATTGGCGGATCGCGGCGTCAACTGGCTTTCGCTGCAGCCGGCGCCGAGCGGCGCGGAACGGGCATGGCTGGCGGAAAACGGCGTGGCGGAGCTGGGTTCCGGCTTGATGGACTTCGCCGATAGCGCGTCGCTGCTGGCCGAGCTGGACGGCCTGGTCGCCGTGGACACGGCGATGGCGCACCTGGCCGGCGCGCTGGGCGCGCCTTGCCGGCTGTTGTTGGCCGGAGAGCATGTGGATTGGCGCTGGGGCGTCGATGGCGCGGCGACGCCGTGGTATCGGACGCTGACGCTGGAGAGGCGGCGGCGCGGGGAGGAGTGGGAAGACGCTATCGGCCGCTTGGCGATCTGAATCGTCGCCATCTCCTCCCGCGGAGAGAGGGAGCGGGTTTACAACCACTTGCCCGGATTCATCAGCCCGTCCGGGTCCAGCGCGGTTTTGATGGTCCGCATCAGTTCCAGCGCCAGCGGGTCCTTGTAGCGGGCCAGCCAGTCCTTTTTCAACTGGCCGACGCCGTGCTCGGCCGCCAGCGTGCCGCCCAGCCGGTAGACGTGGTCGTAGACGATGGCGTTGACCGCGTCCTCATCGTCGAACAGGTCGGCGTTGCCGGGGCGGGTGAAGCTGACGTTGTAGTGTAGATTGCCGTCGCCGGCGTGGCCGAAGGCGACGATGCGCGCGCCGGGGAAGGCCTGCTCCAGATCCGCCGCGCAATCGCGGACCAGCCGCGGCAGCGCCGAGGTGGGCACCGCGATGTCGTGCTTGATGCTGGGGCCATCCTTGCGCTGGCTTTCCGATATCTCCTCGCGCAGCGTCCACAGCTTGCGCCGTTCGGTCTCGTTCTGCGCCACCACGCCGTCGGCCATCGTCTGGGCGGACAGCCATTCCACCAGCGCGTCATTGAGCGGCGCCGGATCGCCGCCGTCGGACAGCTCGATCAAAATCAGCCACGGCGCGGTGAACGGCATCAGCGACGGATGGTGGCGCTGCAGCACTTGCTGGCAGTTGGCGTCGATCACCTCGAAGGCGGTCAGGCGGTCGCCGAAGCGATCGCGCAGCCGGTTCAGCCAGGCTATCGCCGTCTCGATGTCTTCTACGCCGACCATCGCGGTGGCGTGGGCGCTGGGCAGCGGGTACAGCTTCAGCGTGGCGGCGGTGATCAGGCCCAGCTGGCCTTCCGCGCCGATGAACAGCTGCTTCAGGTCCAGGCCGGTGGTGTCCTTGCGCAGGCCCTGCAGCTGGCTCAGCACCCGTCCGTCCGGCAGCACCGCCTCCAGTCCCAGCGTCAGCTCGCGCATGGTGCCGTAGCGCAGCACCGCCACGCCGCCGGCGTTGGTGGACAGGTTGCCGCCGATCTGGCAGGTCCCTTGTGAGGCAAGCGACAGCGGAAACAGGCGGCCGGCGGCTTCTGCCGCCTGCTGCGCCTCCAGCAGCGTGACGCCGGCTTCGACGGTCAGCGCGTTGTTGTCGGTGTCGACATGGCGGATGGTGTTCAGGCGGCGCAGCGCGAGCACCAGCTGCCGGCCGCTGCCGTCCGGCGTCGCCGCGCCGCAGGTGGAGGTGTTGCCGCCTTGGGGCACGATGGCCACCTTGTGCGCGCGGCACAGCTTGACCACCTCGGAGACTTCCGCGGTAGCGCCTGGCCGCGCCACGGCCAGCGGCGCGCCCTGGTAGCGGCGGCGCCAGTCCAGCGTGAACGGCGCGGTGTCGGCGTCGGCGGTCAGAACGTGTTGCGGGCCGACGATGGCGGCCAGTTGCTGCAGGAAGTCGTTCATGCGGACTCCAGAAAGCTTTCGTCGACGGCGGCGTACAGCGCGGCCGGCGCGCCGCTGACGGCGGCCCAATAGCGGTCGCCGTACGACCAGTGCCACCACTCGGACGGATAGTTGACGAAGCCGGCATCCCGCATCGCTCGGATCAGGATGCGCCGGTTGGCGCGGGCGGATTCGGAAATGGCGGGGCTGTCGGTGTAGCAGGCGCCGCCGGACGCTTCGCTGTCGGCGTTGAATGGACAGCCCATGTCCAGCTCCGCGCCGCTTGCGTCGGTCAGCGTCACATCCAGCGCCGCGCCGGTGGGATGGGGCGCGACAGCCGGCGGCGCGACGTAAAGGCTGGCTTCGCGCAGCAAGGCCGCCTCATCCAGTTCCGGCCTCAGGCTACGCAGACGGGCTAGGTGCTCGTCGTAGGAGCGCTGCTGGCACGCCAGCGGGCGGTAGGCTTCCTTGACATAAAAGCGCAGGCCGTCCGGGAGCCGGCGGGTGGCGTCGCGCAGCCGCTCGGCCACCGCGCGGCGGGCCTTCAGAAAATGCGGGCTGCGGCTGGATATCTGGCCGCGGCTGAGATCCACCGCCCAGTCCGGATAAGCGGCCAGGTCGACGAAGGGCTCGGCATGGCCGGCGACGGGAATGTCCAGCAAGGACGGATCGGCTAGCGTCAACATCTTGTCCATCGGCTTTAGAACGGTCCGTCGCTGTCGCGCAGCTTGTCCGGCAGGCCGTCGTGGCCGCCGTCCGGCCGCGCTGGCGCGGCGGCCCAGTGCAGCTTGCCGATGGCGGCGTTGCGTGCCGGGTGGCGTGGATAGTGGACCTGGTTGTCGGCGCGGGTGGCGTCGCCGACCACCAGCAGGCGGACGGCTTGCTCGGTGTTGTTGATCACGGTGTGGGCCTGGCCGTCTCCGGCCTTGAAGCCGACGGAGTCCCCCGGTTGCAGCCGGTGCAGCGTGCCGTCCAGCCACAAGTCTGGCTCGCCTTCCAGCACATGGATGAATTCGTCTTCGGTGCTTTCGGCATGGGGCCAGCTGGTGCGCTGGCCGGGCTCAAGCCGCTCGTGGTGGATGCCCAGCCGGGCAAAACCGTAATGGCGGCCCAGCGGCGCGCCGTGAGCCAGGTTCTCCTGGCTGTCCGGATAACGGCTGGGTTCGGTTTTTTCCAATTCTCGCCAATGGCGGATACAGGAGGGTCGGCTCATCTGGGGGGCTCTCTATTTCTCTGTGTTTGTCCAATCGCCGCGGCGCAGGTCTATCGCCTGCTGGCGCCGGGCGCCTTATTCCGGAATGTCCGGCGACATCATTTCGTCAGGATGCTGCCAGCCCGGTTGGGCGGCGATCCGGGCGAGCCAGGCCTGGACATTGGGCCAATCGGCGATGGCCAGGCCGGCGTCGGACAGCCACCACAGGTAGCCGCTGAGCGACACGTCGGCGATGCTGACCTGATCGCCGGCCAGATAGCGGCGCTCGGCCAGCTCGGTTTCCAGCACCGCCAGATCGGCGCGCAGCCGCGTTTCCAGCCAGGTTTCCACCGCCGGTTCGTAGTGGGCGATCAGGCGCGAGTAGCGCAGATTGGGCAGCGACAGGCCCAGGCGGTTGGTTTCCCAGTTCAGCCATTCGCGCACGCGCTGCCGCTCGCCCAGGGCGCCGCCCAACGCGCCGTAGCTGTCGGCCAGCCATTGCAGTATCGCGTTGGACTGGCACAGCGGCACGCCGTCGGCCACCAGCACCGGCACCTCGCCGAAGCGGCTGGCGGCGCGGAAGTCTTCCGGGCGCTCGTCGCGCGGCAGCGAGATGTCGACGTGGACGTAGTCGTGGGAGATGTCGGCCAGCATCAGCGCCAGCCGCACCTTGTAGCTGTGGCCGGAGTAGCGGTTGCCGTACAGGATTAGCGTGCTCATTGCGTTTTCTTTCTCGGATTCGTTGATTGGTCCGGCCGGCGCGATCCCAGCCACGCCGCGGCGAAGGCCAGCGGCAGCGAGAACAGCGCCGGGTTGGAATAGGGAAACAGCGGCTTGGCGTGGCCCAGCGCGGCCACCCAGACCGCCGGGCCGCAGACGATCAGCGCGAGCGAGCCGACGATGCCGGCCGCACCGCCCCAGACCACGCCGCGGGCGGTTAGGCCGCGCCAATGCAGGCTGAGCAGCAGCAGCGGGAAATTGGCGGAGGCGGCGATGGCGAAGGCCAGGCCCATCATCAGCGCGATGTTCAGTTGCTGGAACACGGTGGACAGCAGCATCGCCGCCAGGCCCAGGCCCAGCGTGGCCAGCCGCGACACCTTGAGCTCGCGGCGCGGATCGGCCTGGCCGCGCTTCAGCCAGCTGGCGTACAGGTCGTGGCTGACCGTGCTGGCGCCGGCCAGCATCAGGCCGGCCACCACCGCCAGGATGGTGGCGAAGGCCACCGCCGCCACCGCGGCGCGGGCGAAGTCGCCGCCCAGCAGCTCGGCCAGATGCAGCGCCGCCATATTGCCGCCGCCTATCAGCTTGCCGTCGACGGCGTGGAATTGCGGATCGGGGCCGATCAGCGTCATCGCGCCATAGCCGATGAGCAGATTGAGCAGGAAGAAAGCGGCCACCAGCCAGGTGGCGATGGTCACCGAGCGGCGCGCGGCGCGCGCGTCGGCCACGGTGAAGAAGCGCATCAGCACGTGGGGCAGGCCCAGCAGGCCCAGGCTCAGCCCCAGGCCCAGCGACAGGACCTCCACCGGATCGGCCAGCGCCTGGCTCGGCAGGAAGGCGGCCGAGCCGCGCAGCGCGTCGGCGGCGGCGAACAACGCGGCGGGGCTGCCGCCGTAGCGCGCCATCACGCCGGCAGCCAGCAGCAGCGCGCAGACGAACAGCAAGCTGGCCTTGCTGATCTGCACCCAGGTGGCGGCCAGCATGCCGCCCAGCGCCACGTAGGCCATCATCAGCGCGCCCACCAGGCCGACAGCGGCCAGATAGGGCAGGCCGAACAGCAGCTCGATCAGCTTGCCGGCTCCCACCAGCTGCACGATCAGATAGCACAGCGTCACTGTCAGCGAGCTGGCGATGCTGACCAGGCGCACGCCGGCGTGGTCGAAGCGCTGGCTGAGCACGCCGGCCACCGTGTAGCGGCCTTGCTTGCGCAGCGGCCCGGCCAGCAACAACAACAGCAGCGGCCAGCCGGCCAGCGTGCCGACCGCGTAGGCCAGCGAGTCGTAGCCCTGGCCCAGATACATGCCGGCGGCGCCGAGGAAGGCGGCGGCGGACAGGTAGTCGCCGGCCAGCGCCAAGCCGTTCTGCCAGGCGGGCAGGCGGCCGCCTGCGGTGTAGAAGTCATTGAGGGAGGCGGTGCGGCGGCGGGCGGCGGCGGTCAGGCCCAGGGTCAGCAGCGTCAGCGCCAGGAACAGCAGCTGCGACGCGCTCATGCGTCCTCCCCGTCGCCGACGCGGCTGTACAGCGTGGATACCAGGCACAGCAGCAGGATCACCGCCAGCGCCAGCAGGATGGACAGCGGCAGGCCGGCGACACAGCCGGACAGCCAGTCCGGGCGCAGCGCCAGGACCAGGAAATAGCCGAGGCAGGCGGCCAGGGTGAGGGCGACCAGCAGGCGCTGGAGCAATGCGGACTTCATCGGCGCTTCAATCGGGCAAAAGCGCCAGTGTAGCGCATGTCAGCCGGGTTGCCACTCCAGCAGCAAGCGGGCCTCGCCGGGGCCGAAGTAGTCGGCCTCGGCACCGATCTCGGCGAAACCCAGCTTGCGGTACAGCGCCGCCGCCGGATTGGCCGGATCCACGGTCAGGCGGATGCTGCGCGCGCGCGGCTTCATCGCCTGCAGCGCCGCCTGCATCAACGCCTTGCCGGCGCCGCGGCCGCGGCAGGATGGCAGCAGCGCCAGCGACAGCAGCCACAGCTCGTCCGGCCGCTGGGACGGCGCGCCCAGCGCGTAGCCTGCCGGCGCGCCGGTCTCGTCTTCGGCCAGCCAGAACCAGTCCGGCCACAGGTCCAGCGCCTGGCGGAAAAAGAAGTCGGGGTAGACGTGGCTGCCGAACACCGCCTGCTCGATGGCGAACACGGCGGGAAGGTCGGACAGTCGGGCCTGGCGTAGCTGCATGAGCGGGCATCCTGCTTGGGTGTGGCGAGCGGGCAAGGTTAATCGATGCGCGCCCGATGGGAAAGGGGCGCGGAGAGGGCGGGGCCTCCCGCTGTCCCGTCTGCCAGCGGCGCCTCGCCGATTACCGCCGGCTGTTCTTTAATCAAGCCATCACATTGCATGAGCACACTGCGCGCTTGGCCTGGCTTGCCAGGGTCATGAATCCAGAAAATTTACGGAGCGTTGTCATGAGCGAGATGTCACGTCGTGAGTTTCTCAAGTTGTCGGCCGCCGGCATGGCCGCCGGCGCGCTGCCGCCGGGGCTGGCCGCCGCGATGGCGATACGTCCGGCCGGGCGCAGCCTGTCGGCGGTGAAGCATGTGGTGGTGTTCATGCAGGAAAACCGGTCCTTCGACCATTACTTCGGCGCGCTGGGCGGCGCGCGCGGCTTCGGCGACCGCAGCGCGCTGCAGTTGCGCAACGGCAGCAGCGTGTTCCGCCAGCCCAATCTGTCCAACGGTGAATACCCGTTCCGGCTGGACACCAGCCGCACCAACGCCCAGTACCTGACCGATCTGGACCACTCCTGGACCGGCACCCACGCCGCCTGGAACCAGGGCAAGTACGATGGCTGGATCGCGGCCAAGAGCAGCCTGACCATGGGCTATTTCTCCCGCGCCGACATCCCCTACCACTACGCGCTGGCCGACGCCTTCACGCTGTGCGACCACTATTTCTGTTCGGTGCAGGGGCCGACCAATCCCAACCGCCTCTACCTGTGGAGCGGCATGGTGGACCCGGCCGGCAAGAACGGCGGACCGGTGATAGACAACAGCGAGAAGGGCTACAGCTGGACCACCTATCCGGAGCGGCTGCAGTCGGCCGGCGTCAGCTGGAAGGTGTACCAGGTGCTGGGCGACAACTACGACGACAACGCGTTGGCCTGGTTCAACCAGTACCGCAGCGCCAAGCCGGGCAATCCGCTATGCGACCGCGGCATGAGCTCGGTGCCCAAGGTCAGCGGCAACTCGGTGCAGGACCTGGTGGCCGCCATCCGCAACGACGCAGTCAACGGCACGCTGCCGCAGGTGTCGTGGATCGTCGCGCCGGAAGCGTATTCCGAGCACCCGAGCGCGCCGCCTGCCGCCGGCGCCTATCTGCTGGACCGCGTGCTGCAGGCGCTGACCGCCAATCCGGACGTGTGGGCGTCCACCGTGCTGCTGCTCAATTACGACGAGAACGACGGCTTGTTCGACCACATGCCGCCGCCGGTGCCGCCGGCCGGCACCGCCGCCGAATTCATCGGCGGCAAGCCCATCGGCCTGGGGCCGCGGGTGCCGATGCTGGTGCTGTCGCCGTGGAGCCGCGGCGGCCATGTCTGCTCGCAGGTGTTCGACCACACCTCGGTGATCCGCTTCCTGGAAACCTGGACCGGGGTGCAGGAGCCGAACATCTCGGCCTGGCGCCGGCAGATCTGCGGCGATCTCTCTAGCGCGCTGGATTTCTCCAACCGCAACCCCAGCGTGCCGACTTTCCCCGATACCGCGGCTTTGCTGACCCAGGCGCAGCAGAGCAAGAGCTGGCCGGCGCCGACCGCGCCGGTGCCGGGCCAGATGCCGCTGCCGGAAGGCGGCCGCCGCCCGGCGCGGGCGCTGCCTTACCAGTGCAACGGCTACGGCAGCACCGATGTCGCTGGCGGCATCTTCTGGACGCACATGCAGAACGGCGGCAGCCAGGCCGTCCATTATTCGATCTACGCCAACCAGTACCGCAGCGACGGCCCGTGGCAGTACGACGTGCCGGCCGGCGGCGATATCAAGGATTATTTCCACGCCCAGACCTATGGCGGCGGGTTCTACGACCTGACGATGTATGGTCCCAACGGTTTCCTGCGCCGCTTCGTCGGCAATCTCCGCAGCGCGGCCGGGGTGCTGGAGGCGGTGGGCACGGCGTCGGTGGTGGCGGGCGTGCCGCAACTGACGCTGCAGCTGAGCAACGGCGGCAAGTCGCCGGTGACTTTCCAGGTCAGCGGCAACGGCTATGGCGGCTCCGCGCCGCAGCAAGTCAGCGTGGCGGGCGGCGGCAGCCAGATACTGAGCTGGAATCTGTCCGGCGTTTACGGCTGGTACGACTTTACCGTCAGTTGCACCAACGACGCCAATTTCCTGCGCCGCCTGGTCGGCCACGTGGAAACCGGCGCCGCCAGCGTCACCGGCTGAGCGGCGTCCAGGCCTGGCGGGCGCCGCTCAGGCGTCCGCTTGTCAGGACGACAGCTTGCGGCCCAGCCGCTTCTCGACCTGCCGCTTCTCCCATTCCGGGCCCAGGATGGGCAGCAGCTCGAAAGTGTTGACCGCCTGCAGCAGCAGGCCTATGCCCCAACCCAGCGCCGGCCAGACCACCCATAGTTGGTGCGGCGAGGTCAGCAGGTTGACGGCGGCCAGCAGCGCCATCACCAGCGCGTATTGCGCCAGGTGGCGGTAAAAGCGCTTGAGGCGGTTCACGTGTTGCAGCGCCAGCATTTCTTCCAGTTCGCGGGAGGCGACGGGCGCGGAGGCGCTGTCGGGGGCGGTCAAGTCGGTCATGGCGGGCTCCTGGTTCAGTTCCGAGAAATCGATCTCGAACACGGAGGCCAGCGACTTCAGCGACTCGACGCTGGCGCCCTGGCCGCGTTCGATGCGCTGGACGGTGCGCACGCTCAGACCGCTCAGATCAGCCAGTTGTTGTTGCGACCAGCCGCGTTGCAGCCTCAGTTTCTGTATCAGCATAAAACCTCCGTTCGATCACTGGACGCAGTGTGGCGGCGCTGCGGGCAAGAGACAACGACAGCGGGGCGACAGACAGGCGACAGCGGCACGCCAATGCCCGCCAGGCTTGGGTTTCCAGTTGACGCCGGCCAGGGGCGGCGCCCGCGTTTCAGGCGCTCATCGGCATGATAGGGACAGGGAGCGGCCGCTGGCAAGGCGGCGCGCCGGAATGAAAAACGCCGCCGTTCGAGCGAACGGCGGCGCGGGAAGAGGCGGCTTGGCGCCGGGGCCTCACCACAGCACTCTGACCTTGCCTTCTCCCAGCCACTCGGTCAGCGCCAGCAGCAGGCCGTCGTCCAGGCGCACGCCCCATTCCTGCGGCAGCATCAGTTCGCCCTTGGCCTTGCCGTTGTTGTAGGCCAGCCGCACCAGGCTGCCGGCGTCCTGGCTCTTGAACGGATGCAATTCTGCCTTCAGGCGGGCGATGTCGGGCTTGGCCGGCAGCTGCAGCGCCAGGCCGCGGGCGTAGCGGCTGCGCGCCTCGCCCAGGCTGTGCAGCTTGTCGACGATGATGCGCAGGCCGCCGGAGAAGCTGTCCTCGCTGACCTTGCCTTCCACCACCAGCACCACGTCTTCCTTCAGCTTGTCGCGGTTCAGCTCGAAGCTTTCGGCGAACAAGCTGACTTCCAGCTTGGCGGTGCCGTCGTCCAGCTGGACGAAGGCCATCTTGCCGCGGTTGCCCACCTTGACCCGGATGCCGGTGACGAAGCCGGCCAGCAGCTGCGGCTCCTTGCGCGGGCTGAGGCGCGACAGCGTGGTCTTGATGAAGCCGCGCACTTCTTTCTCGTAAGAGGAGAACGGGTGGTCGGACAGGTAGAAGCCGATCGCCAGCTTTTCCTCGGCCAGCTTGACCGCGTCGCTCCACGGCCGGGTGGCCACCATTTCCACCGCCGGCGCGACGTCGTCGCCGAACATGTCGAACAGGCCGCCCTGGTTGGCGTTGGCGTGTTCCTGCTCGGCGGCTTCCATCGCCAGGCCGACGTTGGCGAACAACAACGCGCGGTTGGGTTCGATGGCGTCGAAGGCGCCGGCGCGGATCAGCGCCTCGATCACCCGCTTGTTGACCAGCTTCTTGTCGGTTCGCTTGCAGAAGTCGAACAGGTCGGTGAACGGTCCGCCGGCTTCGCGCGCCTCTACGATGTGGTTGACCGCCGATTCGCCGGTGCCCTTGATCGCGCCCAGCGCGTAGCGGATTTGCTTGCGGTTGACCGGCACGAAGCGGTAGAAGCCGTGATTGACGTCCGGCGGCAGGAAATCGATGCCGTTCTTGCTGTCCTGGCAGTCGTCGTAGAACACCTTCAGCTGGTCGGTGTTGTCCAATTCGGTGGACATCGTCGCCGCCATGTAGGCCGCGCAGTGGTGGGCCTTCAGCCAGGCGGTGTGGTAGGCCACCAGCGCGTAGGCGGCGGCGTGCGACTTGTTGAAGCCGTAGCCGGCGAACTTCTCCATGTAGTCGAAGATTTCGTTGGCCTTGGATTCCGGAATGGCCTGCTTGTCGGCGCCTTCCACGAACATGGCGCGCTGCGCCACCATTTCCTCGACCTTCTTCTTGCCCATCGCGCGGCGCAGCAAGTCGGCGCCGCCCAAGCTATAGCCGCCGATCACCTGGGCCGACTGCATCACCTGCTCCTGGTACACCATGATGCCGTAGGTCGGCGCCAGCACCGGCTCCAACAGCGGGTGCAGGTACTCGAACTTGGCGCCGTGCATCCGCTGGATGAAGTCCGGGATCAGGTCCATCGGGCCCGGGCGGTACAAGGCCACGAAGGCGATAATTTCCTCGAACTTGCTGGGCTTGGCCTCCACCAGCATCTTTTTCATGCCGGTGGACTCGAACTGGAACACGGCGGTGGTGTTGGCGGTGGCGAACACCTTGTATGCCGGCTTGTCGTCCAGCGGCAGGTGGGCGACGTCCACGTCCTCGCCGGTGGTGTCCTTGATGTACTTTTGCGCCAGCTCGATGATGGTCAGGTTGCGCAGGCCCAGGAAGTCGAACTTCACCAGCCCGATCTGCTCGACGTCGTCCTTGTCGAACTGCGAGACGGGCGAGGCGCCGTCGCCGCTGGCGATGTACAGCGGGCAGAAGTCGGTCAGCTTGCCCGGCGCGATCAAGACGCCGCCGGCGTGCATGCCGATGCCGCGGGTCAGGTCTTCCAGCGTCATCGCCAGTTCGATCAGCTCGCCCGCGCCCTCGCTCTCGATGATCTCGCCGATCTGCGGCTCCACCTCCATCGCCTTGGTCAGGCTGAGGGGCTTGTTGGCCTCGAGCGGAATCAGCTTGGATAGGCGGTCGCACAGGCCGAAGGGCAGGTCCAGCACCCGGCCGACGTCGCGGATCACCGACTTGGACGACATGGTGCCGAAGGTGGCGATCTGGCTCACCGCCTCCTCGCCGTATTTGCGGCGGGTGTACTCGATCACCCGCCAGCGGTTTTCCTGGCAGAAGTCGACGTCGAAGTCGGGCATGGACACCCGCTCCGGGTTCAGGAAGCGTTCGAACAGCAGCGCGTACTTCAGCGGGTCCAGATCGGTGATGGACAGGCTGTAGGCCACCAGCGAGCCAGCGCCGGAACCCCGGCCCGGGCCCACCGGGCAGCCGTTGGCCTTGCCCCACTGGATAAAGTCCGCCACGATCAGGAAGTAGCCGGGGAAGCCCATCTGGATGATGGTGTCGCACTCGAACTTCAGCCGCGCGTCGTATTCCGGGCGCTTTTCCAGGCGTTCCGCCTCGTCCGGGTACAGCTGCTTCAGCCGGTCTTCCAGGCCGCGCTGGGCTTCGTGGACCAGGAAGTCGTCCAGCGACATGCCGTCCGGCGTCGGGAACAGCGGCAGGTAGTTCTTGCCCAGCACCACCGAGATATTGCAGCGCTTGGCGATTTCGACCGTGTTGGCCAGCGCTTCCGGGATATCGGCGAAGCGGGCTTCCATTTCTTCGGCGCTGAGGAAGTACTGGCATTCGTTGAAGCTGCGCGGCCGGCGCTTGTCGCCCAGGGTGTAGCCTTCGGCGATGCACACCCGCGCCTCGTGCGCCTTGAAGTCTTCCTTCTCCATGAACTGGATCGGGTGGGTGGCGACCACCGGCAGCTCCAGCTCGCCGGCCAGCCACAGCGTGGCCTGCACCACGTTTTCCACCTGGGCGCTGTCCACGCGCTGGATTTCCAGATAGAACGCGCCCGGGAACAGCTTTTCCCAGTATTCCGCGCGGCGCCGCGCTTCGTCGCGCTGGCCCATGGACAAGGCGATGCCGACGTCGCCCAGGTGGGCGCCGGACAGGCACAGCAGATTGCTGTTGTCGCCGGACTCCAGCCATGCGCGCTTGATCTCGGCGCGGCCGCGGTACTGGTTGTGGCTGAACGCCTCGGTCAGCAGTTCGCACAGGCGGCGGTAGCCCTCGCGGTTCTTCGCCGTCAGCAGCAAACGGTAAGGTTTGTCCCGGTCTTCCTCGTTCTCCAGCCAGATGTCGGCCGACACGATGGGCTTGATGCCCTTGTTGCGGCAGCTCTTGTAGAACTTGACCATGCCGAACAGATTCATCAGGTCGGACGCGCCGAGCGCGGGCATCTGTTCCTTGACGGCGCGCTTGACCGCGTCGTCGAGGCGGACGATGCCGTCGGTGATGGAAAACTCCGAGTGGAGGCGAAGATGGACAAAGCGGGGTGCGTTCATCCCGGCATTTTAACGGCTGGCGCTGTGGCAAACCAGTTGAATCGCCGACAAAAAGCGGCTGGTGCGGCGGCGGTCATGCACATTAGAATGTTGGCATTCGAAGTCTGACGCAGGTGAAAGAACGAGATGGAGTTCAATGTGCAGCAATTGGAACGGACGAATCTGTATCAGCTGCTGGTGGGGTGCGTGTTGCCGCGCCCCATCGCCTGGGTCAGCACTCAGGATTTGAAAGGCGTGTGCAATCTGGCGCCGTTTTCCTTCTTCAACGTGATGAGCGTCAATCCGCCGCTTCTGGGCATCAGCATCCTGAAGCAGGCGCCGGAGCGGGACAAGGACACGCTGGCCAATATCCGCCTGACCGGAGAGCTGGTGGTCAACATCGTCAGCCAGCCGCTGGCGGCGGCGATGAACGCCAGCTGCGGCGCCTACCCGGCCGACATCGACGAGTTCGAGCTGGCCGGCGTGGCCAAGATGGACAGCGTGACGGTCAAGCCGCCGGGCGTGGCCGAGGCGCCGGTGCGGCTGGAGTGCGCGCTGCACCAGTGCCTGACTTTCGGCCATGGCAGCGGCGCCGGCAATCTGGTGCTGGCCGAGGTGAAATACATCCATGTCGCCGAGGGCCTGTGGCGCGACGGCGCGATAGACGAGCGGGCCTTGCAGGCGGTGGGCAAGCTGGGCGGCAACCGCTACAGCCTGGCCGAGGAGGCGTTCACGCTGGAGCGCCCGGCCTGATCCCGAGTCAGATCGCGGCCAAGGTCTGGGCGGAGAGGTCGTCCAGCAGGTTGTAGCGGCGCTGGTATTCCGAGCGTTTCTTGCTGGCGATGTCGGTCATCGCCTTGCGCGGCAGCGTCAGCGGGATGCGGTAGAAGCGCTGCTTGTCGTCCGCGGCTTCGGCTTCCATGGTTTGCCAGAAGCTGTCGTAGTCGGCGAAGAAATGGCGGCGGTAGCGCCAGGAGCTGTAAATGTGCTCGTGGTTGCCGACGGCCAGAATCTCATCGGCGCCGATCTTGCGCGCCAGCGCGGTCAGCGCTTCCATCGCCAGCCGTTTCGGGAACAGGCCATGGGCGGCTTTGGTCGCCAGCTGCACCTGTTCCGCGCCATAGGGTTTGCGCGGGCCCTGCAGGCCGCCGATCACCATCGCCATCTTGTCGCCGCGGCGGGTGAGCGTGAAGGTCAGCGTGGCCAGCGGCACTTGCTCGGCGTCGCAAACCTGCAGCGACATTTCCCCTTCCTTGTCGAAATTGTGCTGATGCGTGAGCAGCAGCAGCAGGCGGCAGTCATTCTTGCCGGCGATATCGGCCAGGCGCAGCGGCGCGCTGGACAGCAACTGGGCGCGGGTGTCGGCGGAGAAGCGCTGCTCCAGCAGCTGGTAGTGCGCGCATAGCGCCTCCAGCTTGCCGCGGCATCCCAGCGAGCGGTACAGGTAGGGGCGATGGAGCTTGCTGGCCAGCCGTGGATTGCGGCGCAGATAGGTCAATAGCGTCTGCGACTGGCGGAAGGTATCCAGCCAGCGCAGCGTCCACGGCAGCGTCAGCATGCCGCGGAAGACGAATTTGAAGCGGTTCTTGCCTTGATCGAAACCGTCGCGCCGGGAGAACTCACCCGTCGCCAGCGACCAGAACAAATCCACGGAGTTTGTGACAGTCATGCAATACCTCATCCTTGGGAATGTCAGGATAAGATAAATTTGCACAAGAATTTGTTAATAGTTATGTGGGACAGTGTGACGGAATGTGACGCAGGATAGCGCTGTCATGATGAAAAATGCCAATTTACCTCAGGCTATACAAGCGGAAGCGTTCCTTGTGGTCGCCCGGCCGCTGGAAAACATAGGCGGGATACAATTTGTCGTAGGGCGGCGGCACCTGGTCGTGCAAGGTTTGCAGCAGCAGCCAGCGGCAGCCGCCGGCGCCGCCGGTGGTTTCCAGGCGCTGGGTGAGCAGTCCGGCATAGTATTCCAGCAAGGCGCGCTGGGGCTCGCCCAGGCCCAGGCTGGCGACGCAGTCGCCGGGCCGGATCAGCGCCGCAGGTCCGGGTTTCAGCGCGGCGAAGGCTTCGCGGTAGCGCATGCCGTGGTCCAGCGCCGGCAGCCATAGCGTGGCCATGCCGCACCAGAGCAGGGTCAGGCCCACGCTCCAGCGCCAGATCAGGCGATAGCCGTCGGCCAGCGGTTGCCGCCAGCACCAGGCGAGCAGCGCCGCCGCGGCGGCGAACAGCAGCCAGCGCCCGGGCTGGAACTGCGGCGTCCAGCCATGGAAGCGCCGGCCCAGCCATTCCCGCGCGGGATGGATGTCCAGGGGGAAGCTCAGCGCGGCGGCGCAGAGCAGCATATAGGCGGTCAGCGCGCACAGCAGCAGCGCCAGCGCGATGTTGAGCCAGCGCGGGGGGCGGCCTAGGCCGCGCAGTCCCGCCACGGCCAGCAGCGCCAGCGGCGGCAACAGCGGCAGCGCGTACAGTTCGCGGGCGTCTGCCGCCGAGGCCAGCACCGCCAGCGTACAGCCGGACACCGCCAGCGGCGGCAGGATGGCGGGCCAGTCTTGCCGCGCGCGCGCGGCGCGCCATAGCGCGAACAGCGCCAGCGGCCAGGTCGGCAGCGCGTACCAAGGCAGGGTCAGTCCATAGAAGCCGCGCGCGGCGCGCGGTCCCAGATGGACGGTGCCGCGGAAACGGCCGAAATTATTGGCGTCCAGCCAGAGGTGAAACAGCCCGGGGCTGCGCTGGTACAGGCTGGCCATCCACCACAGCGGCAGCGGCAGCGAGGCGGCCAGCGCGATGGCCAGCGTTTTCAGGTAGGCGGGCTGGCGGTAGTCGCGTTGCGCGAGCAGCGCCAGCGCGGCGGCGCCTAGGCAACCGGGGCCGAGCAGACCCTTGCTGAGGAAGGCGATGGCGGCCCCGGCGCCCAGCATCAGCCCGGCGGATAGCGGGCGGATCAACGCCAGGCTCAATCCCGCCAACCCCCAGCAGAAGCCGGCCAGCAAGGCGGTGTCGGTGATCAGCTGATGGGCGCGCAGCGGCAGGCCGACGGTGCCGATCAACAGCACTAGCGCCCAGCGGCCATATCCGGGGCCGAACAGGCCGCGCGCGGCGGTGGCCAGCCCCAGCCAGGCGATCAGGTTCCAGCAGCCGGCGGCCAGCCGGGCGGCGTCGGGCGCGCCCAGCCAGCCCTCGAACAGACGCATGGTCCAGGCGGCGCTGATGAAAAACAGCGGCGGCTTTTCCATGAAGGGTTCGCCGGCCAGCGTGGGCACCACCCAGTCGCCGCTGGCGGCGATATGGCGCACCAGGCCGAAGGTATAAGCTTCGTCGGGTTTCCAGGGTTCGTGGCCGATCAGGCCCGGCAGCAGCCACAACAGGCACAGCGCGAAAAGCGGCGCCCAGCGCAGCGGAGCCGGCCGCTCAGCCAATGGGCGGATCTTTCGGCCGCATCGAGTGCAAGGCGGCTTTCTGCATCTCCAGCGCCTTGATCTGCATCGCCAGCACGCCCATGTTCATGGTCAGCCAGCCTTCCACCACTTTCAGCTCGGCCAGTTTGCGGTCGATTTCCTCTTCCGACATCGGCGGCAGGAAGGCCTGCATGCCGGGCGGCGTGGCTTGTTGCCAGAATTGGCGGAACAGGGCGAACGGGTCGTTGTGGTTGTCTTGGCTCATCGACATATTCCTGCAATGAAAAACGGGCAAGCGATGCTTGCCCGTTCAGTATAAGACGCTTGAGACGCCGGATCAGCCCTGTTGTACGGCAACCTGAGCGTCGACCGAGGCCAGCGCCACCATGTTGACGATGCGGCGCACCGACGAGATCGGGGTCAGGATGTGCGCCGGTTTGGCCATGCCCATCAGGATCGGGCCGATGGTCACGCCGTCGGACGCCGACACGCGCAGCAGGTTGTAGCTGATGTTGGCGGCTTCCACGTTCGGCATGATCAACAGGTTGGCCGAGCCCTTCAGCGTGGAATCCGGCATCGCCTGTTGGCGGATGCTTTCCACCAGCGCGGCGTCGCCCTGCATTTCGCCGTCGATTTCCAGTTCCGGCTGAGCTTCGCGGATCAGGTCGAAGGCGGCGCGCATCTTCTGCGCCGACGCGGTGTTCAGCGCGCCGAAGCTGGAGTTGGACAGCAGCGCGGCCTTCGGCTGGATGCCGAAGCGCTGGATGGACTCGGAGGCCATCTTGGTGATGGCTGCCAGTTGCTCGGCGCCCGGTTCGGCGTTGACGTAGGTGTCGGTGATGAAGATGTTGCCGGTCGGCAGGATCAGCGCGTTCATCGCGCCGGCCACCTTGTCTTCATTGGCGTAGCCCAGCACGTTCTCCAGAATGTCGAAGTGCTGGCGGTACGGGCCGTAGGTGCCGCAGATCAGCGCGTCGGCGTCGCCGCGGCGCACCATCATCGCGCCGATCAGCGTGGTATTGCCGATCACGCGGCGGCGAGCCTGTTCCTGCGACACGCCCTTGCGCTTCATCAGCTGGTAGTAATCCTGCCAGTAGGTGTTGAAGCGCGGGTCGGACTCGTTGTTGACCAGTTCGAAGTCGACGCCCGGGCGCAGTTTCAGGCCCAGTTTTTCGATGCGCTTCTCGATCACGCTGGGGCGGCCCACCAGAATCGGCTTGGCCAGGCCCTGGGTGACGATTTCCTGGGTGGCGTGCAGCACGCGCTCGTCCTCGCCCTCGGTCATCACCACGCGCTTCGGATCCTTCTTGGCCTGGGCGAACACCGGCTTCATGAACAAGTTGGTCTTGTACACGAACTGGGCCAGCTGGTCGGCGTAGGCGTCGAAGTCTTCGATCGGACGGGTGGCGACGCCGGAATCCATCGCGGCCTTGGCCACGGCGGGGGCGATCTTGACGATCAGGCGCGGGTCGAACGGTTTCGGAATCACGTATTCCGGACCGAAGGACAGCTCCTGGTCGCCGTAGGCGGTGGCCACCACGTCGTTCTGTTCGGCCATCGCCAGGTCGGCGATCGCGCGCACGGTGGCCAGCTTCATCTCTTCATTGATGGTGGTGGCGCCCACGTCCAGCGCGCCGCGGAAGATGAAGGGGAAGCACAGCACGTTGTTGACCTGGTTCGGGAAGTCCGAACGGCCGGTGCCGATGATGGCGTCCGGACGCACTTCCTTGACCAGCGGCGGCAGGATTTCCGGCTCCGGGTTGGCCATCGCCAGGATCAGCGGGTCGCGGGCCATGGACTTGACCATGTCTTGCGACACCAGGCGCGGGCCGGACAGGCCCATGAAGATGTCGGAGCCGACCATCGCGTCGGCCAGCTTGCGCCAGCCGTTGTCCTTGATGGCGTAACGCAGCTTGGACTCGTCCAGCTTCTCGTCGCGGCCGATGAAGACCACGCCCTTGGAGTCGCAGATGGTGATGTTTTCGCGCTTCACGCCCAGGGCCACCAGCAGGTCCAGGCAGGCGATGGCGGCGGCGCCGGCGCCGGAGGCCACCACGCGCACTTCGCCGATTTCCTTCTTCACCAGGCGCAGGCCGTTCAGCACCGCGGCGGCGGCCACGATGGCGGTGCCGTGCTGGTCGTCGTGGAACACCGGAATGCCCATGCGCTCGCGGCACTTCTTCTCGATGTAGAAGCACTCCGGCGCCTTGATGTCTTCCAGGTTGATGCCGCCGAAGGTCGGTTCCAGCGAGCAGATGATGTCCACCAGCTTGTCAGGATCCAGCTCGTTGACTTCGATGTCGAACACGTCGATGCCGGCGAATTTTTTGAACAATACGCCCTTGCCTTCCATCACCGGCTTGCTGGCCAGCGCGCCGATGTTGCCCAGGCCCAGCACCGCGGTGCCGTTGGAGATCACGGCCACCAGGTTGCCGCGCGCGGTGTACTTGTAGGCGTTGAGCGGGTCTTCGACGATGGCGTCGCACGGGGCGGCCACGCCGGGGGAGTAGGCCAGTGCCAGATCGCGCTGGGTGGTCAGCGGCTTGGTCGGGGCAACCTGAATCTTGCCCGGTGTCGGGAACTGGTGAAACTCCAGTGCGCTTTGGCGCAATTGCTCGTCCATTCGCAGGCTCCTGATTGAGAGATGTTCTTTTATGTTGGTAAGGGAGAATCAGCCTCGCATTATAAGACTTATGCCAGGCCCGGGCTATGCCGTGTCGGACAAAAGCCGCGACGGGCAAAGCCCATCGCGGCGGCATGTCGTCTGGCGCGGAAAACTCAATTCATCATGCCCAGCATCTGCGGCAGCCACAGCGAGATTTCCGGAATGAAGGTGACGGCCAGCAGGAAGCCCAGCATGGTCAGCAGCCACGGCCACACCGCCACCGTCAGCTCGGTGATCCCCATCTTGGTGATCCCCGACGCGACGTAAAGGTTCAATCCCACCGGCGGGTGGCACATGCCCACCTCCATGTTGACCGCGATCAGGATGCCGAAGTGCACCGGGTTGACGCCCAGCTTCACCGCCACCGGATACAGGATGGGCGCCATGATCAGCACGATGGCCGACGGGTCCATGAAGTTGCCGGCCGCCAGCAGCAGGATGTTGGTCAGTAGCAGGAAAGCGACGATGCCGAAGCCCTGGCTGGCCATCCAGGCCGCCATGGACTGCGGGATTTGCTCGGACGCCATCAGGAAGGAGAACAGCACCGCGTTGGTGATGATGTAGAGCAGCATCGCGCTCATCGACGCGGCATTGATCAGCACCTTGGGCACGTCCGGCAGCTTCATGTCCTTGTAGACGAACACCGCGATCACGAAGGCGTACACCGCGGCCATCGCCGCCGCCTCGGTGGGGGTGAAGATGCCGGTGTAGATGCCGCCTATGACCAGCACGATCAGCAGCAGGCCCCACACGCAGTCGCGGAAGGCGTTCCAGCGCTCGCCCCAGCTGGCTTTGGGCAGGCGCGGATAGTCGTATTTCTTGGCGCGGAACCAGGTGGTCATGCCCAACAGGAAGGACAGGCACAGGCCGGGCAGCACGCCGGCCATGAACAGCTGGCCGACCGAGGCGGTGGAGACCGGGTTGCCGTCCGGCCCGGTGACGCTCATGCCGGCGGTGGCGATGCTGAACATTACCAGGTTGATCGACGGCGGAAACAGGATGCCCAGCGCGCCGGAAGTGGTGATCACGCCGGCGCCGAAGCGGGCCGGGTAACCTTGCTTCAGCATCGCCGGCAGGATGATGGAGCCGACGGCGACGACGGTGGCGACCGAGGAGCCGGTGATGGCCGCGAACAGCGCGCAGGACACCACGCCGGCGAGGCCCAGGCCGCCGTACCAGTGGCCGACCAGGGTGGTGGCGAAGCGTATCATCCGCCGCGCCACGCCGCCGTGCATCAGGAAGTTGCCGGCCAGGATGAAGAAGGGGATCGCCATGATCTCGAACTTCTCGATGCCGGTGAACAGCTTGAGCGCGACGGAGGTGATCGGCACGTCGGTCATGGTGAACAGGAAGGTGAGGACGGTCAGGCCCAGCGAGATGGAGATCGGCATGCCGGTCAGCATCAGCGCCAGCAACAGGCCGAAGATGATCAGGGCGCTCATGGACGACCTCCGTGATTCATGTCGTGCGGATGGAGATTGTCCAAGGTGTCGTCGCCTTCGATGCCGTCGACGTGGCCGTGGTCATGCTTGGGCAGCGCGCCGGTTTTGACGAAGTTCCACGCTACTTGCAGGAAGCGGAAGCACATCAGCGTGGAGCCGGCCGGGATGGCCAGGTAGACCAGCCACATCGGCGCTTCCAGATCGGGCGAGGTCTGGTCGGTGTGGGCGATGTTCCAGACAAAATCGCCGCCCATCACGGCGACGGCGCCGGTGAACAGCGCGCCGGCCAACAAGCCGAATACGATGAAACGGCCGCGGATGCGGTCCGGCAGCCGGTTGATCAGCACGTCGACGCCGACGTGGATGCCGGTGCGCACGCCGTAGGCGGCGCCGAACTTGGCCATCCAGACGAAGAGGTAGACGGTGAGTTCTTGCGCCCACGCCAGATTGATGTGGGCGAGATAGGGTTGAAGAGCGGGAATGCCGGAGCCGTAGCGGTGCAGCACGGCTACGAAAGTGATCAGGGTGGCGGCACCCATCAGACAGGCAATCATCCACTCCTCGAGGTGGTCGAGGAATTTCAGCATGGCGGGATTTCCTATGCGCGCAGCGCAGCCGCGCATCGGACGATGCGCGGCCGTCGGCCTATGTTACTTGCCGGGGTTGAAACCGGTTTCTTTATAAATCTGCTTTAGCAGATCGGGGCCGATGCGGGAAGCCATTTTCTGGTGCACCGGCAGCAGCGCTTTCTTGAACGCGTCGCGCTCCTGCGGCGTGGGGACGTAGACCTTGGTCTTGCCGGACGCCTTGATCGCCGCCACGGCCTTGTCGTTTTCTTCCTTGGCGATCTTGTTGGCGTAGACGGTGGCGTCCTGCACCGCGCTGTCCAGCTGGGCGCGGACGTCGGCCGGCAGGCCGTCCCAGAACTTCTTGTTGACGATCAGCGCGTAGCCGAGGAAGCCATGCTGGGTCAGCGTCAGGTTCTTCTGCACCTCGTAGGCCTTGCTGGTGTACAGGTTGGAGGCCTCCAGCTCGGTGCCGTCCACCACGCCGGTCTGCAGCGCCTGGTAGACCTCGGAGAAGGCCATCACCTGCGGCAGCGCGCCCAGGGTGCGCATTTCTTCCTCCAGCACCTTGGACGACTGGATGCGGATCTTCATGCCCTTGATGTCGGCCGGAGACTTGATCGGCTTGTTGGCCGAGAAATTCTTGAAGCCGTTGTCCCAGTAGGCCAGGCCCTTGATGCCCTTGGTCTCCAGTTTGCCCAGGAGCTGCTTGCCGATCGGGCCGTGCATCACCTTGTTGACCTGGTCGTAGTTGTCGAACACATAGGGCAGGTCGAAGACTTCGAACTCTTTCACGCCCAGCGGGCCGAACTTGGCCAGGCTGGGAGCCAGCATCTGCACCGCGCCCAGTTGCAGCGCTTCCAGCTCTTCCTTGTCCTTGTACAACTGGCTGTTGGGATAGACCTGAACCTTCACTTTGCCGTGGGTGCGTTGTTCGGCCAGCTTCTTGAAGTATTCGGCAGCCTTGCCCTTGGGCGTGTCCGGCGACACCACGTGGCTGAATTTGATGACGATCTCGCCGGCCGCCTGGGCGAATCCGGAAAGGGCGAGGCTGGCGCAGACGGCCAGCGCGGCATGCTTCAGTTTCATGTAGGGATCTCCATCCGTTTATAGCGTTGTAATGTCAGCCCGGCTCGTGCCGGTTGTTGTTGTGGATAAAGTAGAAGCTCTATGGCGGTTTGGCCATTAGGGAATTCCAGAACATGGGCATGCTCCCTGCCGGTTCGAGGTCGCGGTATCATCTAACGCGTTCCATCGTCCGGTTTCCGCCATGCCCCCTTCCCATTCCCGCAGCCGCCGCACTCCCCACCAGTTATGGCTGGGCGCCAGCCTGGCCTTGCTGGCGCTGTTGCTGGCCTTGTGCAGCCTCAGTTACCTGGTGTACCGCGACTGGCGGGACGAGCAGCAGGACAATCTGATCCAGGAGGTGCTGTGGCTGGAACAGTCGCTGCGCATGCATTTGGAAGCCCATCAGGAATGGGGCGACGCGCTGGCGCGGGACATCGCCGCCGGCAAGGTGGACAGCCGCCGCTTCGCCCAGCTGGCGGCGTTTTACCTGCGCGAAAACCCGGAGCTGGTGACGCTGGAAAGAATCGGCATGGACCGGCAGGTGGAGTGGGACCCGCATGGCCTGCGGCGCGACCAGCGGCAATTGGGGCTGCCGGAGTACGATGCGGTGTGGCGCGCCGGACGCCTGCTGCGCAATAGTTACGGCGCGCCCTACCAGGGGCAGGACGGCAAGTACCGCTTCGACCTGGCGATTCCCATCGTCCACGACGGCCGGCTGCTGGGCGGGCTGCGCCTGTCCTATCAGCTGGACGCGCTGCTGTACCACCAGGTGCCGTGGTGGATCGCCTCCAAGAACTACATCAGCATCATCGACCTAGGCGGCAAGACGCTGGCGCAGAAGTTCGACGCCGCCGAGCAGCCGGGCTCCATCTCGCACCAGACCAGCTTCGATCCGCCCGGTTACGGCCTGTATCTGCGCGCGGTCAGCTACCGCAGCGGCCTGGGCCTGACGCTGCCGGTGCTGACGGTGGTGATCGCGCTGTTGCTGCTGACCCTGCTGTACGCGGTGTGGCGCATCCGCCGCCACATGCGCGAGCGGCTGCTGGCCGAGCAGCGGCTGGCCAAGGAGGTGTCGCTGCGGCAGGCGATAGAGGATTCGATGAAAAGCGGCCTGGTGGCGATCGGGCTGGAAGGAGATATCGTCCGCGTCAACCGCGCCTTCTGCGACATGCTGGGCTTCGCGCCGGAGGAGCTGGTGGGCAGCCACCCGCCGCATCCGTTTTGGCCGGCCGACCAGCACGGCGTGCTGGCCGACGCGATGGACGCCGTGCGCGACAACCGCCAGCCGGAGCAGGGTTTCGAGCTGACCTTGATGCGCAAGCGCGGCGACACCTTGGTGGTAAGGCTGTTCGCCACGCCGTTGATGGAGGAGGAGGGCGGCCAGCGCGGCTGGATCGCCTCTATGTTCGACATCACCGAGCGCCAGCGTCAGCGCAAGGAAATGGACGCCGCCCACAGCCGCTTTCTCACCGTGCTGAATGGTCTGGCCGCCGGGGTGTGCGTGGTGGACGAGGGCAGCGCCCAGCTGTTGTACGCCAATCCCGGCTTCGCCGAATTGTGGCAAGTGGGCGATGCCGACGCGCCGTGCTGCGTGTTGCTGCCGGGTTTGAAGGCCGGCGAGGGCGAGGATATCGGCCAGGAGTTCATCGTCACCGGCGAACGCTGCCTGCTAATCCGCCGCCGCCGCATCGAATGGGTGAACGGCGAGGCCGCCTGGCTGGCGATACTCAGCGACGTCACTGCCGACCGCCGGCGCGAAGAGCGCGAGCAGGCGCAGCAGGAGCGCTTCCAGAACACCGCGCGGCTGATCGCGATGGGCGAGATGGCGTCCACGCTGGCGCATGAGCTGAATCAGCCGCTGACCGCGATCCACACCTACGCCGCCGGCGTCAGCCGCCGCCTGCCGGAAGAGCTGGCGCTGCCGGCCGGCGTGCGCGACGCCATCCACGCCATCGCCGAGCAATCGCGGCGCGCGGCGCAGATCGTCAGCAGCATCCGCGCCTTCGTCAAAAAGCACGAGCCGCAACTGGAGCGGGTGGACCCGGCGCGGGTGGTGCAGCGCGCGCTGGGCCTGGCCGAGCCGTTGGCCGCCAAGAACGCCGTCGGCCTGCAGCTGGCCGCCGACCGCAGCCCCTGCCGGGTGGACATGGACCCGGTGCTGATCGAGCAGGTGCTGCTCAACCTGATGAAGAACGCGATCGAGGCATTGGTGGAAGCGGGCACGCCGCGCCCCGGCGTGGAGCTGCACACCTGCGTGGAAAACGGCAAGTGGCGGGTGGAGGTAGTGGACAACGGCCCTGGCCTGGCCGCCGGCATGCAGGACAATCTGTTCACGCCGTTCTACTCCACCAAGCCGGAAGGGATGGGCATCGGCCTCAATATCTGCCGCTCCATCGTGGAATTCCACCGCGGCGAATTCGGCGCCGTCAGCAGCCGGGAAGGCGGCTGCGTGTTCTGGTTCAGCCTGCCGCTGGCCGGCGTGGAGGAGAGCTGACGCAGGGACTGGCCAAGCGAAATGCCGTTGTGCTAGGATGCTTCGCGATGGGCCGATAGCTCAGCTGGGAGAGCGCTGCGTTCGCAATGCAGAGGTCGGGAGTTCGATCCTCCTTCGGTCCACCAGAATTCATGCGACGGGAAGCATAAGTTTGAAACAGGAAGCATTTTTTTGCAGCTACTGCAAAGATATGCTACCCAGACAAACTGCAAAAATATGCTATCGCCAGGCCTACGTGTGCTGCTCAAGCGTGTTTCCAAGAGCCATGTCACACCGAGTTCCATATCAACACTAACCCGCCAAACGGCGGGTTAGTTTTTTTAATGGGACAGTTTTGTGGGGCAGGATCAAAGCGTAAGATACGCATATGGCAAATCGTTCATACACACAGTGGACCCTCAAGGTCTTGTTCGGCAACAGTGGCAATCAATGTGCTCACCCCGATTGCACTCATCCCGTCATTTCCCCCGGTTCGGAAAAATCCGACGCCGCCGTATTGGCCCAAATCTGCCATATCTACGCCGCTTCTGATAACGGGCCAAGAGGAAAGCCAGACCTCCCTGATGAAGAACGGAACAGCCCCGATAATTTGATCCTCTTGTGCGGTTTCCATCATCCGATGGTGGATACCCAATACCAGGACTACCCCGCAGAACTTTTAAAGCAGTGGAAGCGGGATCATGAAGCAAAATTCCAATCGGACACCGCCGAGGGCATTCAACGCCAAAAGCAGGCCCAACAATTTGCCTTCACGGTTAGACTGACGGATCAGGAGATCGAAGCGGAAGTGCGTCGTATCCGGCAGGCTCGCCATCTAGCAGGATATCCCAGTACCGATAAGGTGCTCGCTTTGTCGACCAATGTCGAAAACAGTGAATTTGCAGGTGGTTCCAAATCCGTAAGGGCCCAAGCTCTAGCCTGGTGCGCCAGGATGCTTTCGCGAGATGAGAATCTAGACCGTGCAAAAGAATTGCTGGCGAAATCGCGCAGCCTTGGAGGGGCTCCAGAAACTAACATAGCTAATGCTTTCATCTTGGCGGCCGAGTCTGGGTCGAGCATGCCAGCGCTACAACTGCTCTCGCCGATTGGAACTCCTGAATCGCGATCCGCCATGCTGCGAATCGTCACTAATGACAAAGGCCCTGAAAATGCTCTGATTTGGGCGAAAAGCGCCGGCTTGGATTTCAGTGCGTTTGATAGCGACGGCAAGCTGAACTTCATCATGAATGAAGAGTTCGCTGGACGCTGGCTAGATGCATACGCACATGTTCAACTGCTGACCCAAACGGACTTTGAAGAAACGCCGGTTCTGAACTTTCCAGCAGCTCATGCGCATCTTGCCCACGTCGTTCCTGAGGAACTTCGGATGCAGGTGCTATATCTGCCGTTCGACGCCGTGCGCTTCCCCATGGCGGACGATCAACAAGCTCTGCGGGACAGGAAGCGGAGCATCGCGCTCTATGAAAAGCAAGCAACTATTGCCGAGGAGTTCGGAGTTATCGAGGCCGCGCGGCTGTGTTCCAAAATGGCCTTGTGGATTCGCCTCCGGGATTCCGAGCTGAATAACGGAGCATTAGAAGTTCTGCGCATGAACATGCGTAACGACACGCTGATGCTCAGTTACTTTCCTCTGGCCGTGCAATTCGGTCTCAAGGTCGACCTCGTTGCCGTAGAGCGTCGCATCAACGAACAGGTTGCACTGACCGGCAAAGGCACGGCCGATACAGCCATGGCCCGCCTCACACTGGCAATGGAGAAAGAAACATCTGCGGCAGCATTCGAATACATCACCGCACACCGGGACCAGTTGACCGAGTTTTTGGAACGCTCGCCACTTCTTGCTATAGAAATCGAGCTACTGTGCCATTCCCGGCAGATCGAGACGGCAAAAGCGACTCTTGCCCAAGCAACGTCGGCGGAAATCGGCGAACGTGAGTATGAGCGCTTACAACGCATGATTGCTGAGGCAGAAGGCGCTGACCCAGCTGCCGAACGCCGGAAGCTCTACGAAAAAACTGGCGAATTGCGCGATCTCGTGAACCTAGTCAACTTTCTCGAGCAGGAGAAGGCGTGGCAGGAGCTCTGCTCACTGATCGAAGTGCTGTTCGATCAGACGCACTCGATCGAAGATGCATTTCGTGCGACTCGCGCATTCAACGGCGCTAGTGAAAACAAACGTGCTCTGCAGTTTCTACAACGAATTCCCGATATTGTGGCTCAGGAGAGCGAGCTGCAATCCCTACTTGCATGGGCGCTTTTTCGAGATGGACAACTCAGAGAAGCGTCAGTGATCCTGGCGCCCTTGCGGGCTAAGCGAGATCACGCCAATGATCGTGCATTGTTCGTCAACCTGGCCATTGCCTTGGGACAGTGGGACACACTGGTTGGGTATACGACTTGCGAATGGGAACAGAGAGATCAACGCACCGCAGAGGAATTACTTCGTGCAGGGCAATTGGCCCAGGCCGTCAATGCACCGCATGCAAGGGACCTGATTGTAGCGGCGACTGAAGCCTCCCATGATGACCCTCACATCCTGGCGTCGGCGTACTTTCATGCTACGAGTGCCGGATGGGAAGGCGATTCGGAGGTTAGGGACTGGCTGCTGCGAGCCTCAGAAAAGTCAGGCGACCAAGGCCCACTCAAATCGATCACAATGAAAGAGCTTTTTGAGCTCCGACCCAATTGGGATCGTCGCCAGGACCAAACCTATACAGCCTTGAACGCTGGCCAAATTACCATCTCCGGCGCAGCCTATGTACTGAACCAGTCGATGATCAAAAACTGCTTGTTGGTCCCTGCGATCAATCTGCAGGAGTCCGATGCACGGCGGCGGAGCCTTGTGTACGCATTCAGCGGTGCACGCCCGTCCAGGGTCCAAGTAGAACTGAGACGCGTGGCTCTCGATCTTACGGCGATTTTCACCTTCGCGCAGCTTGGCCTTCTACCTACGCTCATTGCTCACTTCGAACGCGTACTTGTTCCAGACCAGTTGCTGGTATGGCTGTTTCACGAGCGACAGCGTGTCGCGTTTCATCAGCCCAGCCAAGTCAAGGATGCGCAATTCCTGAAGCGTTTGCTTGCGGCCGGTTCCCTTGAAATCTTCGCCCAGCAAAAGCAGGCCAACGCGAGCCTCGCACAAGAGGTCGGGTTTGACCTTGCGTCCATGTTGGAAGCCGCAGTTCAATCTTCAAACTGTACCTATGTCGTCCGCTCCTCACCGGTTCATCGTCTTGGCAGCGTTATGGAAGAGGAGGCTAACCTCACTGCGTATGAAACATGCTTATGCAGCTGCCAGGCAGTGGTCGAGGCCTTGCGCCTAAGGGGAATGATCACGGCCACAGAGGAGCAACGTGCCTGTTCTTATCTCAAGCTCCATGAGGAACGTTGGCCTAATGAGCCACGTATCCGTGATGGAGCGACCCTTTATCTGGACAATCTCTCCACCACCTACCTGCGCACAACGGGTGTTCTCGGGAAGTTGAGGGGTGCAGGTTTCACGGTCTACATCACGAAGTCGCAGGATGATCAAGATAACCAACTTCTTGCTTACGAGAGCTTCGCGAGCGAGCAACTGGCTACCATCGAATACATCCGGACGGTGCTGGCCCCAGCCCTGGCCGATGGGCGGATTGAGACAATCGCGTCGCCCGATCACGATAGAGAAGAGGCGCAGCTACAAGCCCAACTGAACTTTTTGGCTACGGACAAACCGATTGATGCCTTCGTCGTCGATGACCGCTTCGTCAATCGCCACATCCAAATGACCCGCGGCGACCAGCAAACGCCGATCCTGACCAGCCTGGACATAATTGAATACTTGGTCGCTTCCGGTGGCCTTAGCGTCGAGGACGGACGAGAACACCGGACTACCCTGAGACGATCTGGATACACGTTCGTGCCAGTGCTGGAGGATGAATTGACATATCACCTGCTGCAGGCACCGCTCGACAACGGATCAATGGTCGAAACCGCCGAGCTTCGAGCGATACGAGAAGCCTCCCAGCGGCTGCTGTTGGCAAAGGTACTGCAAGTCCCCCATGAACTCGCTTGGCTCAATCAATACACGCTCGCCCTACTTCATGCGGTTCGTACGATCTGGGACACGGAGAGCGACTCTAAGGCGGCAGAAGCCCGCTGCGAATGGCTACTCGGCCAACTCGATATTCGTGGGTGGGCGTCGATTGTCGAGCGAGGCGCTGCAACACAGTTCTCAGTAACGAGCTACGCAGGAATACTTCATGCCCTCTGCTACGCCCCGAAGTTTTCTCTTGGGCGGAAAAACGATCCCTATCACAGCTGGATCGATGAACGCATTCTCCGAGAAATCAAAGAAATGGAGCCGGATATCTTCGATCAGCTCATCGCATCAGCGGCTGAACTGTTTGGCAAAGCGGTGAAAGCTGGATGGAAGGAGGACGAATGACTGACGAGGACGCATACATGCGGACAGCTTATATCATGGCCCTCGCCAATGGCTTTCCACCGCTTCTCAGGGACGAACTTCTCTCCAGATCCGACATCCTGACTCTAGATGAGATCGAAACTGGCGCGACGATTACGCTTGGCCCTGATGACCTGTCGTTTCGACGCTCCCAACTGTTCGCTGCGATTGCTACGGCCTATGACCAGGTTTCGACACCGGTCCTTAAAACAGTCTCAGGTGACGAATGGTCAGTCACGTTTGCTGGCGACACAGAGCCACCCAACGTGGTACTCGAGTGCGGCGGGCAACGGCTGCTTGTGGCTCAGTTCGCTTTGCTGGCTCCAGAGGCGGAGGCACGCCTCCACGCCTTCCAACTAATGGCTGACCAGCATGGGCTCCCTGGGAAATTGGCAGATCGCTGGCGCACACTACTTTTAGAACGGGGGCCAACGGACCACGAAATCTTGGTGCTCCTTAGGGAACTTCGGAACACACCTATTGGCACGGTCGAAGCTATCCGAGAGAGCCTGAACAGCGGAGGATTATCACTCGATACCCTAATCCCCCGTGGTGAAGCCTATTACCGTCAACTGGTTGGCGATGCCAGCAGTGCGACCACATTGGAAGATTACATTGCCGAGGTAACTGCGCCCTTCCTTGCCGAATTGCTCAAGGAAAGTCGTCCACAACCATTGAACCTAGTTTGGCTTCTCTGTTCCCACCAATCGATCAGCCAGTTGATCGAACGGGAATGGAAAGGCAACGATCAGGCCTTAGCAAACGAAATCTTGTGGCTGGTAGAAAACGGCGATCCGATAAGCTGCACCGGCGCCATCGAGGTTGGTCTGCGCCGGGTACAGGAATACCCGGCGCTGAGGCAGCCGCTGGCGAAGTTGATCAACTCGTTTCTCTACAGCAAAACCGACGAAAAGACTGACGCGTTCGCGCTGCTCTCCGTCTTATTCAGCTGCATCTACGGGCAAATGACCAAATGCCGTATCCTCACGACGTGGCAACCCTTTGCTCGTCGGCTGGCGGCGCTAGCCCATGCGAGTTTGGTTGGCCGTCACTTCCTGAAGGCTGTAGAGGACCGTACTGGTTTCGTTCGCTGGCTGTGCAGTGAAAACGAGGGTTATTTCACTATACAAACTCTGCTCGACATGCGAGTTGAGCCGCGTTGGTTTCCGGAGCTGGGCTCAGCTAAGCAATGGAAGAGTGAGTTGCTGGGCCGTGTCTGGATGGCTGCAAATTTAGCACCGGAAGCTACCCAGGCTTTAGGGCTCTCAGAACGATTGATCGGCGAAGCCCCTCAAGCCATTATTCATCAGATCGACCGTGCGGCGGTGCATTTTCCGGGGCCGCTGGAAGGCGGAGCATACTCGCAGATTGAGCTTTCGCCAGAAGCAATGATTCAGATTGAGGAGAGCCTGAAAGGAGCAATCGAGACTACATCCTTTATCGCCTTAATCAACGCGTCCTTCTTTTTCCGTATACCCGATCACTTGGTAGACCTAGCCGCCGAGGCTCTCGAACACTGTTACTACCAAATTCCAATCAGCAAACAAGTTTCTCTTACTGACTGCCTTCTTGGATTGGCGTCGGTTGCTGCTGCTAATCGTCATGTAAAGCTATGCGAGGCCATTCACACGGCGCTGCGGGTTAGCTGGCACCTCAACATGAGACAGCTAGCCGCTGAAGAGGAGTTTCGGGCAGGAGTATTAGCTTGCGCGGTCCATGTTGAATTGGTCGACTGGACCGAGAGTGTTGGTCAGTTCATGACGGAGCTTGCGCGGCAGGATTTGGCCAAGGAAGACGCCGAAGCTCTGCAGTCACATCTGTCGCTCATGTGCCATATCGTTCCGGAATTGTGGGGTACGTGCGGGGCAGCTCATGCTGCCTTCGGTCTGGTAATTGGTAAATAGGTGCTGCCCTCCCACAGGCGTGCGTGTAGATCGACGCAACGACGTCGATCAAACTTCCGTATCGTCATGCATCAGAAAATCGCGCAGGCTTGGAATTGGCTGATCGATGCCTAAAACTATCGTCTGTGACTGTAGAATCGACGTCTCGTAATGGTGCTCACGTTGGATTCCATCTCCTTTGGCGAGCCAGTGTGTTGCCTCGGGCAGTAGTGCACGAGGCAGTGGGTATTTTGCGAACGGGTTGTGGAAGACTTCAAGGTCGGCGCACCACGGTTCAAAAATATGCGACCACAATCTCCTGTATTCGTTGCTTGTGACGTCCAGACAAAAGGGGATACCTCTCCGTGCACCTGGGGTATGGTCATAGATTTCGCCGATCCGAACATAACGAAGCCCATTTGTATCTGCGCCGCTAGATGCGGCTACTCGGTTGAATTTTGAGAGCGTACACGTGTTGGTAAAGATAATGGCAGACAGCCCAGGATGCTCAGCCGTACAAAACAGGCCAGCAGGAATTGCCTGCTTACCCAGCAGCCTAGCGACATCAATTGCAGAGACAACCTGCTTGCCATTGATTTCGCTCTCTTCGGCATGGAAACCGTATAGATAGCCGATGAGCGCTTCCCGACTCCAGATCATCGAACCCGGGGCATGGAAGTCGGCCAATGCGATGGCGAACGGTTGCCCCTCAACATGGGAAAGGCTTTCGTATTTCCGGTCTAGCTTGCTTTTCAGCGTCTTTGCAAACCGTATTGCTGCGGGGCCAATGAAACGCTCACGCCGATCACTCGGTGGGCCTACCGGGTTTGTTCCAACGTGTTTATACGGTTCCGCTGGATTCGCAGTCACAGCTTCAACCCATGCTGCACCGCCGTGTCGATTCTCAATCCGGAAGTCTGGCGACCGATGCGGCTGTGTTACCAGCAGGCCCTGTTCCCTGAAGCACGCGAGCAGGTGCAATTCCCACATACGAGTGTGGAAGTTGACGGTCTGGAAATCGCTTGCCCAGTTTGCGTCGGGGTTCGGAAGCGCAAGGTACACTTGATTAAGCAACCATCCCGCGAGGTGGTGACTACGCGATCTCAGTAGATCGAAGAGGTCGCTTGGCTTTCGGCCCTTTAGATCGTACAGGGCAGGCCTGCGAGAAGTCCCCGCCGGCACCGGCAGCAGCGGAATTTCCTCCCGCATAAGCGGCTCCAGCGCGATGATTGCTTCATCGGCGCTAGCAAGCCCGTGTTCCTGATGGACGATCGCCCAGACATTATCAACGCGGCGACGCATAACCAGAATTCCGTGGGTGCCGTCATGAACGTCCCCCGTTATTACTGCGCACGCTCGTCCATCCTCCGTGCTCCAGAAGCTCACTGGCGGGCGGTCACCAAACCCGTGGCCCTTGGGAAGCGAAAGCGCGTAAATCGCGAAAAGTGATTCCGGGAGCGGTTTCATGCCATGAGAGGTGCCATAGAAACAAGAGTGCACATCATGCCTAGTGTCTCAGTTCCCCACAAGGTAACTCTCCGTTCATATTGGATCGAAGGATGGCCGTTGTGCCTCGAGAGCGATCTTCCGGGTGAGGCACGATTGAACGTCCGCAACGGGTCGAATACGTGTTCCGGCCATCAGAATGCCGACGTTCGACATAGCTCACAGTGGAATGGCAGATATCAGGCTCTGAGCCGACATTCAGACCAAGTGGGGTGGATGGCAGCTCAGGCCGAACTGGTGCCTTTGCGTGGTCGGTCAGAATGGCGGTGCCATTCTGACAGCAGCTCCGGCTCTGGCTGCCAATACGCCTTGCGAAAAGAGGCGGTAGAAGGACAACAAGGGCAGCCTACTAAGGCTTTTCTAACAGAGTTGCAGCCTCAACGCCCAGCGCCATCGCAAACCGTTCAATGTTATAGATGGTGACGTTCTTCTCGCTTCTTTCGATCATCCCTACATATGTACGATGTACGCCTGCCGCCTCGGCCAGCTCTTCCTGAGACAGGCCAAGCTCAAGGCGCCGGCGCTTAACATTGGCTGCAAAAACAGCAACTAACGCACACTGATGAGGTTTGACGGACATTCTGAGAATGTCCGTTTTTGCATACCACGATTCTACATACTATGATTAGCATTTTGCTTGAAGCTCTGCGGGTGCTCATATTTTTACAACCCGCTCTCAGATTGATGCCAAGGGAAATCGTGATGCGAAAATCAATCATCAAACACCAAGCGGCAAAATTTCTTCCTTTGCAGCTCAGGGCTACGCCCGCACTAGTCGGCGCCACCTTGGCGCTTTGTTCCATGGCAGCCAGCGCCGCCAATGTGATCTTAACGAATTCACCATTCAGCGGAATGCTGGCTACTGCTTCGATACAACCAGCAACGCATCGGGGCATCAATGTGGAAGGGGCTACTGTTGGTATCAATCGCACAGCCACTGCTGGCGATAACTTGTTGGAAGTACATTACATCCCCACGACACAGCTACCGAGCGTCGTAATCACCCAGGATCTCAGCCTGTCGACCGGAGATGCCACATTGAACTTGAAGACGGGTGATAAGGTCATCCCAGGGGCACGTATCCGCGACGTGTCGGGCAAGACTTATTTCCTAGTGAAGACCGATCCACAGACTAGTTCCTTCTTGAAGAAAGATCGCTATTTTGCGTTGGCCGAAGATGGCTCAGTGCTCAACCGGACCTTCAGCACCTTGTCTGATACCTATCTCACGCGAGAAGAGGTTACGGTCGCCAAGGGTAGCTTTACCTTGAGTCTGACCAAAAAAACCGATGCTACTCTTTGCGGCTTGTCGGTCGTATACCTTGGTCAATCCGAGGGGACTCTTAAATTCAAGCTAATTCGTTCCGATGCCAACGGTGCGGTCAATGCAGAGCTTGTTCGCTCCTTTGCCACAGGAGTCAAAGCCGTGGCCTTACCGGGGGCTCAACTAGGGATTAGCAAAGCCGACGCCAAGGCCATCAGAGCCCGAGTTGATGGACTACCACTGATCAACTGCAACGGTGAACTGTGATGTTGATCATGGCGCTTCGTCGTATCGGACTCCTTCGCAAGGTGCTACCACTGACCACCCTGGGCATCAGTTTGGCGAACTACGCGCAGGCCACCACTCTCGATGATGCAGTAATGGCCGTGGCCCTCAGTCATCAGACCCAGGAAAGCATTCTTAATGGCCGGTTATCCCAAGTAGTCTATGTTGGGCAAGCTGGAGACTGCAGCGCTGTATCAATTCGATCACCAGAGGGCCATGATCAACACTTTCGTGTTTGCAAAAGACAAATCATTCCACGCGCTACTGTCGCCCCCTCATGGCCGGACAACCCAATAAATAAAGCTTTATTGACTGCTGTGGTCAACAATGCGGTTTTATATGGTCAAGCAAATCAAACAGATGAGGATGGCTACTTGATCCAGGCAAAAGTCCTAGGAGCCATGGCTTCAGCCTGCAAGCACATAGAAGTAATCATCAGCTTCGAAGCAGATCTGGTCGACTATGCATTAAAACATGTGTGTGACTAGAGAGAAATAAGCTCATCGTCCCCTGCCATGTGACCACGTGAATTGCTAACGAGGGGCTCGAAGGACAATCATCAAGTCATATCGTCAATGCTTAGAAAAGTAACCTTTTCTTTCGTTCTTCTTCTACTGCAGCTAAAACATGCGGACGAGATAGAATAACTCCGTGAAAAGAAAGCTCATTTTGTAGGATACGATTTGTGATTTTCGTTTTTTTATCCGTAAGTCTTTTAAAAATATCCTTAACTACATCGATATCTTTTTGTTCATTTTTTATTCGGCAGCAATTTTTGTATTCCCTATAAAAGCGTGAAATCGCTTTGCACTCTTCTTTAAACCAATATCGCAATAAGGTAACTGTATAGCCAAGATCTCTAGCGATTGATTGCATAGATTTTTCTGAGATGCCAGACGAAATTACGCTATCTAAAACTGACTTTACCAGAGAGAATTCATCGACTGAAAGCCCCTTACGTTTGCTTGCCTGCTTCCTATGATCCATGACGATGTTCGGATGGATGTGTTGATTGTCAAGCAAAGTGATGAATTCTAACGGAGAAACTCCGAGGCTGTACGAGAAGGAAAGAAGGTTAGGGAGAGAAGGTGAAACATTCGATTTTGACCAGTTGGCTATGGTTCCTTTCGGAAATCCTAATTCACGCTCCATTTCATAAATGCTACCATTGTAAAGCTCACCTGCAACGACTTTAATTGAATTAATGAATGATGATGAATTTAATAGACTCGAGCAACGCCAACCATTAACAATCATCTCTTCGATTGAATTATATTGGTACAAAGAAAAACCATCGATATCTTTCAGGTAGGTTATGGTAGATGTGCTAAGCCATTTGCCGCAGTGTGAACAGTGATCAAGGTGCGAGTGTTTAGGTAAGAAAGGCTGTGCTTGTCCACAGTGAGGACACGTGTCTGAAAGTGTGCATTGGTGTGTTTTACAGAAATTTACTGGTGCAGCCATCCATATTAATGGGAAATATGGCTCATTACCTGAGGCCCGCCAATCTCGAAAGCATTCTGAACACCAATGTGGTCTATGATGTAGTAGCCCATTCCCTCTAGGATCTAAAACTTCCGTCAAGGGGAGAAAACTACATCTATCTAACTCGGATTGTCCTGTTAGATTATTTAATGCCTCTGCTAGCTCCTTGGCGTAAAAACTTACCCCATTCATAGTTCTAATATAATTCGATGTGAACCTAGAAGAGGCTTCTCTGCTATATTTTATTTTTGTCCATGCCAGAACTTCGTTTCTCAATAATGTCATCGGTGAACAGGAGTGCTTTCTAGCCAATCTTACAAAATAGCTTGATAATGACTCTTGAATGGGTAAGGTATCATTTATAGGCTTCATGGGCATAAGCCGTGACCTTGTGGGGAGTGGGGGGGACTCATCTAGCAGCGATAAAATTTCTGGTTGAAACATTATAAGTCTCCGACGGAATCACGAGATGGGTTTCGTCTTCCAGGTTTGCGTGATTTTATATTTTTCCCATTCATCCTATCATTTTTATAATTATCACTTGCCTTGTTAAGTCCCAGGAGATTGGTCAAATCCTCTTCAGATTCATCACTCAATAGCTTTTCACCCCATTGATTTTCCTTCTCTATCTTTATTAACTGACGAATAGGGAGGGCTGTTTTATTCATGATGCCCATATCGATTATTGGCTCCATTTTTGAAATAAAAGCAAGTTCCAAAGCACGCATGCACCAGTCTTTTAATAAACCGATAGATCCTAAACTCATTTTCATCAGGTAGGGGTAGTTCACGCACACGTCATCGTGGATAGGAATTTTCATTGATTTGAAAAAAGTATGTGCCACATTTACGAACGACTGGCCATACTTATTACTTTCCGATTCTAATTCGTTTGGATAATATCGCTCAAAATGAATTATTTTCGTTCTGCGTATAAGTTGTGAGTTAAAATCTTCAATTTTTAGTAAATCATAGGCTCCTGATAAAATTAATGGGAGTCCCCAATCATTAACAATGCTTTTTAAAATTTCGAATTGATATTTGTAGCTTCTGTCGTTTTTAGTTGCGAAAATACTTGATGCCTCATCGATCCCAACAAAGTGAGTCTCACGCTCAAGCAATCCATTTTTGAATGCTCGTGCCAGTGCGGATGTCACAAGTTGATGAACGTTCTCAATTTTTTCTCCGTCTAGATTCACAACCATCCTGGGTAGAATTTTTTTACGTATCAAAGGTTCGAAAAACATAGCTAGCAAACGCTGTAGAGCATCCTTCCAATCAAACTCTCCCTTGAACCCCGTTGGCAGTGTGGTTAGCACAGTTGGTATAAATCCTGGGTTTTGTATCATGTCATCAAGAAATCGTTGATTATAAGAATCAAAAAAATGACCTACCGCTGTTGACTTACCAGCACCAGTGGCGCCAACCACAGCAAAAATCTTCCCTTGCGATGATGGAAGCGGGACTTCTTCAAGTCGATCAAAAAGCTCTTTTAGCTTTTCATGTTTAGCGCGGACTTTTTTAAAATCTTCCAGTGCAGATAGTGATTCTTTTCTAAGCATGGTAGCCATCTATCAGAAGGTATCTAGAATTTTAGGTGTCCAGCTTTGATTGACTTTGTTATCAACGTCTACTGCTTCTCCTTCTGTATTTGATACAAGCAAGTTCTGGCTAATTTTAGAGTTCATTTCTTGCACCTCAGAGTCGTGCATGGTTTGCATAGCGAGCTTTTCTTCTTCTTCGATTGAAGATAAAAAATCAGCAATTCGCTGCGCAGTAATTTCATATTCTTTGCCCGCCATCCTATGTTTTTGTCGCAAGCACTCAGTGGCTATGGCTATTTTCTTTGCACTCATGCCTTTGAATGCCTTGTAATATTCGCTAAAACACTCAACCCATTCATTGTTGCAATATACATAAGCATGACCACCATCCCACGGATCATATCTGACAGGAGCCCTTGAGTTGATGAGAGAGTAACGATCTAACGCAACAGAGTTATAAAATATGTAATTTATCTTGACTCCTCTATTGGTTATCTTTGCATCACCCTTTGAAGTTGTTGGCATCGTCGTAATAATGAAATTCTTATCGTAACTAATCAATACGTTCCTCCTGGCTCCATAAATTCTCATGCCTTCCAAAAATTTTTGATTTGGCGTACAGCCAAGTGTTGAATGAAAATTCTGGTGATAGGTTTCAAAGTATTCTTCCAATCGTATCGTCAGCCTCTCCAATGTCCAATTGGCCAATTTTACTGGGTTTACCTCGGGAGATACTTGACGAATATGGCGCTCAGCCTGTGTATTGCCTAGTAAGGCATTTGCAAATTGATCTCTGGTTAAACGGAACATACGCTCGATGATTGCGCCATCACGTGGCTTTCCAACCTTTCTAGATTGCTTGTCTATGTAATAAATAGCCATTAACTTCTCATAGTAACTCGACTGAAACTCAGCCCCACCATCAGAAACAATCCTTTGGGGCAGTCTTCCATGTCGCCGTACGCAGTCGCGTAACACCATCATGCAGCTACGATGACTTGGTTTGTCAAAACTAAAGTACCATGCAAGTATTTTCCTGGAATACGCATCAATAAGTAGTGATAGAGTGCCAGTCTTTACGGTTGAATCAGATTTTGAATTGATGAGCCGTACATCAAAGGGGGAGTGATCGATATGAGCAATATGAAATGGATGAGTGCCATGAGCCGGAGTTTCATACCCTATATACCAGTACTGGATGACCTCTGATTGATATGCACGTTTACGTCCTTCTCTTTTCTCCACATCTTCTGCAGTTTGGATTTTTTTTATTTCAGTTCTTAATGTTTTTGCGCATATCTTTGACAGTCCAAGCTTCTCACACTCATTATTGACAGCGCCTAAGAAATGGGTGATGGATTTTTGTTTGGGGTTGGGCCAGTAATCAGGATATAGTTTCTCAATGATATAAATAATAGCTTCTTCTATCTTCCTATTGTGATTGCCTTGAGTTTTATCTCTGTTTGGTATTAATCCAATAAAACCATAGCCATACTTAATCTCCGCATTTCTCCATTGTGCTTTCCAGTAGAATTTCGCCCTTGTGCTTTTATTAATATATGGATTTTTCTTTCTCGGAGTGCCAAATAATATTTCATGACGATATAAGGCGATCTGAATATCTTTGGGGGAGCATTCCTTCATTAGATCATACTGAGGAGCTGAATTATTCTGTCTGACAGATATAATATTTCCACATTTTGCTAAGCTAGCCATTTCCTCATACGTTAGGTTCATTAATATGGATTCTTGTGAATCTACACATCTTGCAGCCACTCCTGTATCACCAACATTTACTACCTCCCATGATCTGTTATCCCATAGGAACATACACCCAGGGCGAAGTTCAATGCCTGCTGGCAAACTTGGTGATGTTGATTTGGATTCGATATAGATTTTGAAGGCCTGTGAACTTATCTCATCTCGAAATAAATATGCATTTTCTACTTCTTTCAGATGACTATTATTTAAATCAAAAATAAACTCTTTTGTGACGATGGAGTTGTAAACAACATCGGCATCGATGATTTTTATCAACTCATGAATTGATCCCCATGGATTGCATGAGAAAAATTCACGGAGCTTCTGCAACTCAGCATCATTTGATTCAAATGGGAGAATATAATAATCTTTGAGGAGCTCTAAATTCTCGATTAGAACCCAGTTATTCTCGGATGAAGGTCTGATAATGAAATCGCAGCCAAATTCACGAGCGGCTAATTCTGCGGGAGGAGAGCGCCACTTTCCATTGCCACCCAAAATAAATCGCACTGGATCTTTTTCATTTAGTTCAAGTAGGTGCTGGTCGGTTTTGCATTCGACAAAATAGAAGCCTGATTGGCTAATGCAAAACAGATCTGGTGTGATGCTAGTCGTCACTCGGCGACCATTCGCTTTGTCCCAGGTGATCTTTAACCGGCATGGTTGGTGATAAAACTCAAGAATGTCTTGGCTATGATCGAATGACACAATCGTAGCGAACTCTGTCCTCAGGGCCTCAGCTTCGATGACAAAGTTCATTTTTCGCCCGCAATAGCGAATTGTTTGACTGACACCACCTCCATGGACACGTCGTACGGGGGCATTCTCACGTATCCAGCGAATACGGTTTCGTCCTGGGACGGGAATGTTGAATTTGTCGAACAGCTGTTCGATCTCATCTTCAGACAGCATGGTATTAATCCTCATAATCCCAATCGAGCAGAAGGCAAGAATTAAAGGCAAAAAGCCTGCATCGCCGTGTTGACACACTACGGTCGCTGTCCGAGAATCGAAGCGTCTTCCCGCAAAGTCGACACTTAACTCTCTACGGCCTCATGACGAGGCCGTTCTTGCTTCTCCTGCTCGGTTGTCTATTAGTTCATCGGCATGCCTTGTGGGTTACTGTTTCGTAAACTCGAACAGAAAATACAAACAGCGTATACATACGTGTTATACTGAATTCTAGATAGAATTTATTTTTTGGAATTGACTTATGAATTCGCAAATACGAAGTATGCTTGATGCGAAGAGTTTCATCAAGGCTGATGAAAAAACCGTTCCTATCGTTGAGTGGATCCCGGTGATCGACTCGATCAAAGTGGCGCTTGAGTTTGCTGAAGATCGGCAACTGGCGGATTTTCTTGGCATTGCCCCCAGTACTTTAAGTGAGTGTCGTAGCGGACGCCTGAACCTGAGCCCGCTTGCCAAGCTTCAAGTTCTGATTCAACTGGGGTTTTGTAAAACAGAAGATGCCCGCCAGATCTTGCTTCAAGAAGAAGTTGCGGAGAAAAAGCGGCGCGCTAAGGAGCGGCAAGACAAGAAGCTGGAGATGCTGAAAGCGAAGAAGCAGATCAGCTAGTTGTTGCTGAGTACTATTCGCAGTGCTTTAGTGCTTGAAGGAGGCCGCGGAGCACTTCGATATGAATGATATTGGGCAGATCAAGTAGATCAAACGGAGCGGTTAAAAAGTACTTGTGTCTGACTAGGCTGACCTAGCAAGCTTCCATGATAAGAAGCCGGACCGTAATGCACGGGCATCTGCTAAAGCATGATGTGGAGGCCACTCTGCACTGTATGTTGATGACATCGACTGCAGAAAGGTCGAATCACTGATGACTTCTGGTGCCAGCAGCCACTTTTCCGTAATGTTACTGGGTAATGATCGGCCATCCTTTCCCTGAAGGGCATCAGCAAGGAGAGTCCAATCAGATGCGTAATCAAATACCAAGGTTACTGACTGGCCGAGCGACGCAAACCAGGCGTGCAGACGTAGTGTCAATTCTTGTGCTGTACAATTAGCATCCTCCACTCGGCCCAACAACGGAAGAACATTGGCGCGCACAAGATCGTTGCAATCCTCTCGGCGGTAGTCATTTCGCTCGGCATAGAATTCCCGACTATCTTCGGTCACTAGCGCGATAGCAATCAAGTCAATTTGAATAAAATCAGTGAATTCTGCATCAACAAATACAAGCATGGACTTTGATTCCAATTAAGTTGCTGCTACATGGTGTAGGGGGGCGACTTTCTCCTGCCACGGATTTGCAATCCTGACTCTCAGCTTACCCCCTTCTGCAACATACTGATTTTTATGCGTTATGAATATTGAGTCTGGGTGTGAAAGCGATAAATCGAATATTGCTGCTGAATCGCATTATTTATTCGGAAAAACTATGGATTTTTTTGCATTTTTACCGAAAATTTAATGCAGGTGAGCAAGCGTAACTAGGTGATGGCAGCTGAGAGTCCCTGTAAGCTAGGCCGATACAAATGGTCGTATTTTACTAACCATATACGCACTAGTAGGCCGTGCTGCCCCCCGGGACTTGCATTGAATTCACAAGCTCATGCTTCACTCTGCTCTGGAAAAATCACTTTGTCTTCCGGTCTCCCGCTTTTTTGATAGGAACTACGGAGGAAACTTCTTCATCAACCATCGTCTTGTCGGTAATCTTCTTGCTGGTTTTTTTCTTTGCCACAGGAGGTTTCGCTCGCTTTGTAAGGTCAATACCGATGACCTTGATTTCCTCAACACGTGGATGCGCTGCGGACACTGACTCCCAGTGCCTTTGCAGCGCTGATATTAGCTCATCAAAGGTGGCCATATCACCGTTGGGTAGTTGCCAACGTTTCTGTATGCCTTGATAAACCAATAGATAGATACCGCGACTTGAAGCTTCGTCGCGGAGATAGTCGCCTGCGAGCTGACCTTCAAGACGCTCGAAGAGCTGGGGGCCACTCCACTTGTCGGCAATTTTCAGTTCAGTTGGCACCGGCCCTTTAAACCCGAAGCCGTGCCACCGAAGGTCAGGGCGCTTGGCGTCGGGTAGTTCCTCCTCCTGAGGGATGACGTAGCGCCCTTGTGAGCCCCTACTGCACCACGAGCCGATGAAATTGCGGACTATAGTTTCCATTTTCGCATTGATCAGCACAGATGCCATGCTAGCATCACCATCTTCCAACTCATGCTTGAGGTCCAGCAAACGTTGTACTGCTAAATCGAACAACTCACGATGGCAGACCGGCGTGCGCTCGTACTCCTTGTCGAACTGGCCCACCTGCTCGGCTTTCCATTCTGACCGTTCGCTATCGGCTTCTGCCTTGGATCTGGCTTGCAATGCAAACCATGGTCGCAATTCTTGATCTGGATGAGCTTCAGAAATAACTTTGAGCGCCAAGTATGCATCCCGTCCTGGAATTTCGCGAAGGATGTTCACCAATCGTTCCCGAGCGTGCTGTGCATTGTCCCTTAGCTCCGGCGAGTAAACTCCCTGGTTAGCCCGCTCAATATCCTCACTTGATCGTACATGCGTGTGGACGAGAATGTAGAGCCGGCTCAAGACCGCGGGGGAATGAAACCGGGCACGCACCCTAGATGACATATGACTTCCACCAAGGAGGTAGGTCACATAGTGCATGGTGAACTCTGTTCGCTCCTTAGCATCCGTCAGGGTGGCCAGATGTGCCTCTACTGCGTCGATGGCGGGTCCAGGATTAACGCCTGTCCACGCGGCTGCCCAGAGCGGTAGATGATTCTGATTTTCGACGGATAGCATTTTCTCCGCAGAGAGTGTCGCTATTGCGTCATCTGATATTGTAGATCTTTGGATGATATCTAGTAGGTTGGCTAGAAGATAAATATTCTGCGGCGTATGAACTCCTAGTAATTGGATAATGTCTGGTGCAATGTCATTCCAAAGCCAGTCACCTAAACGACTGATTTTTGAAATGATGTACTGGCTGGGAGATCCGTTGCCGGTGACCTGTAGCTCGAATAGAATCTCCGCTAACGCCATCGGCTTGACCACATTAAGGTGTGTTGCTGATAGCACAGGAAACCAATCTGGGAAACCATTGAGCTCTACCATAGCGTAGCGGAGTGCTATTGCAGCCTCTGCCGGTGTCAATTTCTCAAATAATCCGTGGACCTCGGAAGCTTCGATGGTCAGGCCAGTCAGGCCGAATATATCTGCTATCGATCTCGAGTTGAAAGCTGCGCCTTCTGAAACCAACTGTGGCGAATGACGACGCCAGAAGCGCACCATGCCATCGCGGAACGCTCGCGGAGTTTTATTTCCGAATTCTCGTTCCAGCGCTCGCCAATTACTATTATTCCACTTTGAGCCGTGCTTATTCTCTTCTAGCGCGCTCATGCGATTGAATAGATAATACTGTGTTCTGGAAATGGCTGATGGATCATTGAAGCCTGGGTCGCGCAGTTTCTCTATCTGTGCCTCAATCTTGCTTGGTGTCTCCAGTCTAGTCTTTGCTTCCTGTTTTCGTCTCGCCGTAGCCTGCCGACTCCACTGAGCATGCTGGCGTTCCATTCGCTTTAACTCTTCGGATTTTTTTGTAGGTCTCATCAACTGCGAAAGATATGCTTTTAATTGATCGTTATCTCTGACAGCCTTTTTCAATTTGGCATTGCGACTGCGCTGGCGACCGGTTTGCACATATAGTCTGAATGCTAGTGACAGAGCGACTTGCTTGTCATCGGGAAGGGGACGTTCTGTAATGATTCGTACCGCAGCATCAAAATCATTTCCATCAAAGGAAACATAAGGTGCTGAAACCAAGACCATCCATGAATCGATTACCCGCGTTCCCTCTTTGGCTCCTCTCCTGCGCACCTGCTCAACGACGTACCAAAATAGCGCCCATTTGAGATCTGTCCACTGTTGGACCTCCTTGTCCAAGCCCAGTGTTTCCATATCGAATGCGTTTGCGTTGTACTGTCCATCCGCAGGCAATACGTGAAGGAGCGCGAGCGAACTTTCCTTCAATGCCGCAGTGTCACGCGCGCGGATTAGGCGAAGAATCGCAACACCCGTGGTCTGGCGTAACCACTGGTTATGTTTAGAAATTTCGCAGTAATGGCCCTCAATGACCGGGGGGGCAGTCAAAAGCTCATACAGCTGAACAAGTCCTTGTTCGACGAGCCACAAGGGCGCACGCTCAAAGAATGAGGCGATCTCTTCGGATAGGCCTGTATGCTCAAACTGGTTGTACTCTGTCAACCGCGGGATGCAGTCAAATAGCCATTGAAGGGCTTGCTCGTCTGGCTGCTTGATATGACCGACTAGTTCCGCCATACATTTTCGGTCGAGATTGTCGCCTTCATTAGTAAATCCAGTACGTACCATCAACATATCTTGCAGCGTTCCCAAGTCAGCGATGGCCCGGAAAGCGGAAATGCGTGACGCATAGCCTGCGTATCTAGATTGCGCGATACCCATCGTCTCCGGTAGCGCGTCCTTTAGGCGGCCTTGCCAAACCATCCGCATGAGGAAGAAAACTATGTCGTCATTGGATTGGAACTTCAATATAAGACGACGTAGGGTGTTGGCCAGGTCGGGTGCGGCGAAGCGTTGGATGGCTGCGAGGTCTGCAATAGACCCGACAGCATCGCTGGCGATTTGATCGCAGATCTGCTCCAGCATGCTGCAGCGGACATCCGTTGGCAGTTGAACGGGGTCTCCGCCCTCTAATACAACTTGAGGTGCGATGCGGCGTACCCTGGACAAGATGCGATTGTCAGCTATGGCAAGCCACGGTAGTAGTGGACGCAGTGATGGCACGACGACCTCGAGCCCGTATTGCTCCCGAAAGAATAGTTCTTCTATGTTGCGGCGCGACACCTCTTGGCTAAGCAGCTTGAGGAACCACTGAGCAGCCAAGTACTCTTTCACGGAGCGGTGATGGAAGCGAACAGTGCTGTAGATGTCTGGAGCGAACAGTGGTCGCTGAAGCAGGGTTGCTATTTCCTTGTCGGACCAGTCCATCAGCACTGCATCGATCTTTAGACCCTGGACGTTCTTGGCGCCGTCTGGCACTTGGATGGTTTGCTGGTTTGTCAGCATGAGCGCGGCAGCAATAATCTGGGCACCCTCTAGTGCCCGTTCTTTCGATAGAGGCTGTGCTTCCGCTCGTGTCTGATCGGGTTCTTTTAGGCGACGCTGGATACTGTTCCTCATCAACTCTAGCCGCGATCCGATAACTCCATTGTCAAGCCAGAATCCAGTCAGTTCGTCGAGATCTTGAGGTCGGGAAGTGAATGACCATGCATCGGCGCGCTCAATAGCATCTAAGAAAGCCTGTGTGTCTTCGATGCCTTTTTCACTGGCGAAGTGTTTGATCTGTTCGGTAGAGAGATCTTTCAGTGTTACGATTTTGAAGGGAGATATGTCGATAGCTGCTGGAACTTGATTCGGCTCAACTATTGTTACACCGTCGTTAGACTCGACAACTGCAGCATGTTTGTTGGGGGCAGGAAAGAGCTTGTCGCAGAGTTCCAGGTCGGTTTTCGGTCTCCATGCGGATGCCCGTCCAGTGATCAGTAGATGAGTACGCTGCTTTGCTGTGGCTAGCAGCTTACTGATCTTGCGCATCGCCGCTTCAAAATCCAATGGCGAGCGTAGGCGTGACTCGTCGACGGAGTCTAGCAAAAACCAGCCTGGCTCAGACGATGTTAGCCATACTTGAAACTCCTCAAGAGAGCCTTCCTCGAAAGCCGTGTCAAAATCGACAACGACGTGCTCTAGGCGAAGGAAGAATGCTGCTTTACCCTCCCTGCGGAGCCGGCAGGTGGCTGCGCGAATTTCCTGGGTTTTACCGGAACCAGCCTCTGAGAGAATGATCACGCGAGGCTCATTAAGCAGTCTGGGTAGAGTTAGCGTGGTCGTACCAAGTGAAAGCGCATGGGCTCCGTCACCTTGTTCCTCATCGCGTAGTAGTTCTCGAAAGTTACGGAGCAGTTCTATGTGCATGGGTATCAACGATAACGACCAGATTAAAGGGAATACGGGGCCTGGGTAAAGTCTGGAGGCACCATTAATCTCGGGAGATACGAGATGTCTGTTTTTAACTAGATAACAACCGAATGTATTAAAAGCATTGCTTTCCGTTTCGACTGGCTACCTGCTTTCATCTAACAGGCGGGAACAGAGTTCTTAAGAGGAGCTTCGAGTCAAGACTGGTCTATCCAGAAGTCAGTACTGAAATTATTCAGTCCACGCGTGTAAGGGTCTACTTTTGCATGGAATGCTTTCGGAATGGTTTTTCCGCTTCCACCACTTCGGAAATAATCCTTGACTGAATGAAGCCCCAATCTCATCAAGTGTTCCCATTCTCGATATAGTTTTTCCTGCCGATCTTGTTTTCGTTTGGCAGCACTCGGCCTCTGCGTTGTCAATGGCACGCTGTAGTCGGTGCTCGTGAAAACGTCGTGGGAAAAGATAATACTTCCAGATATCCATTCACTATCGACTGTCTGGCGCCATCGGTAATTCACTTGTACAGCTATTTGGTCGCCAAAATGGGATGGTGGCATGATCTGGTCTTCAATCCAGAAGAGCTGAGCCTCCTTTTCCTCTGCTTCGAGCCTGTTCTGCATCTGTTGAACTGCAGATATCAGATCGTGGCCAGCTCGATGGGCGTTATTCCTTGACTCATCCCGCTTCTTTGCTGCTCTTGCCTTTCTGTACTCAGCCAACGCTCTCTCGTAATATCGAAGTTGTGCTGCTACGTAGGCTCCACAACTCTCAAGCCGGATCATCTGCAACGCTTGTGGACTCTCCTCCAGTAGGCACTGTTCGATGAGCTTACTGAGCATGTTCGTATCAATGGTTCTTAGTGCATCCTGTTCACTTCGAGGAATATTGATTTCGCCCATACCTTTTACTTTCTGGCGGTTGAGTTGATTATCAATTCAATGAGGTTGAGCAAACTCTACTCATCATTGCAAAATGTCAACGCACACAAACATCCGGATGCAATTGAGATGCTAATCATCCTAGAGCGCCGGAATGTTTGAATGTTGTGCAACTATTGACTGTGAGAACTGCTCCTGTTCGATAGCTGGGATTTTCTGGAGTGGTAGTAGATCCATGATGTCACAGAACAGAGCCCGTTTCTGCCAGTCTCTGCGATCACCGATCACATAGAAGCGCCGCTTGGCTCGTGTTGCCGCCACGTTCAGAAGATTTGGTTCCGATACTGCCCAATCACGGGCCCCAGAGCCGTCCGTATTTCCACCCAGTACCATGATGACAACCGCAGCTTCCTTGCCTTGCATCGTATGAATAGTGCCGTACACCATCTTCTTTTTCACGATACGACGGAGATTGTCCCGAACGGCAGTAAAGGGAGTAATGACAGAGATGTCCTTGGCTTCCACTCCATCCTTGAGCAAATGAACCAGTAGTCCGCGTAGCATCTCACCTTCGGCGGGTATCCAGTTTCCTTCGGATAGACCTTGTGTATCGATCCAGCCAGTCAGTAAGCTAGCGGGTGTTTCTTTGTCCGGGCGTGGCTCCAGGGTGCCATATACCATCACTCCGTCATAGGCAATGCGGTTGGCAAGTGCATACATTGGCCTGTCGCAACGGCGATGAACAAGCAGAGGCAGTCCAACCCAGACCTTGTTAGTGGCGGGGCCGGCCATTCGGCCCCATGGCGTAGCTTCATCCGCCAGCGTTTGCGCGGACTGTCGATTGGGGAGCCAATGCATACCGACACGATAATGAGTCCGCATGTGTTCCAGCACTGCATCAGACACTTTGACGATGGGCTTGAGCTGGAGAGGGTCCCCCACTAGCAAGGCACGTCGAGAGCGCCATAGCGCCCCCACTGCCGCTTGTGGTGGCGCTTGGCCGGCCTCATCCACTAGCAGCCAGCCGATTTCGCCGACGCCAAATGAACTGAATGACCGGGAGAAGGAGGCGAAGGTGCTACTCAAAACAGGAACCACCATGAACAGCGAGGCCCAGGCTGAGCGGATGGCGTTGCTGGAAAGACCCTGAAAGCGTGGTCCCGTTAATAGACTGTTGATCAATTTCAGGTTGGCATTTATCCGAAATGCCTCCAGCTCGAAAAATGTCTGGTGGAGCTTGAGTGCTTGGATAAACACACGCGCACGTGCCTGCCGCCAACCTTCTATACGCCAGGGCTCGGCCAGCTCGATGGCCTCTCCACGGCCGATATGACCTGTTTGCAACCAAACCAGTAGATGTTTGGCCTGGTTGGCTGTCGCCAACTGTGTCGCGTCCTGAATAAGCGTTTGGACTTGGTTCTGCAGTTGCGTTAACGTCGAGTAGGCATCAGCAAGTTGTTGCTCTAAGCGCTCTTTAGATTTCTCAAGTTGCTTGACTTCACGTGTCAGCCGGGATAGTTCAGCTGCAGCCAGCCTCCGGAGGTCTTCTAACAAGGTCAGTCTTGCATCCCAACAGCGTTGTGCTCCCCATAGGCTGAACAGATTTCGCCAGAAACTAGGCTTGTCGGCTTGGTGCTGTTCCAACGCCAGAAGACACTGTTTGAGTTCCGCATGAGCAGGGCGGATTCCTATCGTATCTAGGTGTGTGAGCTGGGTTTCCGTGTTAGTCAGCGCTAGTTTGCAGGTGCTGACTACTTGGGTTTGAGCAGCCAGCTTCGCTCTGATTTCACTAATTGACTCGATCAATGTGCCGATACGCCGGGCATCTGCGCTCACCCGATCTACCTCTGCCTTGACACCTTTATACTCGGTCACCGCCTGCCGCCACAGGGCTTGGCGCTCTGACGATGACAGTGTTTTGTTGCGCTCGATATAAGTATCGAGCCAGTTGGTGAGTCCTTTTGCTTTCGGTGCCTCATCTGGCGGCACTGGAGTGCTCACATCATATTGATTGCCATCACCATACTCATCGGTCTGATTTGTAAATTGCGCCTCTATCAGACCCTCAATTTCCTCGCCTGATTCATCATCAATGTCTTCTTCATCCTCGCCCTCCGTGTCCTTCTTGGGGAAAGGGCGTTGGCCATAGAAATAGCGGCTTACGAATTGAGTGCGCCGGGCTTTGCTACCTAGTGCACCGGAAATCAGTCCCCAGGCGGGGTTGCCGGAGACCAGCGCCCCTAGTTCAGAAAAATATTCGGCGTCAGGTAACCAACTCTCATCGATTTTGTCACGCTGTGGCAATTCGAGAGTAACGTTTTCCACGGCACCGTTATTGGAGGAGGCTACCACGATCTCAAAACCGTACAGTGCCGGGTTGAGGTTGTAGCTGGTTAATTGCCTACCGCCATCATTGGCCATTTCACGCCCATCACTGACAAACCCGTCTGAGGCTCGGGGGAAACTGGCCAGCACATCGGCCCGGCTGGTGATGATGGCCGCGATCAAATCACGCAGCAGCGTTGTCTTTCCTGTGCCTGGTGGGCCATTGACACCGAGCAGCCCTTGGCTGTCAGACAGAGTAGACAAGATCGTGTTAACAGCTAGCTGCTGAGAGTGCACAAGCCCCAAATGCCGCTCGGTGGGCCAACAGCTGTTAGCGTAGGAATCGGGTAATAGCCGCTGAATCAGCGACAAAGATGCGTTGTCATCATCAACATGCAATCGTGGCTGAGGACTGTGTTGGGAAAGGTATTGGTCCAGCGGTTGACTGGTCACCCCTTGGCGTACACTATCGGCAACTAGGATCAGGTCGTCCAGCAGAAAGCTGTTGAGTGGATCGTTTTCTGCGATAGGTTTTTTGGGATTGATCGGTTGGGAGCGAAAACGAAACTTTGGTTGACGCGTATCAGCGAAAAAGTCGGCCACGCCAAGGAATTGAAGAACCCATTCGGTCAGCGCACACAGGGCACCACCCGATACCTGACCGGTGAGCAGTGATTTAGCTTGATCTGCCGCGATTTTTTGATCACCCTCGAATCCCTGAGCCCAATCTTGCGCAGCCAGTACTTTTCCTAGAAACCATGCTTCGCTGGAAAGTACGAAGCTGTTTTCGACCAGGTAGCCGGCCATCGTGAATTTTGCGGCGAATATCGCGGAAATTTGTGATTGTGGTTCTTTATATCCCTGCTCATCTCCATAATGCTCTTTAAGTACATCAGCGACCAATTTGTTGTCATACAGGTAGGCATAGAGTGTGTGGCTCCACTCACGCTTCTTGGGTAACGCCTGCTGACTAACTAGACTCCCGTCTTCCCAAGGCAAAATGGGTTGCTTGATTGGTGTGTCGTGCAGATAAGCGCTATACAAATTGCTGCGTTTTCCCAACTTGGGGGCCGACTGAGGTTGAAGCAACTCCACGGCATGCCAATATCTGACAATATTTTCTTTCTCAATCACAATATTTTCCTTCAAACATGTCTGGTTAATCTGAATGATTGATATGCATATGACATGTTTTTGGCATGGCAGCTGAAATTCTCGATGAAGAGTCTCTGGAAGTACAGGTGGCTCCGTACGAAGCTGGTTTGCCGTAATGCCGTAATGCCGTTATGGCTGCTTCTTTTTAATGTCCTGGATCAGGAAGGTTGTCGAGGTTCCATTCCAGGGAGTTTTTCCTACTGGAGCTGGGGCAGTCCAATTGGTGAAAAACGTATGTGAGTAAGTAGCTGGGGGTTGAAAAGGTAAGTGTCCAAGGATGAGATTGCTGTTGGCATATTGTACTGGGTGTTGCCGCTCAGAAGCTAATAATATGGTTTTGACATGATGCATTCATTCCTAGAAAGACTGTCATATGACGGAAATTGATGGTGTTCCTGTCACGGCATGATCAGACCATAGCAGTGGGAGAAGCTTGCCTGGCCTTTGGTGCAGGTTGAATGTGATATGTATACGGTTGTCTTGTAGATATTTTCGATATTTCTATAGAATCTCAAACCTCTTTATGCTCAATGACATACCCTCTGTCGAGGGTATTTTTGTTTGGGGTGCCGATGGATCTGAATGCACTGTTGGCCAGCTTTGCTTCCGCCTTTGGCCAAGAACACCGAGTCTTGACGCTGCAGCTTGGAACAGGGCAAGTTTCCGCTGAGCAATTGTTGCCACTCAGCATGGACGGCGAGGAAGGCGTGTCCCAGCCTTACCGCTACACGCTGACCTGCCTGTCGCCGGATGGGGGAATTGAGCTCAAGACCCTGCTCAGCCAGCCCGCTCGGATCGGTATTGCCGATGCAGATGGCGACGAAGTTATCCGCTGCGGCGTGGTCAGCCAGGCCAGACAGACGGGATCGGATGGCGGCTTTGCCAAGTACGAGCTGGCCATAGAGCCACCCTTCGCCCTACTGCGCCATCGCCGAACTTCCCGTGTATCCCAAGACCTGTCCGTCCCGGACATCATTAAGCAGATTATTGAAGAGCATCAGGAGGCCAATCATAAGGCAGGAATGCCTACAGGAGCCGGGGCAGTCCACGCTTGAAACGGAGCTGTCCGCTCTTGCCAGGACACCTCAAAAAACGGACTCAGAAGGAGACGGACATGGAATACCCCTCGACAGGCGTAGCGGCAATCACAGCGTGGCTGACCCTCCCCACCAACACCCAAATAGAGATGATCCGCCAAGGACTACCCGCTACAGCCATTCAGACCGTCAGTGAAGAGTTTGGCATCCCCATCGAACATCTATGCCTGGTGCTCGGTCTATCGCCACGGCTAGCCTCGCACCGAATCAGCCGGCAGCGCCTACTAGACTCGCCGGCCAGCGAAAAACTGCTTCGCATCATGAGGATTGCCCGCGTAGCTGAAGGCATTCTGGGAAACAAGAAACTGTCGGGAACCTGGCTCCAGCAACACAACATCACGCTGAACGCATCCCCGCTCTCCCTGATGGATACGGAATTAGGAGGCGGACTGGCTCAACGAGTGCTCGTGTCCATCGAGCATGGCTTGCCGGTCTAAGGCAGCCAAGTAGGGCACCGCCGTCGCTCTGGAAATGGGTCAGGCATGGCGACATGCGGACGCGGCTTCTGCTTGGCCTGCCAAAGCTCCCAGGCAGTCTGCATGCCGAGCCAAAGTTCAAATTACATTACAGATCATCTATCTTCACATTGATGGGTGCCTCCCCATCATTCAGACGTTTTTTGGCAATCTTGAGCAGCTCCGAGTCCTCGTTGCCTGCATTCTTCAGCAACAACGTTCCGTCACCTTGATCTTCAAAAGATAGGGTATCGCCCTCGACCCAGCCTGCAGAAGCCAGCAGTTCGTTGGGAATTGGCAGTAGCGCATCGCCACTGCCATCTCCTGTATCCAATAGCGGAACCGTCCAGCTGGTTTGGGGCAGGTTTTCCCAATTAGAAATCGCGGCATCAAGCAGGCATGCTGCTAGCTCATCCACCGACTGTTGTTGGGCTGCGGCCATTTTGGCGAGCCGCTGTTCGAGTTGACGACTCGTGAGCAGCGTTAGCCAAGTTTCAGAATTCGGATCATCGATCATGATGCGCTCCAATCGCATGCTGTAAACCACTCGGCGGTTGACCAGTGCAGCCGGCCGAGGCGTCCTGGTTATGATATATCCGGGCCGGTTGGCCAAGTTGAGGATTGCTGGCAAGGTGCTCTGCCGCCTGCCATGCCGGGCCACAGTCATCGCTAGACCTGTACTTTAGTCTAGGTCTGTCAACCTTTTTGGCACTCGTTGGTTGTTGACACCCGCTTAACATCATAAAATTCTTATCCTCTTTTAGTTCAATGACATGCCCTCGCCATGAGGGTATTTTTATTTGGGAATCGGATGGATTTGAACGCACTGCTGGCCAGCTTCGCCTCCGCCTTTGGCCAAGATAGACGGGTGCTGACGCTGCAGCTGGGCACTGGGCAGATCGCTGCTGAGCAATTATTGCCGTTGAGCTTGCAGGCCGAAGAGGGGCTGTCCCAACCGTACCGCTATACACTGACCTGCCTGTCGTCGGATACCCATATCGAACTGAAGTCGCTGCTAGGCCAGCCGGCGCGCATCGGCATCGAGGATGCCTCGGGCGGCGAGTCCATCCGCTGCGGCGTGGTGAGCGAGGCCAGGCTGGCCGGCGCCGATGGCGGCTTCGCCAAGTACGAGCTGACCATCGAGCCGCCGTTCGCGCTGTTGCGCCACCGTCGCACTTCGCGCGTGTTCCAGGACCTGACGGTGCCGGACATCATCCAGCAGATCCTCTCCGAACATCAGCAGAGCAACCCGGCCTTCGCCCGCGTGCAGACGCTGTCCATCCAGGTACAGCCGGCCCAGCCGCGCAGCTATTGCCTGCAATACCGCGAAAGCGATTACGAATTCATCGTCCGCCTGATGCACGAGGAGGGCTACGCCTGGCGTTTCCTGCATCAAGACGACGATGGCCCACAGGTACAGCTGGCGGTGTTTGACGACCCGCACAGCCTGCCGGCCACTCCCTTGAGCCGGGTGCGTTTCCACCGCAGCGATGCCACTGAAGACGAAGACGGCCTGACCGAATGGCTGGCCACGCGCCAGATCGTGCCCAGCAGCGTGGCGCTGGCCAGTTACGACTACAAGCCCGTCTCCACCCAGCACAGCGAAGACGGCAGCCGCATCGAACAAGGCCAGGCTGGCCAGTCGCTGCAGAGCAGCCTGACCCACTATGACGCGCCGGGCCTGTATTACGCCGGCGACCATGAACAGCTGGGCCGCTACGCCCAGCTGCGCCAGCAGGCGCATGATCAGCAGGCCAAGTCCTTCAGCGCCAGCGGCACCGTGCGCGGCCTGCAGCCGGGCGAATGGTTCCGTCTGGACGACCATCCGGTGCATGAGGCCGACAGTCCGCAAAACCGCGAATTCGTGGTCACCGGCCAACGTTTCCAGGCGCGCAACAACCTGCCCAAGGATTTGGCCCAGCACGTCGGCGCGCAGACCGACGCCGCGCCGTTCACCACCGCCATCCAGACCCAGCGCCGCGGCATTCCACTGACCCCGGCCTATGCCGGCACGCCGCTGGCCAAACCCAAATCGCGCGGCGTGCAGACCGCCACCGTGGTCGGCCCGGCCGAACCGACTGACCAGGTCGCCGACGAGATCTACACCGACGCCCAAGGCCGCATCAAGGTGCAATTCCACTGGCAACGGCCAGAAGAACACACAACCTTCGGCGCCAACCTCGACGACAAATCCAGCTGCTGGCTGCGCGTCGCCATGCCCAGCGCCGGCGCCGATTTCGGCCACCAGTTCATCCCGCGCATCGGCCAGGAAGTGCTGGTCAGCTTCATCGAAGGCGACATCGACCGCCCGCTGGTGACCGGCGTGTTCTACAACGGCAGCCACCCGACGCCGGACTTCAGCGGCGCAGGCAGCCTGCCCGCCAACAAGACGCTGTCCGGCATCAAATCGAAAGAACACCAGGGCGGCGGCTACAACGAACTGCTGTTCGACGACACGCCGGGCGAAGTGCGCGCCAAACTCAGCTCCGAATCCGGCAAGACCCAGCTGAACCAAGGCTTCCTGACCCACCCGCGCAGCAACGGCAAAGCCAAGCCGCGCGGCGAAGGCTTCGAGCTGCGCACCGACCAGCACGGCGCCATCCGCGCCGCGCACGGCCTCTTGTTGTCCACCGAAGCCCAGAACGGTGCCGGCGGCAAACAGCTGGCGCGCGAGCATGCGCAAAGCCAGTTGCAATCGGCCGTCGCGCTGAGCCAGGCCCTCGCGGAAACTGCTACAGGCCAGCTCGCTGACACCATGGAAACCGGGCCGGATGAGATTGGCGACGACAACGCCAAGAGCGGCAAGAAGGACACCGGCCATCTCCAGCACCAGCTCGACGCGCTGGCCGCCTGGGAAGCCGGCAGCAATACCGACAAGGACGGCAAGACCGCCAAGGATCAACCAGGCCAACAGCCCCAGCTAATCCTGTCCGGCCCAGCCGGCATTGCCAGCGTGACCGAGCAAAGCCAAACTCTCAGCGCCGAGCAGAACCTCAACCTGGTAACCCAGCGTGATGCCAACCACACCACGGGCCGGCGCTGGATTCACAACGTGGGCAAGAGCATCAGCCTGTTCGTGGCCGGCGTGAAGGACAAGATCGGCATGAAGTTGATCGCGGCCAAGGGCAAAGTACAGGTTCAGGCGCAGAGCGACGCGATGGAGATTACGGCCGATAAGGACGTCACTATCACCTCCTGCAAACAGCGGATCGAGATCAACGCGAAAAAGGAAATCCTGTTCACTGCCGGCGGCGCTTACTTCCGCATCGCGGGAGGCAATATCGAAGTACACGCGCCCGGCACCGTCAGCGTGAAAGGTGCCAGCCATGATCTGAGTGGGCCGGATAGCTTGGGTAAGCCGTTACCGGTGCTGCCGGGCGATTTCTGCCTGCCCTGTCTGTTGGAGGCCGCCAAGAAGACCAGTTTTATCGTGCCGCCGGGAGCGTAAATGATGGAATATCCATGGCGTAATGCAGCTTTGCCCACTCACGTTTTGCTCGATCCCACGGCAGACGATAAGCTCGCCCGCTGGTTGACGGCTTTCGCTGGCGAGAAACAGTGGTTGTTTGATGGCTTGGGTTTGCCGCGGGAAGCGTCGCCCGTCCTGCTGACTTTGGACGACCACATGGCTGCCGCTCGTTTACAGCCATTGCTGACCATGAGCCATCACGTGCCCGCAGTGGTGTGGCTGTGGGGCGCATTATCCGCCGAGCCGCTGGCGGCGCACTTGGCCGGCATGATCCAGCCGGAAACCAGCTTGGGCAAGATCGTGTTTCGCTATTACGATCCGCGCTTGCTGTCCCGATTGCCGGATATTTTGACGACCGAGCAATGGCAGCTGCTATGCGCGCCTGTGAGCAGTCTGGCTTGCATGGACGCGGAGCAACAGTGGTTTGAATGGAGCGTTCCAGCCGGCCAGACCGCCGCCGATGCCGCCTGGGAGCTGGATGATGCCCAATTGGATGCTTGCGCCAACTGGGGCTTGGCATGGCAAGTTTGGATGGGCATACCCTCTCCACAAGCGCGCAACGTCGATGTGATTTACCAGGCCTTGGGCCGCGCTCATGCCTTGGGACTGACCACCCAGGCGGATTTGCAGTGTTTTGCCGAGCTGGCGTGTGCCTTCCATCCCGAGTTTGACCAGGATGCGGAAGTGGCGCCACATCTTGCCGCTATCGCGCACGGCGTGGCGTTAGAAGAAGCTTTGCAGCAAGTGCCGGCGGCCGTGTGGAGCAGACTGGAACAGGCGTCTGCTGCCTGAACCACAATTTCTAAAACCGATCTAGGTCCCGATACCAGGCATTCGAATGAAAAATGACTCAATGACCCGATTCCGCGACATCCGGCCTTATCCAAAGCGTCCCAGCTGGCTGGCGAGGCTGAGTACACGAACGCAATGGATCATTGTCGGCTTACTGATGATTTTACTCGCTGGCGCATACTGGGCTTGGTACCAATATGGCCCGGATGAGCGAGTATTTTCGACGCGGGCCTATAACTACAATTCGCGGTCTATTGCGCAGTTTCGTGTCAATGGACAGTCAGGACTTAATGTTTCCGGGAAAGAAGGAAGTGAAATCGCCGGTGGCGGTGGGGGCATTGTGATCGGTAGCGTAATTGACGTAAACCGTCCTCTGCTTGTGGAGTGGCAGATGGAGTATTCCTCTGTTGCCGCTATGGATGCAGGTGAAGTGCCAAAGGCTTACAGAGCCGTTCTGCCTCCTCTGCGTCAGCATCCTGGGGTGCCTGATAATGCGACTCGGTTGGTGCTTCATTTTTATCCTGACCATGTCGAGGCTGATTTTGACCAAATGGGTGAAATCAAGAATCGACAGTATGTTGGCCCTCCCGATGCGCCGGCAAGAGCTCCGCGTGGAGATGGCGGCAAAGCCCAACCAATAGAACCCTTCATGAGGTGATGCATGTCGCGCTTGCCAAATATAAAAGTGCCGGGAGCAGAGCGCATGCAGCAGATCCTATCAGCAGCTGCTTGCGATAAAAAAAGCTCAGATAGAGCATGTAGCCTTCCCCTGTCTATTGGGGTGTTTTTCGATGTGGTTGGAAAGAACTGGAAAACTGATCCTGTTGCAGAGTGGACAAATATCGGATTGCTTACACAAGCTTTCCCTGAAAAACCCTCTGCAAAGTTTGCTCGTATTTATGTGCCGGGTCTTGCGGCAAAGTTCGAGAGTGACAATGGCAGCTATTTCAAAGCAGTAGGCAAGTCTGCGGCGGCAGAGAAGGCTGGCGCCCTCCAGGATGACTGGAAAAAGAAAATGCTGCAGGGTAAAGTGAAGGATATCTTTGCCGATTTAAAGCAAATTCCGAAAAAATTTAATAAAGGATTGCGCAATTTCGAACGCGGCTTGGCAAAAGCCAAAGGCAATCCCTTGCTGGGTGTGGCGCATGGCGGCTTGACCATGACGCGCGTGTTCAAGTCCGTGGTATGGAAACTGCCGCTCTCCGCGGCTACGGCCGTGCCCTATCTGCGCGACAGCAAGGCGCTGATGACCTACAACCTGGGTGTTGATGTCCGTGTGAGATATGCGGTACGTGAAGCACTCAGTGTAGTAGCCAAAAACGCGGCAGACATCAATGAACTGAATGTTTATGTTTACGGCGCGGAGCGTGGCGGTTCATTGGCGCGCATGTTCTTGAATGCCTTGCAAGAGGAGTGCAAGCAAACTTCGGCTGGGCTGATCCTGGATGGCATCGAAGGGGCTGGCAAGAAACCAATCAAGGTGAAGCTGCCATTTCTTGGCCTTTTCGATTGCATTTCCAGTCTGGCAGGTTCGGAAGAGACGCTTGGCACAATCAAGGAGATGGCTGGCCACTTGGTCCCCGTGCCCTTGCCCGAAAAGAGCATCGAAGGAGACAAGACACTCAGTGCGACGGTGGCCACTACCTATCACTTGGTGGCAGGGCATGAGTTGCGCAGCTATCAGCGTGTGGACTCGGTAGCGAAAGGGGGCGGCAAGGTACGCGAGCGGATTTTGCCGGGCAGCAGCGAAGATGTCACCGGTGACATCTGCGATGGCGATGCCAAGTCTCCCGACTTGGCGCGGGTAGCGCTTTGGCTGATGTATCAAGAGTCGATCGCACACAAAGTCCCCTTCTTGTCTATGGCGAAGCTGGAGCAGAACTATCCAGCTGTGTTTGGCCGTTATCGCTTGAGTAAAACGGTGCAGGTTAGCGGGAAAGTCATGTATGCCGACGAACTCGTGCTGGCTTACGAAAAGCAGTTGGGCGCAAAAGGCGATCTGCGGGGGGCATTGCAGGCCAATGTCTGTGCCTGGCTGCCCTGGTTGAAGGGGCAGAAGGCCAAACAACGCGATCCGAACGCCGGCAGAGATCCCAGAAAGCCAACCATTTTGAAGCCTGGCCAGGCACCGCCGGATATCAACGACATTTTGTCGCGCAGGGCTACGCCGCTGGCTAAGGATTTGATTGCGATTCGCGCTGGTGAGAAACCGGATGCAAAACTTTGGAAGGCCTGGGAGCATGGGCCGGCGCCAACGCCGGAGCAAGCAGCTCTGTTTGCCCAGTTCATGCACGATCCTTACGACATTGATATCGACCGGCAGTTCTGGTTGTTTATGCCGGGAAACAGCGGCTTCTACTATTTCAGATGGCGCGAAGTGGATGCCGATAATGCGGAACCGCTGGTCGATGAAGATGAGAAACAGCGGCAGGCCTTCAACAAACAGCTGAGGCAGGATCATCAGCGGGTTCGGGCAGAGGTATTGGCGCGGCAGAAAGAAGAGCTGACCACGCTGAACCAGCATTTTGCAAAACAACGCCAGGTGTTGTTGCAGCAAAGGCAATCCACTGAAGGATTGGATATGGCCTACCAGGCGGCACTGAAGGCTAAGACTAGTGTCTTTAACAAAGAGCTGGCCAATCTGCCTTAGAGCGGCTAATAAAACCCCTGATGCTGGGTTGTGTCGACTTGCCGTACTGTTTGTACTGTCTGCATCGGCGCGCCTTGCCTCAGCCGTAAAACTGGGTTTTGTTAGCCACTCTTAGCATGTCATCCGATTGTGCAGACCCTGCCATGGCCTCGAAGATCGGAGGCCATTTTTCATTTCAGGCAGGCATTCCGTTAGCCATTCATAGAAGCAATTCTGGAAATTGTTGCAAAAATGCAAGGCCCTGAGGGGGCATCACTATGCACTAGCCGTACTGAGGGAGGCAACTACCGAGTTTTTCTCGGTAGTTGCTTTGCAGCATCAAACGCCAATCCAGGCGATGAAGAATTGGCGAAAGCAAAGACCAGATTTGTTCAAAAAGCGCGTTAGCAATCGTCCTGGACTAGATACCTAGGTACAAACTGCAGTGATATGCATCACATGTGCACAATGTGCAAAAAAATGGGCACAACAAAATCTAAAATGACTAGGCTGAGTGCCAAATTGATATGGTTTTGTGCAAAAACATGGTTGCTGGCAAATGCAGGAATTTGCTTCCTGGTTTAAGTTGGCCGAAACGGCCAGCTTATGCTTCCCGTTTCGCGTTTCTAGCTACTGCTCATTGACCTAGCGGCGGTGTGCGCGGCGGGATCATGCGCTTGTTGCCGGTGGCTTCAAACGCGCCGGCGAAGCGCAGCAGCGCGTTGTCATCATAGGCGCGCCCGGCAAAAGTCAGCCCCACCGGCATGCCGATATCAGCCATCACCCCCATCGGTACGGTAACCGTCGGGACGCCAAGATGGCGGATGGCGAGGTTGCCATTGGCTACCCAGATGCCGTTGCTCCAGGCGATGTCGGCCGAGCGCGGATTGATGTCCGCATCAGCCGGGCCGATGTCGGCCACGGTGGGGAACAGCACCGCGTCCAGCTTCAGCGCATCCATCCAGTCTTCCAGATCCAGCTTGCGGGTCTTTTCCAGACCGCGCAGACCATCCGGCACGCTTTCAATCCGGTCGTAGGACTTGAGGCCCCGCTTGGCCATGTTGACGTACTCGTCCATGCCGGCGGCCAGGTCCCCTTCGCGGTTGGGCAAGGTGCCCGGGTCGTGCGGGAAGATCTTCGGGCCATCCGCGTCAGCCAGTTTGTTGAGCTTGGGGTCGCCGTTGGCGCGCAGGAACTCATCGAACGCCCAACCGGACAGCTCCCACAGCTCGTCATTGAGGAACTCCGGCGAGACGATGCCGCGGTTGAATACGGTGGGCGCGCCGGGACGATCGCCTTCGCAGTTGGAAACCAGCGGAAAATCCACTTCGATGACTTCTGCGCCGGCGGCTTCCAGCGCCTGACGCGCGGCCTCCCAGAGATCGATCACCGACGCGCGGGTAGCGATGCGCTGTCCGGTCGGGCCGCCGATGCCAGGCGTCTCGCTGGTGCCGGCCAGTTCGTCCTTGTTGATGTACATGCGCGGTATGCCAAAGCGCTTGCCCTTGAGCATGTCGGGCTGGGCCAGCAGGCCGGAATAGGAATCCGGCCGGACTTCCGAGGCTTTGGGAATCGCCACCCAGGGCTGCAGGCGCCATAGGTCGCCGCGGCTGATCGGGTCGTCTGCGACGATGACGTCGAGCACTTCGAGCAAGTCCGCCATGGTGCGGGCGTAGGGCACGACAACGTCCATGGTCGGCGTCAATGGCCAGTTGCCGCGCACCGAGATCACCCCGCGAGACGGCGTATAGGCGCACAGGCCATTGTTCGAGGCCGGGCCGCGGCCACTCGACCAGGTCTCCTCAGCCATGCCGAAGGCGGCGAAGCTGGCGGCCGTAGCGGTGCCGGCGCCATTGGAAGAGCCGGAGGCGAACGGCGCCGTCAGGTAGTCGGCGTTGTAGGGGCTTTCGGCGCGGCCGTAGCAGCCGCGCTGCATGCCGCCATTGGCCATGGGCGGCATATTGGTCTTGCCCAGGCAGATGGCGCCGGCTGCGCGCAGGCGCGCGATGGTGAAGGCATCGTGTTGGGCTACCAGATCCTTGAACGCCGGGCTGCCCGAAGCGGCGGTCAGCCCCTTCACCAGATAGCTGTCCTTGGCGGTGTAAGGGATGCCGTCCAGCGGGCTCAGCGTTTCGCCGCGGGCGCGACGGGCATCGGATGCCTCGGCTTCCTGGATCGCATCCGGATTGCGCACCACCACCGCATTGAGCCTGGTCTCCGTCGCGGGGCCATCGTAGGCCTCTATCCGCGCCAGATAGGCCTTGACCAGTTCAACCGCTGTCGTACGCCCGGATTCGAGCGCCGCGCGCAGCTCGGCAATGGATAGCTCGGTAACCTCGATCATGCTACTACCTCCACTAAGAAGACGGATTTCACGCCCATCGCGGCGACTGTTTCCTGCAGGCGCAGGCGGATCGGCGCGCTCAGAACCTGTTCAAAGTCTGCTGCGCTTCGTGAAGCGTCGCACGGTGAGTACAAGCTCAAAATGCTCATGCACCACTTGTACATTCCGCTTTTCCGCTCGTTTTCGCCTTGTCTCGCTCTTGCTCGCGAGACTTTGAACAAGTTCTCAGGCGCCGCACGGTAGCCGGCGCACGCATGGGTTGTTCTGCAATATGGCGGCTAATCTACAAGAGATAACGTTATGCGGGAAAATGATTCATTTTGATGCGCTCATTCATGCGGCGAATACCGGGGCAGCATCATGCCGTGCGCCGCATCATCGGACTCGATGAGCTTGCGCATCAAGTCGCGCAGCCAGTGCAGCGCGGGATTACTATCCTGTACTGGGTGCCAGATGCAGTTAAGGTGATAGCCTGGCAGCTCTTCCGGCAACGCCACCGTCTTCAACGGCCAGTAGCCCGCGATCATCGCCGCGACTTTCTTGGGCAGGATAAACAAATGATCGGTGTTGCTGACGATGGCGGCTGCAGCCATATAGCTTTGGCTGTGCACCGAAATCTTGCGCTGCAAGCCACGCTCGGCAAGAAAATCATCCATTGGCGACCCCAGATTGCCCAGCGGCGCGTGGAAGACATGCGGCAAGGCGATCAGATCCGACAGTGTCAGCCTATCGCTTTGGAGAGGGTGGTCATGGCGCAAGATGCCGATCAGCGGCTCGTTCAGCCAGGTTTCCCGGCACAGATAGCTGGGAATGGACATGTATTCGTCAAAACCCAGCAGGAAGTCGATTTCACCGTCGGCAAGCGCCAGTTCCGGAATGTCTTCCCGCAGGATGGTGATGTCGATATGAACGTTGGGCGCTTCCTCCGCCAGTTTTTTCACCAGAGGCGGAATCAGCACGCACTCTACATAATCGGTGGTGCATAGGGTGAAGCGGCGTGCCGATGTTGCCGGGTCAAAGGCCTCCGGCTGGCTGAAATGGCTTTGCAGCAGGCTGAGCGCCTGATGGACGCCCTGTTGCAGATAGAGCGCTTTTTGCGTCGGCAGCATGCCATGAGGCGAGCGCACCAGCAGCGGGTCGTCGAAGAATTTCCGCAAGCGATTGAGCGAGTGGCTCATCGCAGGCTGGCTGACAAACAGTTTCTCTGCCGCCCGCGTGACGCTGCGCAGGCTGACCAAGGCATCCAACGCCAACAGCAGGTTCAGATCCAGTTGATGCAGTTTCACATCATTCACCGTATTTATGAAAGTATTCGTATTGTTCATTTGCTGAATAGTTTGGCTCTCCCTAGACTGCGTCTGTCAATCACTTCCTCGTGCATGGCAGAAAAAACGGGTCATCACGGCCCGCTGGCCTGGAGCCACTGCGACTGGCCGAGCCAACCCAGCCAGTCCTCTGCACATGCACGATGTTTTGAATACTTCTGATGGCATCAATCAAGTCATGGTGATCAAAATGCACAGCAAAACGCTCAACAGCCTACCTGCCGTCGACGGCTTTCATATGCCTGCCGAGTGGGCCCCGCAGCAGGCGGTATGGATGATTTGGCCGCAGCGTCCGGATAACTGGCGTCATGCCGGCCGCGAAGCGCAGCAGACCTTCGCCGCCATCGCCAAGGCCATTGCGGCGGCCACCCCGGTCTTCATGGCGGTGCCGCAAGCATGCATGGCCGAGGCCCGCGCGGTGATGCCATCCGAAGTGACGCTGGTGGAAATGAATAGCGATGACTGCTGGATGCGCGACAGCGGCCCGACCGTGGTCATCGACAAGACAGGTAATGCGCGCGGCGTGGACTGGCAGTTCAATGCTTGGGGCGGCCTCAATGGCGGGCTGTACCATCCTTGGGATCAGGATAGTGAAGTCGCGAGCCAGGTGCTGGCGCAGCATGGCTTTGATCGCTATGCCGCCCCGCTGGTGCTGGAGGGCGGCTCGATTCATGTCGACGGCGAAGGCACACTGATGACCACCGCTGAGTGCCTGCTCAATGCCAACCGCAACCCGCACTTGTCCCAGGCCCAGATTGAAGCCTTGTTGTCCGAATATCTGGACGTGAGCCACTTCATCTGGCTGCCGGAAGGCGTGTTCATGGATGAAACCGACGGCCACATCGACAATATGTGCTGCTTTGCCCGCCCGGGTGAGGTGGTGCTGCACTGGGTCGACGATGAGCAGGATCCGCAGTATCCGCGTTCGCAGGCCGCCTACGAAGTGCTGTCCAAAGTGCGCGACGCCAAGGGCCGCCCGCTCAAGATCCACAAGATGCTGGCCCCGGGCCCCTTGTTCTATGAGCAGGAGGAAACGGCTGGCGTGGTGGCTAGCGGGCAGGCCGTGCCGCGCGAGGTTGGCGAGCGCATGGCCGCTTCTTATGTCAATTTCCTGATCAGCAACGGACAGATTATTTTCCCGCTGCTGGATGAGCGCACCGATGCCGCGGCAGCCAGCCGATTGCAGGAGATCTTCCCCGAGTACCGAATTGTCGGCGTCCCGGCACGCGAGGTGCTGCTTGGCGGCGGCAATATCCACTGCATCACCCAGCAGATTCCGGCGGGCAAGGCTAGCTGAGGCGCTATCGTAAACGGCGGGTGAATGCCCGCCGTTTCTGTCTGTGATGAACCAAGCGGGTGCAGAATCTTGTGCGCGGCCAGCTTATGGTTCCGGTCACAGGAAGCGCTGTCGACATGTTGACCAGGCCGCGCAGAAGCTGGCAGCGTGGCCTGCGCATGCTTTCCGTTTGGCATTTCTTGCCGCTCTTCATTCCAAAGACATCTCCCGTTTCTCCCCCATCACCTTCTAGAAGCATGGCCCAGCAAGGCTTTTCTTGTTAGAAACGCTGTCCTGGGCCGTGCCCGGTTTCATGCGGCTAAACCACCGACTTTGGCCAGCCGCGGGAACAAGGGCAGCGCGTTGCGGTGGTTGATCGCGGCATGCTCCGCGGGGGACAGTTCAGCGCATGCGTCCAGCTGGGCGGTGAATGACGCTCCAACCGATGCCGGCGCGTAGGGATAATCGCTGCCGTACAGGATGCGGCCGATGCCGGCGAAGGCGGTCAGGCTGGGAAGGGCTACCCGAGCGGAGGATAGCGCGGTGTCGAAATAGAAGCGCTGGAACAGGCGCAGCAATTCCGCTGTCGCCGGAACATCATGGCGCACGCCCGGGGCCAGCTCGGCGAAGCGATGGGACGCGTACGGCAGAAAGCCGCCGGCATGGGACAAGATCACGTTCACGTCCGGGTGGCGGGCCAGCGTGCCGTTCAGCACCATTTGCACTGCGGTGCGGGTGGTGTCGAATGGGTAGTCCACCAGCGGGCCCGGCATGCCGGCGATCGCGTCGATGCCGGGTTTGCCCGGGTGGATGAACACAGTGGCGCGGCGGCGGTTCAGTTCGGCCCACACCGGTTCGAATGCCGGATCGCCCAGGTATCGGCCGCCGTAGTTGCTCAGCAGCACCACGCCGTCGGCTTTCAATGCGTCAAAGGCAAATTCGATCTCCCGCAGCGAGCCTTCGATGTCCGGCAGCGGCACGGTGGCGAAATTGCCGAAGCGGTCCGGACGGTGTTCCACCAGGCCGGCGGTGTATTCATTGACGCGGCGGGCCAGGTCCCGCTTGGACTGGCCGGACCAGCCCTGCACGCCGGGGGCGGTCAGCGACAGCATGCCGGTGGCGATGCCCTGGCTGTCCATGAAGGCGATGGCGCTTTGCGGACTCCACTCTGGGCTTTTCCAGCCGGAAGGGTCGCCGCCGTGAGCGGGCAGGGCGTCAGCCCAGAACGGGGGGACGACATGCTGATGGACATCGATGCGTTGAGTAGCGGTCATGGTGTGGCCCCTGATTCATGGCGCCGCGGCGCGGCGTCTGATGCTCAGAGTAGGCGCGCTTGAAAAATCACTCCAATAGATTAAATTTCAAGATTGATCATTTTTAGTGATGAGTTCGGACGCATGGAATTACGCCATTTACGCTATTTCCTGGCGGTTGCCGACGAGGGCCATTTCGGTCGGGCCGCCGAAAAGCTGCATATCGTCCAGCCGGCCTTGAGCGCCCAGATCCGATCGTTGGAAGAGGAGCTGGGCGTGACCTTGTTCGTGCGCAGCACGCGCAAGGTGGAATTGTCCGACGCCGGACGGATTCTGCTGATCGAGGCGAGGCGCACGGTGGAGCAGGCCGAGCGCGCCAAGAGCGTGATGCGCCGCGCCGCGCGCGGCGAAACCGGCGTGGTGAGGATAGGTTTTGTCGGCAATGCCGTGGCGGCGGGACGTTTGTCGGATGATTTGCTGGCCTTCCATGCGGCCTGGCCGGATGTGGCGGTGGACTTGCATGAAATGGCGCCGGCGGCGCAGTTGGAAGCGATTCTGGCCGGGCGGCTGGATATCGGCTATTGCCCGCAGCTGGGCCATCTGCTGCCGGCCGGTTTGCAGGCCAGGCCGGCGGGTAGCTGGCACTGGGAGGTGGCGATGGGGGAGCGGCATCCCTTGGCCGCGCGCCGCTCATTGCGCGTCTCTGACTTGCAGGAGCAGCCGTTCATCGTTTATGCCGCCGATGGCGACGACGAGGGCCAATTGCCGATGTTGCGCCGGCTATTGGGCGGCGAGCCGCGCATCGCCTACAAGGTGGGCAGCACCATGTCGGTGCTGGCCTTGGCGGCGGCGGGTTTGGGCCTGGCCCTGGTGCCCGCGCCGGTGCGAAAAATGGCGGCGCCTAATCTCGTTTATCGCCGTCTGGCGGAGCGCTCGCCGCTGGTGTCGGAATTGGCGGCGATCAGCCGCGCGGGCGACGAATGGGGCGCGGCGCGGCGCTATCTGGACATGTTGAATGGCTGAGCATGCGCGGCGTCAGCCAAGGCAGCCTGGCCTCGTCCATTGCAATCGTTTTTGACGCCGGTTCGATGATGGCAATGCTTTTCATCGGAAAGCGGCCACCTCTGGAACATCGGCAAGGAATCTCGACTCCTATCCTGATCACTCAAGGATTCAACCCCATCCCATACTGGAAATCGCCATGCCGCATGCCGCTTTGCCCGCAGACAAACCTGCCCGCGCCGTAAGCATCGCCTGTTGCCAACTTGCGCCTGTGTTCGGCGATGTCTCCGGCAATATGCGCCGCAGCCGCGACGCGCTGATCCAGGCGTCGCGCCGGGGAGCGAAACTCGCCATCCTGCCGGAGCTGGCCAACACGGGTTACGTTTTTTCCAGTCGCGACGAAGCCTGGAGTCTTGCCGAAACGGCCGCCGGGCCATGCGTCAGCGAATGGCGCGAACTGGCCGCCGAGCTCGATCTCATCGTTGTCGCTGGCTTTTGCGAGGCGGATGGCGACGGGCTGCATAACAGCGCCGTGCTGCTCAGGCCGGATGGCGGCCAAACCTGCTATCGGAAAGCGCACCTGTGGGATGGCGAGAAGGCGATTTTCGATGCGGGGAGCCAGCCCCCGCCGGTGGTGGAGACGGCGATTGGACGGCTGGGCATGATGATCTGCTATGACCTGGAGATTCCGGAGTGGACGCGCCTGCCTGCGCTGGCCGGCGCGGATTTGCTCTGCGTCCCGGTCAATTGGCCGGCGCAGCCTCATCCGGAGGGCGAACGGCCAGCGGAAATGATCAAGGCGCAAGCCAACGCCGCATTCAACCATTTGCCTGTGGCGGTTTGCGACCGCGCCGGCATCGAGCGCGGCGTGGATTGGGCCGGTTGTTCGCTGATCACCGACGCCAAGGGCTACGCGTTGGCGCGCGCCAGCCGCCAAGACGGCGATTGCCAGCTGATTCTGGCAGAGCTTGACCTGGCCGCAAGCCGAAACAAATACATCAGCCCGCGCAATGATGTATTGGCGGACCGCCGGCCGGAGTTGTATCGCGCGCTGCTGGATCCCGCGCTATGACGTGGCCAGCCGATCCGTCGGCAACTCCCCGCGTTGTTCGAGCAGCGGGTAGGCTGTGCCGGTCAGATAGGAATCTATGCGTTTGAGGACGCGCAGGGTCTCCAGGTAAAGGTTGCCTGCGGCCAGATCGCGGGTGCTGCCTGCCCGGATCTGGTTGAACTGGCGCTCGGCGGCGTTCAGCTCCATCTCGCGCAGCCGCGCCTTCTCCTTCAACAGTTGATGCGCCGAGCTGGCGTCGCCGAACATCAATATGGTGACGGCCAAGTGCAGGTGGCCCAGCAAGCGGCCGAGCACTTCGTCGATGTCCGACAACTCTTCCTCCGACAGCGCCAGTTGTTGTTTGACCAGGCGGTTGGCGCAGGCCATCAGGTTTCGGTCCACCATCTCGCTGATATGCTGCAGCACGCTGGCGAAGTTGAGAATCTCGCCGATCCGGCGCAACTCCTCGTCGTCCAGCGAATAGGGGCTGAGCGCGGCGAGATAGCGCTGGATGGCGCCATGCAGCTGGCTCAATTGGTCGTCCATCGCGCGTATCTGGCTGACCCGGTTGCGGTCCACCTCGCGGAAAGCCGCTTGCGATTGGCGCAGCATCAGCGTCAGGACATCCGCCATGCGCAGCACTTCGCGCGCGGCGTTGGTCAAGGCCAGGGTGGGCGTGCCGAGCATCGCCGGGTCCAGGTACATCGGCTGCGAGGGTTCGTCCGGAGAGGCATGTGCGGGCAGCCATTTGACCAGCCAGCGGGATAGGCGGGGAAGCGTGCCGATGAACAGCATGGACATCGCCAGATTGAACAACAGATGAAAGTGCGCGGCTAGCCTGCCCGGATCCGGATCCACGCTCAGGATGGCGCGCTGGATGTCGTCCAGAAACGGCAAGGCCAGCAGGCAGCCGGCCAGCCGGTTGACCAGGTTGCCGACCGGCATCCGCAGCTGGGCGGGATCGTTGCGATTGCCTTCCAGCACCGGATTGAGCGCGCTGCCGAGATTGGCGCCCAACACCATGGCGACGGTGATGGTCGGCGACAGCACGCCGGCGCCGGCCAGGGACATGATGAACAGCATGGAGGCCACGCTGGAGTGGGCGGCCAGCGAGAACAAGGCGGCAAGCAGCAGGTTGAGCGTAGGGTCGCTGGTGATGTTCTCCAGCAGCAGGCGCAGCGTGCGCGACGCCTCGATAGGCTGAACCGTCTCCAGGATCAGGTGCAGCGCCAGCAGCATCAGGCCGAGGCCGATGCCGACCCGGCCCATGTCTCGGGTGCGGGTGCGCGCGCTGCGGCGGAAGGCGGTGACGCCGGCGAGGATCAGGATGGGAAAGGCCAGCGTGATGTTGAACGACAGCGCCTGCACGATCAGCGTGGTGCCGACATTGGCGCCGAGCATGACGGCCAGCGAAGGCGCCAGATCCACCATGCCGCCGGCGGCGAAGGAGCCGAGCATCAGGGCCGTGGCGGTGCTGCTTTGCAGCAAGGTGGTGATGCCGAGGCCGGAGAGAAAAGCCCGCAGCGGGGTGCGCAGGCTTTTGCCGAGAAATTGGCGAATCTGGCTGCCGAAGGCCCTCAGAATCCCGGTATGGACCATGTGGATGCCCCACATCAGCAGCGCGACTTCGCCAAACAAATCTATGAGTATTTGAGTTGCCATATGGCCCGGCCTCTTTGAGAAACGATGAAGCCCTTTGGGGCGGATATGCCCCGCGGGGATTCATGGCGGTTTGCCAAGCTCGTTTGCCAGTGGCTTTAACCCGGCGCGACGCCGGGAAAAGCCCGATATGGGCGCAGGCCTTTCACCCTGCGCGCGGCATTTCACCTTGCAGGCGGAAGCGGCCGGATTGATTGCTGTTTTATTGATCATAATCTGAAAGTTTTGCAGTTTCAGATAAAAGGTCTTTATTTTCTCCCTTGATAGAAATTGAAATGGCGACGAGAAACTATTGCGAATCCTGAGTCGATGGGTTCATCAAATCCCAATCAGCCATTTCAGTCTTTCATGCCGGCTGCGGCGGCGGTTTTCACGACGCGGCCGGTTTTGGATGGTTGCGTTGTTCGATGGCGGAGACGGTGGCGGCGAGGCGGTATTCTTCCCCGCCGCAATGCTCATGCCGAAGCGGATTGGCGCTGGATCCAGCGCCGGTAGCGTCCGGCCCGGATTTTGGCGTCCCACTGCTGCCGCAGCAGCGCCAAGGCCGGGGCGACATCGGGCCGGGTGCGTTTGCCCAGGCTGAGGCGGCGCAGCTGGTATTTCACCATCGCCATATAGCCGACCGAGGCCAGCATCTTGTTCTTCCATGGGATGGCGCGCAGCCGGGGCGCGGCCGACGCGTCGCTGCGCCAGGCCTTGGGCAGGTTGGGGTTGATCGCCAGCGCGGTGGCCATGCCGGCGACGGCGACGCCGCTGTTCAGCACCTGTTCGACGACCGGATAGCGGCGGATGCCGCCGGTCACCATGATGGGCATCTGCGCGACCGAGGCGATGTCCTGGGCGAACTCCAGGAAATAGGCTTCGCGGGCCAGGGTGCGGCCGTCGCGCGTCTGGCCGTGCATGGCCGGCGCTTCGTAGCTGCCGCCGGACAGCTCGATCAGGTCCACGCCCAGCGGGTTCAGCATGGCCACCACTTGCTTGGCGTCGTCGGCGCTGAAACCGCCGCGCTGGAAATCGGCCGAATTGATTTTCACCGACACGGCGAAGCCGGGGCCCGCGGCCTGGCGCACTTCGCGGACGATGTCCAGCAACAGGCGGGCGCGGTTTTCCAGGCTGCCGCCCCAGCGGTCGGCGCGCTGGTTGGTGATGGGCGACAGAAACTGGCTGATCAGGTAGCCATGCGCGGCGTGGATCTGCACGCCGGAAAAGCCGAACTGCTCCGCCAGCCGCGCGGTGTTGACGAAGCGGGTTTTCACGTCGGCGATATCGGCTTCGGACATCGCGCGCGGCGTGGCGAACTGTTTGGAGAAATTGCCCAGATCCATGGCCACAACGGATGGCGCGATGGTTTCCTGTCCCAGCGCGGCGGGCATCTGGCGGCCCGGATGGTTGATCTGCATCCAGATTTGCGCGCCTTGGGCGCGGGCGGCGGCGGACCACTTCTCAAAGCGTTCGCCGAATCGCACCGACTCCAGCACCACCCCGCCTGGGCCGGTCATTGCGCGCCGGTCCACCATGACGTTGCCGGTGATGATCAGCCCTGCGCCGCCTTCCGCCCAGGCGCGGTAGAGGCGGATCAGTTGTTCGGACGGCGCGTGGTCGCGGTCGGCCATGTTTTCCTCCATGGCGGCCTTGGCCAGGCGGTTCGGCAGCAGGCTGCCATTGGGCAGGGTGAGGGACGCGAAGGGATTCATCGTGGTCTCCAGGGTAGCGATGAGCGCACGATAGGATTAAAGCCAACTTTAAGGTCAAGTCTGTCGATGAAGAATTTCTCGCCGGCGCGCCGGAAGGCTGGTTTTGAGGTCAAGCGCTTGAGCGGGCGAGGAGCGGGACTGGGGAGCGTGGCATCAAGCGGGAAAGAGCTTGTTGACATTAAAGCTGGCTTTAATCTTAGCATGGTGCTTGGCGCGCATCTCAATGCTTATGGTATTTGTCCGGAAGGCAAAATGGCGCGATGTACTATCATGCAGAAGGTGTTGTCCGTGCCTATTTTCAACAAACCCGTTCTGGTCGCCATGTCCATGCCAATCATGCAAACCGCAGCAGCAGACGCCGCGCCCCTGGTCCAGGAACCTTCCGCCAGCGCCGGAAAGATCCTGATGGTCATGACCAATCATGACCGCTATCCGAGCCGAGCCGAGCGCACCGGATTGTGGCTCGCCGAGCTGACCCACGTTTACGATGCGCTGACAGAGGCCGGCTACGCCATCGATTTCGCCAGCCCGAACGGCGGCGCCGTGCCGCTGGATCCGCGCAGCCTGGGCTGGCCCCATGCCGATGCGGCTGCCAAGGCCCGCCTGAACGACCCGGCCTTCATGGCGCTGCTGCAATCGACCCGGGCGGTGGCCGACATCGACCCCGGCGCTTACCGCGCCATCTTCTACACCGGCGGCCATGGCACGATCTGGGATTTCCGCGGCAACGCCGATCTGAACCGGGTCGCCGAAAGCATCTACCGCGGCGGCGGCATCGTCTCGGCGGTGTGCCATGGCCTGGCGGGCCTGCTTGATCTCCGGACTGAAGAGGGCCGGCCGCTGCTGGAAGGCCGCCGCGTGACCGGCTTCTCCAATTTCGAGGAGGCGCTGTCCGGGGTGAAGGATCAGGTGCCCTATCAACTGCAAAGCGAGATGGAGGCCCGAGGAGGGCGCTACGAGAAGGCTGTCATGCCCTTCGGCAGCTTCGCGCTGACGGACGGCCGCCTCATCACCGGTCAGAATCCGCGTTCCAGCAAGGCGCTGGCCCAGGCCTTGCTGGCGGCGCTGCGCAATGCGCCAGCGCGGTAGGCCGGCCGCGGCGCCCGATGAGACTCAGGCAAGAGTTAGGTCTGGAGCGGCATGAAAATCGGTGAACTGGCCAAGCGCAGCGGCATGGCGGCCTCGGCGATCCGCTTTTATGAATCCAAGGGTTTGCTGAAGGCGGCCAGCCGCCAGGCGAACGGCTATCGCGACTATCCGCCCGAGACGGTGGCGGTGCTGTCCATCATTCGCGACGCGCAGCAAGCCGGCTTCACCCTGGATGAGATCCAGCAGATCCTGCCGGCGGATTTCCTGTCGTGGAAGCATGAGCAGCTGTTGTCAGCGCTCAGGCGCAAGCTTGAGGATATCGAGTCGCTGGAAGCGCGGCTGGCGCAGAGCAAGGCGCATATCCAGACGCTGATCCAGCTGATAGACGCCAAACCGGATGATATGGACTGCCAGGCCAATGCGGCCAGGGTGGTGGCAAGCATGGGCATGGCCGGCGATAAATAGGGCATGTCCCCGTCCGGTTTCGTCTGCCGGCTCTCCGGGTGCTTCTAAGCCTTCGCTAAGTTTGCTGTTTTATTCTCCGGTCCACGCGCTTCGAGCGTTACCTGGAGAAACCAGATGCACCGCTATTCCAAGCTTTCCTTTCTGGCCATCGTCGTTTTCACCTGCGGCGCGGCCGCCTATGCCGCGAGAAACGGCGCGGAGAGCGATGTCCTGGCCGCAAGCAAGGCCAGAATCCCGTTGACCCAGGCCATCATGGCCGCCGAGCGGCACGCCAACGGCAAAGCCATCCGCGCGGAGCGCGAACGCGCCGGCCTTGGCTGGGCGTATGCTGTGGCGGTGGCCAGCGGCGGCAAGGTGCTCGATGTCAGGGTCGATCCCGACTCGGGGACGGTGGTTTCGTCCCGGGAGGACAAGGCGGATCGCGATGAGCGGGACTGACGGCCTCATTCGCATGGCCAATGCCATGGAAGACCTTAATTTCGCGTTGTTCTCGTGGCTGAACGCGCCCGCGCTTCCGGCGCCGGCGATGCTGCATCTGGCAACGTTTTGCGCCGAATCCCTGATTTGGGCCGTTCCCGTCGGAATCGGACTGGCTTGGCTGCGCGGGGGAGAGTCTGTCCGCAGGGCCATGCAGGCGGCGGCGCTGGCCGGGTTGGCGGGGCTGTCGGCCAATCTGCTGATCGGCCTGGCCTGGCAGCATCCGCGGCCGTTCATGATCGGCCTCGGACATACCCTGATTCCGCATGCCGCGGATTCTTCCTTCCCCAGCGACCACCTGACGCTGTGGTGGTCCGCCGCCTTCAGCCTGTCGCTGCGGCCTGGCAGTCGCCGCGTCGGCTGGGCGCTGGCCGCGCTGGGTCTGCCCATGGCCTGGGCGCGCATTTATCTGGGCGTCCATTTTCCGCTGGACATGCTGGGCGCCGCCGCAACGGCGCTGACGGCGGCCTGGCTGACCGGGCCGCGAAATGAACGGCGTCTGGAGCCGATCCACCGCTTCGCGCAGCATGCGCGCCGCGCGCTGTTCGGCCGTTTCATCGCCGCCGGATGGCTACGCGCCTGAGCGCCGCGGGGGGATGGACAGGGCAAGCGCGCGGCTTGCCGCCGTGCCCGCCAGGCGGCGGAAGCCGCGTGAAGCCGAGACCGGCGCTGGATTGGCATATGCTGGACAAGGCGCTGGAGCGCATGGGGAAAGCGTTCAGCGCCTGCCCGATGGCCAGAGCGTTGGGTGGGGGCTGGCGCGAGTGAGATGGACGGGGATCGATGGAGAAGACGATGCGGGTATTGCTGATCGAGGATGATCCGATGATAGGCGAGGCGGTCCAGGCCGCGTTGCGGGACGAAGGCCAGGCGGTGGATTGGGTGCGGGACGGGCGTTCCGCGCAAACCGCGCTTGGATGCCAGAGCTATGACCTGGCCTTGCTTGACCTGGGCTTGCCGGGCAAGGACGGGCTGTCGGTGCTGGCCGCTATTCGCGCCGAGGGCAACGCGATCCCGCTCTTGGTCATTACCGCCCGCGACGGACTGGACGACCGCTTGCGCGCGCTGGACGGCGGCGCCGACGACTATCTGGTCAAACCGTTCGAGATGGCGGAGCTGCTGGCGCGCATGCGCGCCGTGCTGAGGCGGAAAGGCGGCAGCGCGACGCCGTTGCTGGGCAACGGCGTGGTGTTTCTGGACCCGGCCACGCGGATGGCGACGGTCGCCGACGGCTCGCCCATCCAGTTGTCCAACCGCGAATTCTCCTTGCTGCATGCGCTGTTGATACGTCCGGGCGCCATCCTGTCGCGCGGCAGCCTGGAAGACAGGATCTACGGCTGGGGCGAGGAGGTGGAAAGCAATGCGGTCGAGTTTCTGATCCACTCGCTGCGCCGCAAGCTGGGCAGCGAGGTCATCAAGAATGTCAGGGGGGCGGGATGGATGGTATCAAAAGGCGTTTGAACGAATCCGTGCAGCTGAGGCTGTCGTTCGCGCTGACTGCGGCCATCCTGGTTTTCGGGGTGGTCGCCGGGATTTTTTCTTTCGTCTCCGCTCTTGGCGAAGCGCACGAATTCCAGGACGACGTGCTGCGCCAGGTGGCTGCGCTGCTGGACAGGGAACGACTGCCGGCGGATTTTCCCGAAGGCGGCACGCCAGGCGGGAACGAGGAGTCCCGGGTGATCGTGCAGAGGCTGGGAAGCTGGAGGCCATCCATTCCCGGCGTCGATGCCGGCGGCGTGCTGAGGCTGGAGAAATCGTTGCCGGACGGTTTGCAGACGCTGGAGGCGGGCGGCGAAACCTTCCGCGTGCTGGTGCGGACGATGCGGGATGGGCAGCGCATCGCCTTCGCCCAGGAGGAGGGCTTTCGCGACGAGATCGCCCGGAATGGGGCGCTGCGCGCAGTGGCGCCTTTTCTGCTGCTGATTCCGCTGCTGCTGCTGATGGTGGCCAGGCTGGTGCGGAACATGTTCCAGCCGATCGCCGAGCTTTCCCAGGAGGTGGACCGGCGGGCGGAGCCGCAACTGCATCCCTTGGCGTCGGATGGCCTGCCGGTCGAGGTCAGGCCTTTCGTTCTCGCCATCAATCGCCTGCTGGAGCGCGTGGCGCGCTCGATGCAGGCCCAGCGGCGCTTCGTCGCGGATGCCGCCCATGAGCTGCGCTCTCCGCTTGCGGCGTTATCGTTGCAGGCGGAGCGGCTGGCCGACGCGGAGATGTCCGAGACCGCGAGGGAGCGGCTGTCCGCGCTGAGAGGGGGCATCGCGCGCGGCCGCGATCTGCTGGATCAGCTGCTGGCGTTGGCTCGGGCGCAATCGGCGGTGGAGCCGCCGTTGTCGCCGGTTTCGGTTTGGGACGTCTACCGCCGGGTGCTGGAAGACCTGATTCCCTTGGCCGAAGCCAAACATATCGACATCGGCGTGGAAGGTGAGCGCGATGCCAAGGTATGGGCGAACGAGCTGGACCTGTTCGCGCTGGTCAGGAACCTGGCGGACAACGCCATCCGCTATACGCCGGAGGGCGGCAGGGTGGATCTGGCGGTCGGCGAGGCGGACGGGCGGACGGTTCTGACGATAGACGATACCGGTCCCGGCATTCCAGAAGAGGAGAGGGAGCGGGTTTTCGATCCTTTCTATCGCAGTCTGGGCAGCGGCCAGCAGGGCGCGGGGTTGGGCTTGTCCATCGTCAGGACCATCGCGGAGCGGGTAGGCGCGAGGGTGAGCCTGTCTTGCCGGGGCGCGTCCGGCCTGCGGGTATCGGTCAGCATGCAGGCGGCGAGAGAAGAGTGAGGCGGGCTAAGTCTGGGCTAAGTCTGGGCTGCTAAGTTGAAATGGCATGATGCTGCGCGTGCGTCCCGCATCGCGCCGTTGCGCGTTCGAATCCTTTCGGGAGACACACCATGATGATCGCCTCTGTTTCCACCCAGGCCCCTCAAACACCTGCGGCCTCTCCGGCCGCATCGACGCAAGACGCCGCGCCGTCCGCCGCATCCGCGCCGCCATCTCAAGCTCAAATCCAGGCGCAGGCTGCCCCGCCTGTGGTGCAGGACAAAGTGACTATCAGCAATGCGGCGCGGGTTTTGCAGGAGGCTGCGGAAACCGTGGCCCAAACCGCCAAGGAGGCGCAGCACGGAGACCGGCAGGCTCAGCATAAGCTGGCGGCGGAAGAGGCGAGGCGGGCCGCGCATTGATTCGCCCGCCGGGTTGGTGGCGCGGAGCTGTCCGAGCGGGCGCTGAAACAAAACACCCTCGCCGGAGCGAGGGTGTCGAAGCAGGGGGGCTTGCGCTCAGTTGACCTGGAAGGCGCCGCGGCGATCCTCCAGCAGCCGTTCTCCAAAGTGGCCGAACAGCAGGCCGAGGCCGGTCCACAAGATCGCCTGGATGCCGAATGACGCCATCCGGAAGCGCCATAGCAGCACGGCGGAGAATTGTTCGGGAATCTCGTTCACCTCCGGCAGCAGCAGCTGGACGATCGCCACCAACAGGATGAAGACGGCGGCGGCGATCAGCGTCGCGTTCCAGGCGCCGAAACGGGAGATCAGCTTGCGCGCCAGGAACACGGCGACGGCCAGCGCGGCCAGCGACGCGGCTATCATCGCGAAGAACAGCGCGGTGCGGGAGTCGATGGTGCCGGGGTCGCCCACCGATGGCGGATTGGGCGGGTATTTGAGGAAGGGCACCAGCGCGAACGAAATGAAGCCTAGCAAAGCCATCAGCGCGGACATCGCGCGGGCGCGCAAGGCGCCGATGCGGCCGTAGGCGAAGGCGAAGGCCAGCGCGAACAGGCCGCCGACGGCGGTGCCGAACACGCCGACGCCGACGAACAGGCCGATGCCGGACTGCACGCCTCGGCTGACCAGCTCCGGCGTTTCGTCAGGGTGGCCGCCGTTCTTTACCAACTCCATTTTTTCTTCGAAGGCGATCGCGCGATCCACCTGGGGCTCGCCGACGACCTTGGCGAAGCCGAAGGCCAGCAGGCTGGCCAGAAAGCCCGCGATCATGCCGCGGGTCAGCAGACTTCTGATCATGATGGAGCCTTCGCGTCAGTGGCAGGGGAAGCCCAGCAGGTGCCGGCCGTCGTGGACGAACTCGTGCACATACATGCTGTTGAAGATGGCGGCGGCGCCTTCTTCCACGCCGACGAAGTAGATCGCCAGCAGCATCAGAATGCTGCCGAAGACTGCCCAGGGCAGCAGTTCGCGAATGGGGAGGGACACGGGCTGGATAGCCGGCGCCATGACGGGGCTTGCATGCATGAGATATCTCCTTGAGGATGACGCGTCCTGAAACGGATGGTTGGCTGGATGCGAAGGCCTGACTTTTCATGCCTGTCCGCATGGCGGATCAGGCTGATACACAGTGGCGCGACCGTGCCGGATTCGCACCGGCTTCCTCGCATCGAGACGATGTGGATTCTAGAGAGCCGAGAGAAAATGTCAAAGAACTTCAGGGCGTTTTGACGGAGAGCCAAAAGCATGACGAGCCGTATCACCCTGCTGTGCGTGCCGGCGAGCCGCGCGCTGCGCGCCGGCCATTTTCCGGCGGACGATCCCTTGGGGCCGGAAGCGCTGGAACGCGCGGCGGGCCTGGCCGACTCGCTGGGCCTGGCCGACCTGGTGCTTCGCAGCCCGGAGCGGTGCGCCCGGCAGACTGCCGACGCGCTGGGCCGCGCGGCGGAGGCGGAAACCGCGTTGCGGGAGGCGGAGTATGGCCGTTGGCGCGGCCTGTCTCTGAAGGCGGTCGCGGCGGCGGAGCCGGAGGCCTTGAGCGCATGGTTGTCTGACCTTGAATGTCCGGCGCCTGAAGGGGAGTCGCTGCAGGCGATGGTCGAGCGCGTCGGCCATTGGTTCGAACATTTTGGCTGGCCGGCCGGCCACGCCCTGGTCATCGCCCACGGCAGCGTCATCAAGGCGATTCTGTTGCGGGCGCTGAATTTGCCGCCGCAGGCGTATAGGCAGATCGACATCGCGCCGCTGGCCCGGATCGAATTGTCCCGGCGCCAGGATCTGTGGCGCTTGCGCTTGGGGAGCGATGACTCCGCATGATGGGGACAGGTTTGATCTTTGTGCGCTTGCCTGGCCGGCCGGCATGGTATCGTCGCGGAATGAAAGCCTTGCGCCGCGCTCTGTTGCTGATCTTGCTGCAGCTGTCCCTCTTTGCCGGAGGGACGGCGGCGGCGCATGCGCCGTTGACGGGCATGGCGTCGCCCGAGGCGTGCGCGGCGATGAGCGCGTCGCGTGATTGCGCCGGGATGGCCGCCAAGCCATCCGCGAAGCATGCGGCGATGAATGGCGCGGCGGCCTGCGGTTCGGTCGCTTGCGCGCAGGCCTGCCTGCCGCTGTTTATCAAAGCTTCTCTGCCCGAGATGGTTGTTTTGCCTTCCCGCAGCGTAAGAGTGGCGACGCAGCCTGTTTTGTCCCCTGGACCGGTCCCGCCGCCGCCGCTGCGCCCTCCCTTGTTTGTCCTGGTTTGAGCTTTTCCGCGCGCCGTCGAGCGCGCGATCGATCCGGACATTTAAACCAGGAGGGCACCATGCCCCAGTTGCGTCATTTTCTGTTTACGGCCGTCTTGGCCGCCGCCAGCGCGTCCGCGTTGGCCGCCGTTCCCGTCACTGTTTACAAGAGCCCGAGCTGCGGCTGCTGCGAGGCTTACATCGCTTATCTGAAACAGAACGGTTTTGCCGTTTCCGCCGTCAATCGCGACGATATGCAGCAGGTGAAAAGCCAGCTCGGCGTGACGCCGGGCATGGGCAGCTGCCACACCGCCAAGGTTGGCCGCTACGTGGTGGAAGGCCATGTGCCGGCGGCCGCCATCAAGCGGCTGCTGGCCGGCAATAGCAAGCTGGTCGGCATCGCGGTGCCCGGCATGCCGCTGAATTCACCAGGGATGGGCGAGACCAAGCCCGGCACGCTGCCGGTGTATGCGATGTCGGCGGATCAGAAGACTGGGGTGCTGTACGGCCGCTTCTAAGCGTTGAAACGAAAACCGCGCGCGCCGGTTTCGATGGCGCGCGCGGTTCGGCCTATCCTTACTTCATTTCCCAGTCGGTCACTTTCTGCACCGCCGCGTCGGCGTTTTTCAGATCGGTCTCGCCCTGGTTCAACAGCGTGCTCCATTGCTTGACGCGGTTCTTGCCGTTGGGCGGCTGGTTGTAGTGGTTGGTGTCGACGATCTTGCTGCGCTGAGCGTAGAAGGCGGTCATGAAGGTTTTTTCGTCGCTGCTGTTGCCGGAGCGGGACAGCAGGCCCTGCAGCGTGCCGGAATCGCCGGCGGCGCCCTGGTTCAGCGCGGTGTCGACGAAGGAGCCTATGGTCAGCGCGCTGGAGAAGCCGCGCTGGCGGGCCTGCTGCACGCTGTACTGGATGTATACCTTGTAGAAAGTGTTCCACATCGCGTCGCGCCAGGCGGGATTGTTCTGCAGGCCGCCTATCTTGTCGCAGAACACCTTGGCGCTGTCGCTGATCTTCAGGATCTTGCCCTGCATGCTGCCGTGCACGCCGGCGCGGGCCAGGCCGCCGGCGATGGACGGATTGGATGCGCCGCTGGAGGCGTCGAACTCCTTGAACAGCGTCGGGCCATCCGGGCCTTCGTCATTGGAGCCGCCGGTGGTGGCGCCGAAAATCCCTATCGTATAGCCGCGCTTGTCCTTGATGTCCTCGCAGTAGCCGTAGTATTTGGTCCATTCCAGAGAATCCTGCTCCGGCTTGTTGACCAGTTTCATGATGTTGCCCCACTGCTCGCCGTCCAGGCCGGTGTTGGCCTTCAGGAATTTCAGCGTGTTGGGCGGGAAGTTGGCGTCGTGGTCGGCGGCTTTGGCTTTGGCTTGGGCCGCGGGGCGACAGCGCTTGCCGGACTGCCAGGCCTGGCCCTGTTCCGGCGCGTTGCCCTGGGTCCAGAAGGCGGCGGTGTAGTTGACGCCGCCGCGGCTGGCGACGCTGCCGGCGGCATAGGGCGCGGCGGGGCTCCAGGCTGCGGCGCAATCGGGCTGGCGGCTTGCTTGTTTCTCGGCGCTGCCGGCTGTGGAGCCTTGGGCGGCCGCGGAGCCGGCGGCGGCGAGGAGGGCGAGCCCGGCCAGGATGGCTGATGGGAGGGCAAAGCGGTTTGCTGCGTATTTCATGAGTCTTCTTCCTGTTTAGATGGTGGTGCTTAACAGACGCTTTCTGATGAAACAGCGAGAATGGTGCGCGGCTCGCGCGAGGCGTTGAGCGGTTCGAGAAATGCCGCGCGCTGGCGAGCGGCATTGTCATCTGCTGCGCCGCCGTAGCTGGCTTGGCCCGATGGTGCAGACGCCTTGCGCAGCGGCATGCAGCGGGTAGCGCGCGGGGTCATGATAAGCTCGAATAACTCAAATTGAGTTATTTATCATTCAAAAAATGCCAATGTGTTGTTTTGATGTCTGTACGAGTTTGAGAGACATGAAAAAAGCCGCCTGCCGGCGGCTTCTGGATGGAGCGGGAACGATCAGTCGCCGCGCGGGGCGTCGGGCGTCAGCACGGTTTCCGCCGCTTCGGGCAGCAGGTCCGGATAGTCGCGGCTGTAATGCAAGCCGCGGCTTTCCTTGCGCAGCAGCGCGGAGCGGACGATCAGTTCGGCGGTCTGCACTAGATTGCGCAGTTCGATCAGGTCATTGCTGACGTGGAAGTTGCTGTAATACTCGTCGATCTCGCCTCTGAGCAGGTCGATGCGGTGCAGCGCGCGCTCCAGCCGTTTGTTGGTGCGGACGATGCCGACGTAGTCCCACATCGCGCGGCGCAGCTCTTCCCAGTTGTGCGAGATCACCACTTCTTCATCCGGGTCGGTGACGCGGCTATCGTCCCAGGCCGGAATCGCCGGCAATTTGATGGCCTCCTGCGCCTGGATGTCGGCTGCCGCCGCCTTGCCTATCACCAGGCACTCCAGCAGCGAGTTGCTGGCCAGGCGGTTGGCGCCGTGCAGGCCGGTATGGGCCACTTCGCCCACCGCGTACAGGCCGGCCACGTCGGTGCGGCCGGCGAGGTCGGTGACGATGCCGCCGCAGGTGAAATGCACCGCCGGCACCACCGGTATCGGCTGCTGGGTGATGTCTATGCCCAGCTCCAGGCAGTGGGCGTAGATATTGGGGAAGTGTTCCTTGATGAATTGCGCCGGCTTATAAGAGATGTCCAGATAGACGCAGTCCAGGCCGTGCTTCTTCATTTCGAAGTCGATGGCGCGGGCCACCACGTCGCGAGGGGCCAGCTCGCCGCGCGGGTCGTGCTGCGGCATGAAGCGGGTGCCGTCCGGCAGCTTCAGAATGCCGCCTTCGCCGCGCACGGCTTCGGTGATCAAGAAGGATTTGGAATGCGGGTGGTAGAGGCAGGTCGGATGGAACTGCATGAATTCCATATTGCCGACGCGGCAGCCTGCGCGCCAGCCCATCGCGATGCCGTCGCCGGTGGCGGTATCCGGATTGGTGGTATAGAGGTAGACCTTGCCCGCGCCGCCGGATGCCAGGATGGTGTGCTGGGCGGCGATGGTGACGACTTCGTCGCTGTTCTTGTCCAGCGCGTATACGCCATAGGCGCGCTTGCCGTCCTGGCCCAGCTTCTGCGAAGTGATCAGGTCTATCGCTATATAGTGCTCCAGCTCGGTGATGTTCGGGTGCGCCTTGATCTTCTGGCCCAGCGTGGTGGTCACCGCGGCGCCGGTAGCGTCGGCGGCGTGGATGATGCGGCGGTGGCTGTGGCCGCCTTCGCGCGTCAGGTGGTAGCCGGTCTGATGCTCGTCGTCGCGGGTGAAAGGCACGCCCAGCTCGATCAGCCAGTCGATCGCTTCTTTAGAGTGTTCGACGATGAAGCGGGTGGTGTCTTCATTGCACAGCCCGGCGCCGGCGATCAGCGTGTCGCGAATGTGATCCTCCACCGAGTCGTCGGTATCCAGCACGGCGGCGATGCCGCCTTGGGCATAGGTGGAGCTGCCTTCCAGCAGATCGCGTTTGGTGATCAGGCCCACCTTGCGTTTTTCCGCCAGGTGCAGCGCCAGCGTCATGCCGGCCAGGCCGCTGCCGATAATCAGAACATCAAATTTGAGCATATATAGAGTGTCCACGGCAGGCACATCGCGTGCCAAACGCATGGGAGCGTAGCAGAATCGCCTGCCGGCGCGTAGCCGCCGCCGCATTTCCGGCGGCCAGCCGGGCCCGACTGTGGCGGTTTTCTTGCTGCAAGGGCCGTGGGCCTGAAATTCTTTTCCGCCGCTTTTCTTGCAAATCAACGCTTTGCGCGCACGGGTCGAAGAAAGTTCATTTTTTCTCGCAAAAGGTGTTGACGGGTGTGGGGCCCGGGCGTATAGTTCGCCTCCTCAGCTGACGCAGCGAACGAAACAGCGGAAACGAAACGGTTCCGGTGAAGACGA